>JAZNCK010000021.1:0-8092 GCA_045587505.1 Acutalibacteraceae bacterium
ACCACATATTTTGCAGGTGCAAAAAATGGCTCAGAAGGTAGTAGGCTTTATTAAGCTTCAGATCCCTGCAGGCAAAGCAACACCGGCTCCCCCGGTTGGTCCTGCTTTAGGTCAGCATGGTGTTAACATCATGGCATTTACAAAGTAATTCAACGAGCGTACAAAGAACGACGTAGCTCTTATCATCCCCGTTGTAATCACAGTTTATGCAGACCGTACATTCACATTCGTTACAAAGACACCGCCCGCAGCTGTTCTTATCAAGAAGGCTTGTGGTATCGAAAGCGGTTCAGGTGTACCGAACAAGACAAAGGTAGCAACAATCACAAGCGAGCAGGTTAGAAAAATCGCTGAACAGAAGATGCCCGACTTGAATGCAGCAAACATCGAGACAGCTATGTCTATGATCGCAGGCACTGCACGCAGCATGGGTGTTACTGTTGTAGACTAATCTCCCGCGTGGGAGGAAAAATCCGATTAACCACTTTTCAGGGAGGAATTAACTAATGAAACACGGTAAGAAATATTTAGAGAGTGCAAAGCTCGTTGACAGAGCATCACTCTATGAGCCGATGGAAGCTCTTGAACTCGCAGTCAAGACTTCATCAGCAAAATTTGATGAGACTGTTGAAGTACACGTTCGTCTTGGTGTTGACTCACGTCACGCTGACCAGCAGGTTAGAGGCGCTGTTGTACTCCCCAACGGTACAGGTAAGAAAGTTAGAGTTGCAGTATTCGCAAAGGGCGAAGCTGCTGACGCTGCTGCTGCAGCAGGTGCTGAAATCGTAGGTGCTGAGGATCTTGTTGCAAAGATCCAGGGCGAAGGTTTCCTTGATTTCGACGTTGCTATCGCAGCCCCCAACATGATGGGTCTTGTTGGTCGTCTTGGTAAGGTTCTTGGCCCCCGTGGTCTTATGCCCTCACCCAAGGCAGGTACAGTTACTCCTGACGTAGCTAAGGCTGTTGAAGAAGCTAAGGCTGGTAAGATTGAGTACCGTCTTGACAAGACAAACATCATCCACTGCCCCATCGGTAAGGTTTCCTTCGGTGCAGAGAAGCTCGGCGAGAACTACAAGACTCTCCTTGCTGCTATCGAAAAGGCAAAGCCGGCTGCTGCAAAGGGTCAGTATATCAGATCTTGTGTTGTTGCATCAACAATGGGCCCCGGCGTGCGTATCAACCCCGCTAAGGCTGTTATCACAGACTGATTAAATTTTCGTTAATACTTGACACGGGTAAAATCGTGTGGTATTATATCTAAGCTGTTCTTTATTCAAAGACAGCAGGTGCTTCATGCGTAACGGTTTTTAACCACCTGCCGAGGATAGGAGCATACAAGGTTATCAGGCAGAGGTCTGCTAACCCGTAAAATGTATGTTTGTTCCCTGTCCACGGTTCGTGGGCAGGGATTATTTTCGTTATAGCACCGTATCCCATTTTTGAGAGGTGAAAAAAATGCCAAGTGCAAGCGTATTGGAACAGAAGAAGAAGATAGTTGCAGAAGTTGCTGACAGAATCAGCAATTCATGCGCAGGTGTAATCGTAGATTACAAGGGTATCTCCGTTGCTGACGATACAGCTCTTCGTCGTGAACTTCGTGAAGCAGGCGTTGAGTACACTGTTGTTAAGAACACTCTTATCAAACTCGCTATCCAGGGCACAGCTCTTGAGTCAATGAGTGAGGTTCTCGACGGTACTTCAGCTATCGCAACATGTAAGGACGATTACGTAGCAGCTGCTCGTATCCTCAACAAGTATGCTGAGGGTCACGAAAACTTCAACCTTAAGACAGGTTACATCGACGGTGAAGTTATCAGCATGGATAAGCTTATGGAGCTCGCAACACTTCCGTCAAGAGAGACATTGCTCTCTATGGTTGCAAATGTATTCAGCGCACCTATCGCTGGTTTTGCACGAGCTGTACAGGCTATTGCCGATAAGGCAGAGGCTCCCGCTGAGGCTTAAGTCAGCAAACTTAATTTTAAAATTACTAAAAATTATTATGGAGGTAAATAACCATGGCATCAGAGAAAATTATGGCAATCGTTGAAGAGTTGAAGACTCTTTCAGTTCTTGAGCTTTCAGAGCTCGTACACGCAGTAGAGGATGAGTTCGGCGTATCAGCTGCAGCAGCAGTTGTAGCAGGTCCTGCAGCAGCAGGCCCGGCAGCAGAGGAGAAGACAGAGTTTGACGTTATCCTTGCAGGCGCTGGCGACCAGAAGATTAAGGTTGTTAAGGCTGTTAAGGACATCACAGGTCTTGGTCTTGCAGAAGCTAAGGCTCTTGTTGATGGCGCTCCCAAGGCTGTTAAGGAAGGCGTTTCTAAGGACGAGGCTGAGGAAATCAAGGCTAAGCTCGAAGAAGTTGGCGCACAGATCGAGATTAAATAATCTCTCTCAAATGGAATTTTTAAAGACCGTTGGTTTTCCAACGGTCTTTTCTTTGTTTTATTCGGTTGTAATTTCTTTAATAAAAAGAGTATCTTCGTTTACGTTGAATTTAACTTCATATCCTGCGAAGCGGAATCCGTAGATTCTGTCTGTATCATCCTGATATGCAGGTCTCGGATCGAGCTCAAGCACCTTGATGAGTGCCTTGCGTTTGTCGTCAGGCAGGTGGGAGAGTGTATCTTTATCGTATACGACATTGAGCTTCGGTGAAGCTGCATCTCTTGAAAATCCACCCGTTGCATCCGGATGACAGTCCGCGTACGGTATGTACGGTTTGATGTCCACAATCTCTGTGCCGTCCATAAGGTCAACCCCCGAAACGTGAAGCACAGTGCCGTGTGTTTCGGTTTGTTCGATACATTCTAGTTTTACACAGGACATGCCGAGTGAATTAGGACGGAAAGGTGAACGTGAAGCGAAAACACCAACTCTCGTGTTACCGCCGAGTTTGGGTGGTCGCACGGTAGGGGACCATTCATCTCTGCTGTCTGTGGCAAATTTCCATATAAGCCAGATGTGGGAAAACTCTTCAAGCCCACGCAAAGCATCGGTGTTGCGGTAAGTCGGCTCGAAAACCACCGTTCCTTTTAGTTCATCAACAAGTCCGCTTTGACGCGGGATACCGAACTTGGTCGGGAAATCCGTACGGATTTTTGCAATAATTTTCATACGGTTTTACGTTTATCAGTGTTTGACAGAGAAGAGAGTGTATCCGTCTTCATCAACGAAGATGCTTTCTTTTTCAACAGTTTCGCGTGAAATTGTTCCGTCTTTTGCTGTTGTTTCTGTCGCAAAAGAGAGAACAGCCTTCCATACACCTGTTGTTCTGTCAAAATACAGGGAAATAGTATTGTATTCTGCGGTTGCCTCTTCACGCGCAATTTTGACAACATCGGATTTGGTTTTGATAGGACCGGTAGTGTTGTCTTTTGTCACCTTGAAGCCTTCAAGTCGGATTCCTTTCATGCCTTCAAGGGCTTCCTCTTCGTCATCAAAATCAAAAGGTCTGACTTCCTGCATAAGAGTGTATCCGTTTTCTTCGTTTTTAGTTGTTCGCTTCCCAAGGTCACCATCTGTATGTCTGCAGGCAAAAAATGTTGTGCAGACTACAATAAGAAGCAAAACTGAAATAATTTTCTTCATAAAATTAACCTCTGTAATTCTGGTATTCGCCACTCAGGATTTTCTCCCACCACTCACGGTTTGTAAGGTACCACTCGATTGTCTTCTGAATGCCTTCGTTGAAGAGTGTTTCGGGTTCCCATCCGAGTTCGGCGTGGATTTTTGCCGGATCAATAGCGTAACGCATATCGTGACCCGGACGGTCTTTAACAAAAGTGATAAGGCTTTCGTCTTTGCCGACAGCCTTAAGGATTGTTTTTACAACGTCTATGTTTGCTTTTTCGTTGTGACCGCCGATGTTGTAAACCTCACCGATTCTGCCATTTTCAACAATCATATCGATTGCCTTACAGTGGTCGTCAACATAAAGCCAGTCACGAACATTGAGTCCCTCTCCGTAAACGGGTAACGACTCGTCAGCAAGGGCCTTCGCAATCATAACGGGGATAAGCTTTTCAGGGAACTGATAGGGGCCGTAGTTGTTTGAACAGCGCGAAATTGTCGCAGGTGTACCGAATGTACGGTGGTAAGCCATAACGAGCAGGTCGGCAGATGCTTTACTTGCCGAATACGGTGAAGATGTATGGATCGGGGTATCCTCGGTAAAGAAGAGGTCAGGTCTGTCAAGCGGAAGATCACCGTAAACCTCGTCCGTTGAAACCTGGTGGTAACGAGGAATACCGAACTTGTTACAGGCATCAAGAAGCACCTGAGTACCAAGGATGTTTGTTTTGAGGAAGACTTCGGGATTTTCGATTGAACGGTCAACGTGACTTTCAGCGGCAAAGTTGATAATTACATCAAATTTCTCTTCTTCGCAAAGGTCAAAGACGAGTTTGCGGTCGCAGATGTCACCGAGCACAAAACGGAAATCTCCCTTCTTTGCTTCGTCAAGTGTGTAGAGGTTACCTGCGTAGGTAAGAGCATCGATACATACCAGACGATAGTCAGGATGCTTTCTCTGCATATAATAAATAAAGTTGCTTCCGATGAATCCTGCGCCACCGGTAACGAGAATATTCTTCTTCATAGCATAAATCTCCTTATAAGATTATATCTGCATTATACACCATATTTATAAAAAATAAAAGAGTTATTTGTGAATAAATAAAAGCAGAGATGGAGGTTTCTCTGCTTTTATGCTTTATTTCCAATAATCAACCTCGTGCGGAAGGTTGATGTTTTTTGCTTTGAATACAGGATCTTTGCCTGCTTTTTTCTGCTTTTCGTAGTCTTTGAGTGCACGTAGAGCGTATTTGCTGAGAATTATTATAACCGGAATATTTATAATTGTCATTGCGCCCATAAGCACATCTGCAATGTTCCACAACAATCCGGCATTAAGTCCGGCACCGACAAAGATGAGAAGCAAAGCAAAGATGCGATAAAAGGTTGTAAACTTTTTACCCGGGATTTTTCCATTTATAAAGCAGATACCCTTATCGACATAGTAAAGATTACCGAGAAGAGTTGTGAATGCAAAGAGACACATCGAAACGGTTATAAAAATCGGACCGAAACTGCCAAAAGAATGGCTGAGTGCAATCTGCACATATTCGGCAGGGGAGCTTATTTTTTCAGGATCAACACCTGAACACATACACAGGAAAGCTGTCGCGGAGCAGACAAGGATTGTGTCGATGAAAACGGAAAGAACCTGGACGAGTCCTTGCTTTACAGGGTGACTGACCTCTGCCGAAGCAGATGCGTTTGGTGCAGATCCGACGCCGGCCTCGTTACTGAAAAGTCCTCGCTTGATGCCGTACATAATACATGAGCCTGTGAAACCACCGAAAATTGCCTTAAAATCAAAAGCTTCGGTGAAGATGGATACAAAAATGGAGGGTAACTGCCTGAAGTTGAGAAGTGTAATTGCGACAGAGACGAGGATGTATGCAACACCCATAACCGGAACGAGAAAGCTTGTCATTCTGATAAGGCGTTTTCCACCGCCAAAGAGACAGAAAGCAACTGATGCGGCAACCACGGCACCGATTATCCACGGAGTTGTTTTTTCATTATAAAAACTGTATGTGCCGAAAGTTGATTGCAGGTTATATGATGCGAGCATATTGAAGCCGACACCGTAAGTTGCGATAAGCAGCACGGAGAATATTATTGCAAGAGGACGGCTTTTTAACCCACCCTGAATGTAATAAGCCGGACCGCCGTAGCAACCGTCGGGACCTTTTTTCTTATAGATCTGGGCGAGGGTACTTTCGATGAGTGCTGATGCACTGCCGATGATGGCAATTATCCACATCCAGAAAACGGCACCGTAGCCACCGCTGATAATTGCCGAAGCAACACCGATAATGTTGCCTGTACCTACACGTGATGCCGTGGAAACCATAAGTGCCTGGAAAGATGAAACGGTTTTATCACCTTCAGGTTTTTCCATAACAGAACGTATCTGCTCCCTGAACAGGCGGAACGGAGCAAAGCGTGTGCGAACGGTAAAGTAAAGACCTGCAAGAACGAGAAGTATAATAAGAATGTATGTGTAAAGTGCTGTGTTGGTGAAATCTACACCTTTTTCGAATCCCTCGTAAAGGGAAGTTAAAACGGATTTTAAATTCTCTGACATATAAACCTCTTTTTATTTTCGTTTTATATTTGAACATCTTCGGATAGAATTATACCGAAAAACAGGTTCAAAGTCAATGTATATAAAAGGGCATAAAAAATCACCACAGACAATTCGTCTGTGGTGAGAATGGGTTTTATCAGTCTGATGTGTAAGGCATAAGAGCTGCATGACGAGCACGCTTGATAGCTGTTGTAAGCTCTCTCTGATGCTTTGCGCAAGTACCTGTTACACGACGGGGAAGAATCTTCGCTCTGTCTGATGTGTACTTGTTGAGCTTGTTTACATCCTTGTAATCGATGCACTCAACTTTATCTACGCAGAATGAACAAACCTTTTTACGGCCTTTTCTGTTAGGACGGCCATTGTTCTTATCGTAAGCCATTGTAAAATACCTCCTATTTTATTGGGTAACCGTTTGTTACCTGTGATTTGCTCAGAACGGCAAATCGTCATCACCTGTAATCTCCTCAAAATCGCTTTCTGAACCGGTAGCGAATGACGGAGCTGCAGGCATTGCAGCCGGAGCACTGTAGCTTCCTGTACCTGTTTCAGCCTTTGAACCGCAGAAACTTGCCTGGTCAACTACAATTTCGGTTGCCTTTCTCTTGTTACCGTTTTTGTCATCGTAAGTACGGGTCTGGATTGTACCTGTAACTGCGATCATAGAACCCTTCTGAAAATATCTTGCGATAAATTCAGCGGTATTTCTCCATGCAACACAGTCGATAAAATCAGCCTGTCTCTGCTCACCTGCACGAGCAAATGAACGCTCAACTGCAAGAGTGAATGATGTTACGGCAACACCGTTTTGGGTATTTCGCAACTCAGGAGTTGCAACAAGTCTACCCATCAATACTACATTGTTGATCATTGTTGCTTCCTCCCTTATTTTTTGATTATAAGTGAACGAAGAACGCCGTCTGTAATGTTAAGGACACGGTCAAGCTCTGACGGGAAGTCAGGGTCACAACTGAAGTTGTAAAGAGCGTAGTAGCCTTCTGTTTCATAGTTGATTGCGTAAGCAAGCTTTCTCTTGCCCCACTCTTCAACGCTTTCAACAGTACCGTTGCTCTCTATAAGAGCCTTGAACTTTTCAACCAAAGCCTTAGCTGCATCCTCACTCTCCTTAACGGAGAAAACGAGCATTGCCTCATAGTTACATACTGCCATCTTAAAAGCACCTCCTTCTGGTCTTCTGGCCACCGAAGTGGCAAGGATACTGTGTTCCAAATTTCACAGCCCTAGTATTATACAAATAAAAGTGAATAAAGTCAAGGCTTTTCGGAATCTTTTTTGTCAAAATAATTTGTGTTTAGTCTTCTGAAAATTCTTGCGACACAAGATATGGTATGGATTTTTTGTTCTTTGAAAAATCGGCAAAATCAACATAAAAAATATTTGTATTGTTAACAATTTGTCAATGGAAATCTGCGGAGAATAGTATTATAATATATCTGAAATCAGCCGTATGACGGCAAAAGGAGAATGATAACCAATGAACAGATTTGTACTTAATGAAACATCATACCACGGCAAGGGTGCTATCAACGCTATCCCTGACGAGATTAAAGCACGCGGCTTTAAAAAGGCTTTTGTTGCTTCTGACCCCGACCTTATTAAGTTCGGTGTTTCAAAGAAGGTAACCGATATCCTTGAGGCTGCAGGTATCGAATATGCAATGTTCAGTGAAATCAAGCCTAATCCGACAATCGAAAACGTTCAGGCAGGCGTTGAGGCTTACAAGGCAGCCGGTGCTGACTGTATCGTTGCTATCGGTGGCGGTTCATCAATGGACACAGCAAAGGCTATCGGTATCATCATCACAAATCCTGAGTTTGCAGATGTTCGTTCACTTGAGGGTGTAGCTCCCACAAAAAATAAGTGCGTTCCCATCATTGCTGTTCCCACAACAGCAGGTACTGCAGCTGAG
>JAZNCK010000022.1:0-5848 GCA_045587505.1 Acutalibacteraceae bacterium
ATCGTAAAATATGATAAAAAATTCAAACGTATCGAAGCACTTACAATAGACGGTTACCACTGTGAAACAGTATTTCCGTTCGCTGCCGGTACTGTTGCTATGGCAGAAAATACTGACGGAAGTGAACTTACTGTTCATACATCCCGTGAGTATTTCGACGGTCATCAGGCACAGTTTACAATCGTTATTGACACAAAGACAATGACGGTTAAAAATGAACTGCAGGAGTTCCAGAATAACCATGTCAGCCACTCTCTTAATCAGTTCGTTCAGTATGACGGCAATATGCCTGTTCTTGTCGACCACGGTGATTCATACCCGAGAAGTATTCTTCTTTCCAAGAGACTGGCAGACGGAAGCTATTCAGAGCTTTCTTTATTTGATATTCCCGGTGAGGGCGGTGCAAACTGTACAGGTGTAAATGTGGGTGGTTTTGAGATTTCTGCAAACAATTATATTGTTTCAATCAACTCCATTGACCACAGCAAGGTAACTTCTTATGACAGTAGAAAAATGCACGGTCTTGATACAGACGAACGCAACGCTGTACTTCTCATCAGTGCAAAAAACAACACAGATAAGTCAAAAGTCAAAAAGGTTTACCTTACAGATTATGTAAACAAAGGTCTGAGCGCAACTGCACCGTATCTTGTCAAGATCAATGACAACAAGTTTGTGGCAATGTGGAAAGAATTTAAGCCTCTCGAAGCGGTGGAGTATGAAGGCTACAAGTGGTGGGAATATGAAGAAAAAGACGTAAAGTTTGTGGTTGTTGATGAAAACGGAAAAATGCTTTCAAAAGTTCAGTCTATAGGAACAAAATGCAACCTCAGTGACTGTCAGCCGATTTATTCAAACGGAAAAATTATCTGGTACTATCAGCCAAAAAACGGTGAAAGAAATATCTGTGCTCTTGATATTGATGCGGTAAGCAAACCCGAAACAGGTACACCCGGTGACGTAAATCTTGACGGCAAAATCAACACAACCGACGCACTTCTTGCTCTTCAGCATTCGGTTAAGAAAGTAACTCTTACAGGTCAGAAGCTTACCAATGCCGATGTTAACAAGGACAATAAAGTAAACACAACCGATGCCCTTAAAATTCTTCAGTATTCGGTAGGTAAAATCGACAAGTTTTAATCAGGCTTTTCCGAAGAATCTGAGTTTAACAGAATAATAGCAGAAAACCGCCGTTTTTATAATCGGCGGTTTTTTCATACATTTTCAGATATTGCAGTTTTTAAAAGATGTGGATCCTCACCCTCTTAGGGTTCAAGTCCCCGAACAAACAAAAAAGACACCCGAAGGTGTCTTTTTATTGGTGCAGAAGAAGGGACACGCCCGTTTCACGGGCTGCGTCCTCGCCGACCGTTGCTATGCAACAGTACCCGTCTCGGACTTCGGAGCTAAAAACAATTCACCGAATTGTTTTTTTACGCTCCTCACCCTCTTAGGGTTCAAGTCCCAACAAAAAAGCACCCAAACACCTGATGGTGTCCGAGTGCTTTGGTGCAGAAGAAGGGACTTGAACCCTCACGAATTTGCATTCACTAGAACCTGAATCTAGCGCGTCTGCCGATTCCGCCACTTCTGCAAGAAAAAACCCTTAATTTTTACACGGCAGGGTAACCGAGGTGGGATTTACTTTCAGTTACAAACTTACTTTTCAATCTGATCCACAAATGAATTATATCACATAACGGCAAAAAGTCAAGGAAAACAACCCATAAAATCGAGTTAAATCCGTTTTAATTTTTTGCCGAATTGTACGGTTTTTCATACACTTTCATCTATCAGCCTCTGCAATGAAGCAGGTGTTTTCAAAAGTTCCTTGTCAATTCGTGTAAGATGAATTTCAATTCCCTCGTCCTCTAACGCAGAGACAAGCTCAATCAAAGCATACGAGTCGAGGATGCCGCTTTCCAGCAGTTCGCAATCGTCGGACGGAATATAGTCAAGCTCACACACTTCTTTTAAAAAAACTTTTACATCCATCTGAATATACCTCTTTTTATAAACTCTGTTTGAAATTATTGTTAAAACCGATTCCGTGTTTTATTCTGATGCTTTTCGGAATCATATAGTCCGGCAGTTTTTCTTTTAACGCTGTTTTTATCTCGTTTTCGGTCATACTCTCACAGACAACGGTTGCGTTAATGCTGACAACAGTGTTGTTTCTTTCTGCCGTGGTGATTTCGCATTGAAGCACGCCGTCAACCGAAAGAATTGCCTCACGGATTTCATCGGGTTCAATACGGTATCCTTTGAACTTGATGTAACCGTGTTTTCTGCCAAGGCAGTACAGCCTGCCGTCACGCAGTTCACCGTTATCTCCCGTAAAATATTTACCCGAAAGTTTCGGTTGGCCGATATATCCGTTAAATACGGATTTGCCGTCAAGTACGATTTCGTTATCATCTATGCTGATATCAACAGCGCTTGTTGCAAGTTCCCCTGCAGGCAGCAAAGCCTCATCACACATTCCCGGTGTGATTTCTGATGCAGAAACCGCACAGGTTGCTTCTGTCGGACCGTAAGCGTTTATGATTCTGAGCTTCGGAAATCTGCGGAACAAGGCTTTCGCTGTTCTCGGTTCAAGCTGTTCTCCGCAGAAGAATACTGTCTCAAGGTCAGGGAGATTATCTGCGTTGAAGTCGTCAAAACAAAGACAGTATTTCGCAAAAGTCGGGGTAATAACTGCGAGTGACGGCTTGAATTCCGAAATCGACGGAACAAGTTGAGCGATTTCTTTCTGCTGAGCAGACGTGAGGACACAGAGCGTCGAACCCGTACAAAGTGAAAAATATATGTCAGCAACGCTCAGGTCAAAAGAAAATCTTGCCTGATTAAGCACGTTTTTGCCCGAGCACATTTTCATCGCATCAATTGAAGTTACCCAATGCACAAAATTTTTCAGATTACCTCGGGAAATCGGAACACCTTTCGGTTTTCCGGTACTGCCGGAAGTGAAGATAATATATGCCGTGTCGTTATCATCGTTTCTGTAATCGCAGAAAAGCGTTTCCCCCACTTTATAGCTTTTGTCGATTGTTATGTCTGAGCCCGTAATGTCCCGGATGTATTCAAGTCTCTGCAGTGGAATATCTTCCTCGCACGGGATGTAAGCGCGGGACGTCATAATGCACGCAACAAAAGCGGCAAGCATAAACGGTTCCTTGTTACCGCGTACAATGACGGGAGTGTTGCTGCCTTGCAAATCCCGGGCATATCTTTGTGCGAGAGTCATAAGTTCAGCGTAGGTCAGTTCACCGTCAGAGCTTTTTATTGCTGTTTTTGTCGCATTTTTTTCAAAAGATTTAATCAGTATGTCAATCATCGTATCTGCTCCGTCGGTATCAGGCTGTAATCATAAAGCACCTTTGAATGATTGTCGAGAATGAGAGTTTTTTTCTCTTCTCCGCTTTTCTTATCGATTTCAATTTTATAAACCTGACTTATTCTGAAGAATTCATCACCCTCTTTACGGAAGTGGTGATTTTCTTCGGTTATTTTGTATCTTTTTTCCAACGGTTGCACACTTCTGAGCTCACCGCACAAAAATCCGTCTTCAATCCAGACAAGAATCTGCACGGGTTGATCCATTGTATTACGGAATCTGTAATCAAGTCTGTTGTAAAAAACAGAAGTTCCCGTACCAAACGGAACACGACGTGCCTCATCGGGAAAAAGTGCATCCGAATGGTGGTGCAGTTCAACTGTTTCAAGCGGGCTGTGCAGGGCGAGCCAGTGCACCATATTTGCAAGCTGGCATAAACCTCCGCCGACACCGCGCCCGAGACCGAGTCTTCCGCTGATGGTAAGACCTTCCTTATAGCCTTTTTTCTCTGTCGGTCTGCCGACACATCGCCAGAAAGAAAAAACTTCTCCGGGTTGAACAACAAGACCGTTTACGGTAGCTGCTGCAAGGAGAAGATTCGTTTTCTTGTTTTCCTGAAGCTCGATATCTACCCCGTGCAGTTTACGGACAACAACGGACGAATGACTTTTGAGTATGTTGTCAAACGGTTTATCCGAATACGTTTTCGCAAATTTCTGACCGCTGAATAAATCCTGTATGTTTTTCAGCGCGATTCCTTTCAAAACAGAAATTTTATAGGTAGTATCGTTTATTTCGCAAAATAATTTTCTTTTCATAATTTCCCCACCCCGGGAAAATATAACATATTTTTTCGTTTACGTCAACAAACGACATATTTCTGAAAAAAACGACGTTCTGCCCTCAAGGAACACAACGTCGTTTGGTAAAGCGTTTATTTGTTTTTGTTTGCAAGATCGTTTGTGTTAATTGAATTACGGAAAACAAAGTATTTCTGATACACAAACTCAAGAACAAGGTTGCTCAGCATAACAAGAGCCTGGACAAGGTAATCGTTCCAACCGTTTTCTGTTGCAAGTGTTCCGAGGTAGGACGAAACGGGCGTAAAGATAAGGTAGAAGATTGCAACTTTCAGCATCGCTACGGGAACGTTATTTGCCGATTTGAATGTAAAACGGCGGTTGAGTGTGAAGTTCCAGAGAACAGACAGTGCGAGTGACGGAATGTTGCATGCCCAATACGGCCACTTTGCAAAACCGAGCAGAGAGGGAACTTCGTTGAATGCAGTGAACGATACCGCCTGGATTATGCCTGCCGAGAGGGAGAAGAGTGTGAATTTAATCACGTGCCATAAGCTTTCTTTCTGTTTCTTTTCTTTCATAGCAATCACCTTCTGTTCTTTTTCATCAATCTGATAACATATTGGACTGCTTCAAAAAGAGCGACTGCAGAAATAAAGAAGCAGGAAACGATCGCAGACCAACGGATTGTTACCATATTGAACAGGAGCATATCGACAGTTGCCTCAATCACAACAAGATAAACCGCGATTTCCACACTCACGAGCGAAAGCACATGCAGCCCTTTGAGTTTACCGGAACCGAGCAATGCAGCATCGACGGAAATAAATATTGCTGCAAGAATGAACAACGGCAGACCAACCTTGTAGAACCAGAAAATCTGCCCGGCCCTGCCGATTATGTACGCAACATAAGCCAGGACGGAGAAGAGGCAGATAAGTGCCGTTACGGGAGCAGGTGTCAGGCGCAGTACGGGGAAAACAGAAATTATCCACGCAACAATCAACGCACCGACAACATAAGTGCACCACCCGTCATTTTTGTGAAAAACGAGATCAAGAGCAACACAGAGTGTCGCGGGAAAAACCATAAGAGCTGTCATTATGGCGGCATATCCCTTACCGCCGTCTGTCGGACCTTTGAAAAAAGCCAATTTTTTATTTGCAGGTTGCGATGGCGGAGAAGCGAGATCCGAGCCGCAATTACCGCAGAAGTTAGAATTATCGGGAATTATGCTGTTACAGACAGGACATTGCATAAAACGACCTCCTTTGCATAAATATTATACATATAAGCAAACAGAAAAGTCAACACACAACAGCCCAAACACAAAAGAATTAAAAATATCTTAAAAATTACTTAAAATAATATTGACATTTTCTTATTGTTTTGATAAAATAACTAAGCTGTTACGGCAACAAGGGCCATTAGCTCAGTTGGTTAGAGCAACCGGCTCATAACCGGTTGGTCCGGGGTTCGAGTCCCTGATGGCCCACCAATAAGATATAGGGGTATAGCTCAGTTGGTAGAGCAGCGGTGTCCAAAACCGCGTGCCGAGGGTTCAAGTCCTTCTGCCCCTGCCACAAACATGAAACCACCCAGTAGGGTGGTTTTTTGTTTGTGCAGAAATGTAAAATGGTTTGAAACCGAGGCACGCGGAGCGTGTCGAGGGGCGCGGGTCTCCGGTGGAGACCTCTGCGAAGCAGAA
>JAZNCK010000023.1:0-19547 GCA_045587505.1 Acutalibacteraceae bacterium
GGGTGAGCGACGTCAAGAAAACAGTTCGGCAAATTCAGGTTTGTAGAGTTCTGTTGTTTTCCACCTCATCCGCCTCGTTCCTCGGCACCTTCCCCTCAAGGGGAAGGCTAGGAAACTGCGCAATTTCAAGGCTTCTCCTTGAGGAGAAGCTGTCACGAAGTGACTGATGAGGTGTAGGTTGCAACGCAACCGTTATTTAAAATCAGCGTCGCAGACCCTCACTTATTAACTATTACTTTTTACTTATTACTTCTCGAGGTTTACCCCGACAAACCCGAATTTAATAAACAAATTTTTTAATAAAAAAAGACCTCACGCGAGGTGAGGTCGAGCTTGCTTATAAGACTTTGGAAAAAATTATTCAAAATATCCACACAAATCATTTTCTTCAAGTAATGAAAGAATATAGTTTTCCATTTCTTCAGGAAGAATGGCTACTTCATCCTGACCTGTCGCCATATTGGAATATCTGTAATAATATACATGACCTTCGTATACAATAAACTCACCAGCATGATTACAAAACATTCCGTCATTGCTATATTTATAGAAGATGAAATTGTCATCATGACTAATTGGAATCTTGATTGTTTCAGCTTTATTTGTGCTGTTTGTTCCGTAATTATTATTTTCATCAAACTGAATTATTCTCTCAAACATTTCCATATCAACATCCGGGATTCCGTATGTTGTACGGTTTCCAAAATCAAACTGAACTTTAAAACAATAATTATAATTATTGGGGTCTGCATAATATGAGTGGAGCTCTTCCCATTCATCAACGGAACAATATACAACGCTCTGAGCGCTCGTATCCCATGTTGCACTTTCACCTCTGATAATCCAATTATCCTCAAAAGGATAATAATTGATAGCTTTCGGCAAAGCAAACTGACTGCACACAGGTTTAACTGTGTCAACATCATATTTTTTGTTAAAATGCATGTCCTGCGGAACAAAACCATTCTGATATGTAATACCGTTTATTTCGATAATGTGTGGGTCAAACGGCTTCTCGCCCGGTGTTTCAGCAGGTATAAGCCAAGAGAAAAAGAACATGAAAATTGAGAAAAGCATACTAAGAAATCTTGTCATAATAAAATCCTCCATTCAAATATTTACATTTTTATTTTACCGCTAATTCAGTCATAAAACAAGTAATTATAATTACCGAAAGTAAAAACAATGCAATCGTTTTTGATTTCTTCATTACGATTGTCTTTAGCGTTCAAAAATATCTTCTGCACGAACTGCCGCTAAGTATATTTCATAAACAATTATACACCACAAATAGTGTAAAGTCAATACACCACAAATGATGTATTGTACTATTTTTTTGAGGTGGTAAACTTGAAAAAGTATTATGAAATCATCAGAGATTTGCGCGAAGACAATGACTATACCCAAAAGGAAATAGCAGATGTATTGAATACCACACAGCAGGTTTATTCCAGATATGAAAAAGGAATCAACGAAATGCCTATACGACATCTCATTGAGCTTTGCAGATTTTATAATGTTTCAGCTGATTATATTCTGGGATTAAATCAAAACAGCAACAAAAAATCATCGACTTAAAAAGCCGATGATTTTTTGTTTTAGTCTTTCTTATTCTGTCTTTCTGCGAGTTTTTCCTCGTACATCTTTCTGACTCTTTCGTATGTAGAATCAGGGAAGTCGGGGTTACCCTTTGAGTAGCTCGGGATAAGCATATCGCCTGCGACATTCGGGTCTGTGCAACGTGTGTCATCCTTCCACTTTGCACGCTCTTCGGGGTCGCGGAGGTTCGGAATATCCATAGGCTTGCCGCCCTCAAGAACTGAGTAGTATGCGAACATACCCGGAAGGAACATATCCATTGCTTCATAAACATCGATAACGTCCATATCCTCTCTGCCGCGGAGCTTCTCAACAAAGTTGTACATTGTGTAGAAGTCTGAACCGCCGTGTCCTGCTTCCTCAGCAAGCTTTGAAAGGCTGTCCTCTGTACTTACTTCTGTTGCCTCTGACTTATTGTCGCCCTCGTTAGCATCGCAATTAACATAGAGGTGATTTACACCGTGGCGGTCGTTGTCCTCACGGAAACTTTCCATACGTCCCTTTGAGCCGTAGATTGAATACCAGATTGAATCCTTTGAACAACCTACACCGTGCATTGACTTGAGAACGGCACCGTTTTCAAGTGTGATAACCTCCATACCGATCGGACCTGCCTTTGCACCCATACGTGTCATACGTGCATTGAGTGCAACCTCGAAGCCTGAAACCTTGACAGGTCTCATACCTGTGATATGAATAAGCGGACCGATTGAGTGTGTGCAGTAATAGCAAGCGTGCATATTGTTACGCCAATGCTCAGGCACACCTCTTGTGATGTCGTGCCAGATTGACTCGCAGTTGTGCATATACTCGCCTTCACCGTATTCGAACTCACCGAGTACGCCTGCTCTGTAAAGCTCACGCATCTTCTTCGGAGCGCCCATATAACAGTAGTTCTCTGCATAAGCGTAAACTCTGCCTGTTCTTTCAACTGTTTCGATAAGCTCAACTGCTTCCTTCATTGTCTGAACGGGAAGAACCTCACTGATAACATCAAGACCACTTTCCATACAACGGATTGCAAGAGGTGTATGCTCTGTTGCAAAGTTTGCAAGAACAACTGCATCCATATCGTGCTTGAGGAAATCCTCAAGGTCGTCGTAGAAAACGATTGTATCGTTACCGTAGCTTTCTTTTGCGAAGTCAAGTGTAGGCTTGTGATTGTCGCAGACTGCTACAAGCTCTGCGTTCTTTGAATTAACGCAGTAGTTGATCATAGTCTTGCCTCGGCCTGCACCTACAACACCGATTTTGATTTTCGGTGCCTTATAAATTGTTTTATAGAATGAGCAGTCCTCGTTTACCATATCAACGCTGTCGATATCATACTCTGTAAGCACTGCTTCCCAACGCTTCTGCATACCTTCGTCGTATTCAACGGGCTTGAAGCCTGAGGAGAGATAACTCTTTACTGCACCCTTACGCCACTCATCTGTGGTAAGGTAGATGTAGTCAACTCCACGTTCTGCAAGGTCCTTGATAGCAATATTATTAAGATACTTGCCGAGACCCTTGCCACGGAATTCGGTTTTGAGACCTACCATGTGCACCTCACCGCAATTTACATCTGTATGATGGACTGCTGTGATTGTACCGATGTGTTCACCCTCATAATCGATGAAATATGTATCCGTATCGGGATTTGTAAAATCGTGTTCTATGATTCTGTCCTGAAAAATCTCTTCAAACGGTTCGTCACCTACCAAACCGTTCTTGCAACAGTCAACCCAAGCCTTTCTGTCTTCGGCTGTGCCGTTGTAACGTGAAATCTTATATTCTTCCGGTAAAGCAAGGTCTGCAATAGGTGTACCTGCCAACCAATACATTTTTAACTGTGCCATAATAGCCACCGCCTTTCAAAAAGGAATTGTAGCACAACAAAAAATAAAGTTCAATATTCAAAGAGAAAAATAGTAAATAAATTTTAATGTCATATGAGGGAACAGTGTTGTTGACAAAAAATATGAAAGATTTATAATTATATATATAATCCTGATACCGAGGAGATTGAATTATGTTTAAATCTATCACATCAATATTTCTTGCACTTTCCACCTTTTTCAGTGCATTTTTCACTCAGCTTGAGAGGATTCCCGAAAACCGATATAACTCCGACATCACCTTTCAGACCATCTCCAACGAAGAAATCGAAATAAGTGACAAGGAAAAGCAGATGTGCCGTGACTGGTTTGATAAAAACCTGCGTCTTGAGGACGACGATTACGAGCTTCCGTATGATTTCAAGACAGGAGGAAAGTCACTCAGGAAAAACCTTGAGGATTGGGACACTTCCGTCAGCGAAGAAAGTAAGACAGGTGCTGTACACAGTGGCGGTAAGACTTCATATATCACATTCACCCATAAACTGTCTTCACTTAAAGCAACTGTTGAAGCTACGATTTACGAAGACAATGCAACGTGCGAATGGACAGTATACATTGTAAACAACGGCAATGAGAACTCCCCCGTAATTGCGGACTTTTATGCCGCAGACACATCACTTCAGCTTAAAAATGCGGAGCTTTATTATTCAAAGGGCAGTTTTGACGAGCCTTACGATTTTGCACTGATGAACAAGAATCTTTCTATCTTCCCCGCTTCTTTCACAAGTAAGGACGGCAGATCAACCGACACATATCTTTCATATTTCAATGTAAGCGGCAAAGATTCGGGCATCGTTCTCGGTGTCGGCTGGACAGGTCTCTGGAAAGCAGAGTTCAGTAAAATCGTATCCGAGGTATCCTTTAAGGTAAAACAGGAAAAATTCAAGGCTTATCTTCTCCCCGAAGAAGAAGTCCGCTCTCCCCTTGTTTCACTCAGCTTTTACGATAACGGCAATCCACTCAAGGGCTTCAACACCTTCAGAAACTGGATAGGCAACTGTGTCTATCCCGAAAACATTCCTGACACAATGACAATGCTTGAATTCTCAGGTCCTGCACATACGCAGACAGCCGAGGAACTTTTTTCATCCGCCAACCACTACGGCGAAGAGGTTTACGGTAAGATTGACTGCTTCTGGATGGATGCAGGCTGGTATAAATACAACGAAGGCTGGCACGACTCGGTAGGCTCCTGGGTTGCCAACCCTCAGCGGTTTCCAAACGGTATTGGAGAGGTTTCCGATTTTGCCGCTGACAAGGGTTGCGGTCTTGTGCTCTGGTTTGAGCCTGAGCGTGTTTGTCCCGAATCACTTTTCCATATCATAGGCAGAGAGAACGACAAATGGCTTATTGGGGTTGAGGATAATGATAACATGATGTGGAATCTTGCAAACGATGCTGCAACCGATTATCTTATCGGATACATCTCCGATTTCATAAAAGATAACAGGATTTCCGTTTACAGGCAGGATTTCAACTTCTCCCCCGACATCTACTGGGAGCAGGCGGACAAGGAATTCTACGGTGGCAGAAAAGGTATAACAGAAAACCACTATGTTTCAAACCTTTACAGATACCTTGACGGTCTTTGTGAAAACGTGGAAGGACTTATTATTGACAACTGTGCTTCGGGCGGAAGAAGACTCGACCTCGAAATGACACACCGCAGTATTCCCGTATGGAGAAGTGACTACAACTGCAACCCTCACGAAGATATTCTTGAAGCAACACAGTTTCAGACTTTCGGATTGTCCTTCTGGCTTCCCCTTTCAGGCACTGTTGCCTACAGTGAATCTGAATATGCCGCACGTAGCAGTATTATGCCGATGAGCCTTGAGACCTTCGGCACAATACACGGTGAGCATTACGGTGAATACATCAATCAGCGTTCAATGATGAGGGAATGCTATTATCCGCTTTCTTCGGGAAGCTACTATTCCGATAGGATACTCGCTATGCAGTATTCGGACTATTCGGCAGACAGCGGAATGGCGCTCATTTACAAGCGTGCAGACGTTAAGGAAACCGTTTATACGGTTAAGCTGAACGGACTTTCAGACGAAACGGTATACTCTGTTTACGATTACGATTCACCCGAAAAAGTTTTCGAAATAACGGGCAAAGAGCTTATGACGGACGGAATCAGATTGGACCTCCCCGAGGGTGAAAAAGCATTTATTATAATGTTCTCGGCAAAGGTTTAAAAATTAAGATGCTGTATCAGGAAAATCCTGTACAGCATCTTTTTTGATATTAAACACCCCTTTCCGCTTTGCGGTCAGGGGCTGTGCCGTTGTAACGTGAAATCTTATATTCTTCCGGTAAAGCAAGGTCTGCAATAGGTGTACCTGCCAACCAATACATTTTTAACTGTGCCATAATAGCCACCGCCTTTCAAAAAGGAATTGTAGCACAATAAAAATAAAGTGCAAGGCAAAAAACAAAACTTTTGCTGTTATCTTATATAATCCGCTAAACCTATCCAGGCACAAGCCTCAGCATTATTTGCCGCAATTTGAGAATACTGAGCAGACCTCTCTGTATTCAGTTCTATCTTTGCCAAATGCTCCAATGATTTTTGATTTTGTCGGAGTATTTGCTCGTTCTGTGCTATCTGAATCCCCTGGTTGATAATTATTTCTTGCATCTGCTCTATTACAGTGTCCAGTTTGTTTTTTATTTCATCGAGATTAAAATGTAATAAAGCATTTGAAAGTGATTCGTTGGATGTTGTCATATAATCATGTATAAACCAAATCGCATAAATATTTCTGAATTGTTGAGGAATAATATCAATATCATATGCACTTTTCAAAAGTTTAGTAACTTCACCTATTTCTTTAAGAATGCCGGCGCGTTTCGAATATGTAGTTTTCATAGAATTAAAAGCTTTTTCATAGCCATCTGGAGCTATCTTTTTAAACTGACTGTATTTTTCTAAGAAAAAATCTCGAAAAGCTTTTTGGCGCGCCGGAGCACCAAATACATCAAACAACACTTCAGGAAGCAACCCCCAAAGGTCATCACCAATAGCTGGCCAATTTTCGTAATTGTTCAAAAACTCCCAATTTTCCTCTATCGGAAGCCAAAAGCCATAGTCTTGCGATTCATATTCTATTGCACATCTGCCATCTGTATACTGGCGGGCACGCAAGTAATACTTGAAGCCATCATAATGCAACCATAAACGATTAATAGACATATTGGTACTAAAATATACACATTCCATATTATAATTATTATCTTCAAATACGGCTGTTTCATAATTTACCCAATAATAATCCTCATTAAGTTTCTTTTGTGCACACTCTAATGACAAAAGATTAGATAAATAAATCTTGATGGCTTCTCGATCAAGTTCTTTATTTGTTGCCACCTCAGTTGATTTTTGCTGTCCTATAGTCATATCCTGTGCAGCACCACATTTAGAACAGAACAAAGATTCGTCCAGGATTTGAAAACCACATTTAAAACAATACATACTATTTTCTCCTTATCAAACTTTTAGATAAAAACTATACTTTGCAAAGTATAGTACTGAACATTACCGGAAATATATTCACAAAAACTATTCTTGACAATAGATCAGATATTTCAGGCACTATGAGAACATCTCATGCTCATAATTCTATTTTATCACAGTCTGATAAGAATCTTGTAAAGTTCATTTGACCTAATAATATTCATGCTCACTAACTGAGCAGGCCCATTATTTTTTATTTTTAATCTTATCCCAGTATTCCTTATATGCCTGCTCGGTTTTGTTGTCGCCGGGGACATAGTATGTCACGTTTTTGAGAGCATCGGGCAGGTACTGTTGCGGTGCCCAATGATTCTCGTAATCGTGGGGGTAGATATAAAACTGACCCTTATTCTTGTTATCCTCACCGTCATAGTGCATATTCTGAAGCTGACGCGGGATAGGTCCGCTTTTGCCTTTACGGATATCAGCAAGGGCGGCATCAATGGCAGCTTCACCCGAATTTGATTTTGGTGCGTTGCAGACCATTATAACCGCATCGGCAAGGGGTATTCTCGCCTCGGGCAGGCCGACCATCATTGCGATGTCAACAGCTGATTTTACAATAGGCAATATCATCGGATAAGCAAGTCCGACATCCTCTGCTGCACAGACCATAAGTCTGCGACATGCAGACGGCAGGTCACCTGCGTCAAGAAGTCTTGCAAGATAATGCAGTGCCGCATCCGGATCGGAGCCTCGCATTGATTTCTGGTAGGCCGAAACGATGTCATAATGCTCGTCACCGTCACGGTCGTATTTCATCGCACTTTTCTGTGTGAGTGATTTTGCTGTTTCAAGAGTAATGTTCAGCACACCGTCCGAATCGGGTTTTGTAGAAAGCGCGCACAGTTCGACGGAATTCATCGCCTTTCGTACATCGCCTCCGCAAGCAGTTGAAATATGATTTATAACATCATCTTCAACAGCTATTTTTCTCCCCTCTGCTTCAAGGAAAGTAAACGCACGTCTGACGGCAGGTGCAATTTCCTCAGGTGTTACAGCCTTGAATTCAAAAACCGTTGATCGGCTGAGAATCGCATTGTAAACATAGAAATACGGATTTTCCGTAGTTGATGCTATGAGTGTTATCGAGCCGACTTCGATATATTCAAGAAGCACCTGCTGTTGTTTTTTGTTAAAATACTGAATCTCGTCAAGGTAGAGAAGTATTCCGTTCTGTGCCTCAAAAGTATCAAGCTGTGCAACAACAGCCTTGATGTCTGCCGTACCTGCAGTTGTACCGTTGAGTTTGCAGAGCTTACGGTTTGTTGCCTTTGCTATGATCGATGCGACTGTAGTTTTACCTATACCTGACGGGCCGTAGAAAATCATATTCGGCAGATTGCCCGATTCAATTATGTTACGAAGCGGCATATTTTCGCCGATCAGATGCTTCTGACCGACAACATCATCAAGTGTCTGCGGTCTGATAATCTGTGCAAGCGGTGCTGACAAGAAACCCTCCCCTTTCCGAATGATTTAATACTGAGATTATATAATATCGGCTTCTTTTTTTCAAGAACTTTAACAAAAAAGAACTGCCCTGCAAAGCAAGGCAGTTTGTAAAAATCAATTCAGATTAACCGAGACCGAGAAGAGAACCGATAAAACGAACAAAGGTAAGAAGAATTGTTTTAAGCAATTCAAGCAACTGTTCTGTATCAAAATTGCTGCCAAAACCTTCGTCGCCCTCATCACCTTCGTCTACAGTGCAGTCAAAGATATATGTAAAGGAAACTTCTTTGCCGTCTTCGCTGACATTAGCGATCTGTGCTTCGTTGTTATTTACATAAGCAGTAAGGTTTTCAGCAGAGTCGAATACATATCCGTCGCCTGCCTTAACTGTAAGGCAAACAACATAAGAATGTCCTGCTTCAAAATGTCTGTCTGTAACTTCAAAATCCTTGGCTGAAGAATAAAGAACTGTACCCGATGCCCACTCACTCCACTGGATGAATGTGAGATGATACTCAAGTCCTTCAATTGCAAATGCACCTGTTACAACGTCACCCTCAACCGGTTCAGCAACAGCAACATCAATAACAGAGATTACATCAGCTGATTCATCCTCTGCAAATGCAGAAACTGACATAATGCCAAGTGCCATTATCAAAGAAAGTGTGATTGCTAAAATCTTTTTTAATGATTTCATTTTCAATATCCTCCGTACATTTAATATAACAGAATTATAACGCTGTAAGGCTGAAAAGTCAAGCCATATACTTGCCTTTGGCCTTTCAATATGCTAAAATCAAACTAACTTTGAAAGAGGTGGTTAAATTGAAATATATTCCTTTAGTCAATATCAAGCAAGGAACAAAGTCCGTTCACCGTTATTCCAACGGTAATACACTGCCCCTTGTTCAGCTTCCGTTTGCAATGTGCGGTTTTTCGGCACAGACTAAATATGAAGGCGGTTGGTACTATTATCCCGAACACAGATTCTTAGAGGGAATCCGTCTTACACATCAGCCGAGTCCGTGGATTAACGACTACGGCACATTCCTTTTTACTCCGCAGACGGACAGAATTTATGACAATTTCAGCGATGCCTGGTCAGGTTACAGACCCGAAGAGGCTGTTATGCGTCCCGACTATATGAAGGTGCGTTTCCTTCGTTCACAGACTGATTTCGAACTGTCACCTTGTCAGAGAGGTTGCAAAATACGTCTGACCTATCCTGAATCAAGAACTCCGTTTTTTACCATCTTCCCCATAAAAGGTGATTACGGATATGAACTAGATTTTGAAAACAACTGCATCAAGGCTTGGACAAACGGCAAAAGCGGTGGTACTGCGGTAGATTTCAAAACCTATCTTGTCATAAAATTTGACAGCCGAATTGATAAAGACAATTCACGTTCAGGTGACAACTCCTGCATGCACATTGCTTTTTGCGACAAGGTAGTTACAGCTGACGTTTCAAGCTCTTATGTAAGCTTTGAACAGGCTTTTGAGAATATGAAACAGGACAGTCTCGGCAAGAGCTTTGAAGATGTGCAGAAAAATGCAGAAGACCTGTGGGAAGAATATCTTTCAAGAATAGAAATCGAAACAGATGACGAAAACCAGTTGAAAACATTCTACTCCTGTATGTACAGAACAGGCCTTTTCCCGCATAAGGCTTATGAAATTGATAAAGACGGAAACAAAATCCACTACTCTCCGTGTGACGGCAAGGTCCGCAACGGTGTACGCTACACAGATAACGGATTCTGGGATACATACCGTTCAGAATTTCCTCTTCTCGCACTCATCGGCAGAGAAGAATATGCCGAGATGCTCGAAGGCTTCATAGTCGACTATACCGAGGGTGGCTGGCTCCCCCGTTGGCCGTCTATCGGTGAACGCGGATGTATGCCAAGCACGTTGCTTGATGCAATCATTGCTGATGCTGCCGTTAAGGGAATCATTGGCGGTGAGCTGCTTGAAGAGGCACTCCGCGGTATGATTCACCACGCAAACAACGACTCTGATGACGAGGATTACGGCAGGGAAGGTGCAAGTTACTACTGCAAACTCGGTTACGTGCCCAAAGACCTTTTCGGCAACAATGTTAATCTCACGCTTGACTCTGCTTACGGAGATTTCTGTATTGCACAGGTTGCAAAAGTGCTCGGTCACGATGAGCTTATCGATGAATATATGGTACGCTCGAAAAACTACAAAAAACTCTTTGACAAAGAGACAGGCTTTATGCGTGGCAGAAAGCTCGACGGCAGCTTTGAGAACGGATTTGATCCGTATGATTGGGGCGGAGACTATACCGAAGGCAGTGCATGGCAGAACTCATTTGCCGTTCCGCACGATTTCGAGGGGCTCGCTGAGCTTTACGGCGGTAAAGACAAGCTGATTGCAAAGCTTGATGAGCTTTTCGCTGCTGAGCCTAAATATAACATCGGTGCTTATGGCGTTGAAATCCACGAAATGACTGAAATGGCTGCTGTCGACTTTGGTCAGTGCGCAATTTCCAACCAGCCGAGCTTCCACCTGCCGTACATCTATGCCGTTCTTGGTGAAAAAGAAAAAACTGAATACTGGGTAGAAAAGCTCTGCCGCGAGGCATTCAGCTTTGAGGATGACGGTTTCCCGGGAGACGAGGACAACGGCGCAACAGCTTCGTGGTACATCCTCGGCACACTCGGAATTTACGACATCTGTCCCGGCAAAAATGAGTATATCAGGATAAAGAAACTTGTTAAGAGTGCAAAGATACTCGGCAAAGAAATATAAACTGAAAACCAAACAAAAAAGACGATTCACGAAGAATCGTCTTTTTATTTATGTTTAAAATCAAAGAATAATTCCGATCACCGTTGCAACGATAAAAACGAGAAGACTGATTGAATACTTCTCAATCTTAGCTGATGCAATAAAATAAACTGACGGAATAAAAGCAAGTGCCTTTACAACAACATTTGTCTTCTGCTCCTTGCCATAGAGAAGATCCCAATTGTTAAGAGCGTCCTCATAAAGCGGAGCATTATTGCAAAGAAGCGAAACACCTAAATAGTAAAGCACAAGATAAATCCAGAAAACCGGAGTTTCGATACCTGCCTTAACAACGAAAAGACCGAGATATCCGCCGATTACCATTCCGTAGCCGAAAACGCGGTTCATAAGACCGGGAAGCCAGCAGAGAAGGAATGTTGTGGCTCTTGTTTTTGTAAAATCGTGGTCAACGTGACCGCAAAGTTCATTCGCCTGCAGGTAGCGGGCATCCTGCACGGGGACGCCGAGGATACGGCAGAAAAGATGCTCCCAGAAGCCCTTGAGAATTGAACCGATAAATGTAATATACTTTGAAACGATATAAAGTTTATCCATTATATATCACCTGTTCCTTCCATAAAGAGTTCTTCAAAAGTAACATCACCCTTGATGCAGTTCTGAACTGACTCCTCAAGAGTCATACTCTGCTGTTCAAAGATTGCAATAATCTCCTCGTATATCTCGCTATCCTCACAGATACAAGCAATAAGTGCTGTTGTGTTAAGCACTTCAAGTGAAACCTGTGAACCTGCATAAGCATTCTGGATAGTGATGTCGTATGCCTGCTTTGAAGCCTCAAGTGCAGACTCCTTGTCATCGAGAAGCATATATGCAATAGACTGCTGACGGTAAATCTCTGCATCTGAACCAATGGCAATACCCTTCTTGCAGATTTCTACACATTCTTCGAACTTGCCCTGACGGCGAAGAATTTCTGCCTTAACGCCGTAATAATCAAGTCCGTCCGGATTTGTTTTCTTCATCTCTTCACAACGTTCATCTGCAGCATCAAAATCACCGCTGATGATTGCTGACTTGATTGCGTAATAGTAAGCAGATGTATCGTTTACATTTCTCTTGACTGCCTCTTCTGAAAGCTCAACAAGTCTGTCGTAATCCTCATACTCCCAGAGAAGTGCCATATAGCTTGATGTAAACATATAATTAAACTCGCCTGCTGCCTGGTATGCTTTTTCAAAATAACCTGCAGTTTCCTGCTTGCTCTTCTTTGCATAGTAAGCAGTCATAAATCTGTGGTATTCATTCATACTCAACTTTGCAGGAGTGTCAGACTCAAGTGAATCGATATAAGCCATAGCCTTATCATAATCAATTCCAACTTCTGAAGTCTTTTCATCTGTGAAGATGTAGCTCTGCCACTTTGCAGAAACAACATTTGCATAATCTGTCATCTCTTTGCAGAAATCATAGACCTTCTTGATCTTCGCATTTTCTTCCTTGTCAAGATTATCCTCACCGATTACGTTATCAACATACTGGATAAATGTTGTTCTCTGGCTCTCACCGATTGTAAGAGTATCTGCATAAGCCTCAAGCACAAGACGTAAAGAACGGTTACCGTCTGCAAAAACAGGCTTTGCTGTATGGTTCTTGTTAATTGCAGTAAAAATAGCATTGATGCCGTCATTGACTGTTGAAACTTCCTCACTGATTGCACTGCATTCAGCCACAGCATCATCATAGCGTCTGTCTTCGATATAAGACTCTGCTTTTATAAGGTGAGAAGTGATACTGCAAGTTGTTGCACAGACAAAATATCCGACAGCAGCAACAAAAACCATCACAAATGCAAGCAGGATGTGACCTACACCGTAATTCGTACGCAGGAACTTTTTACGACAGGCGTTACAGTAAAGTTCGCTCGGACTGTTGCCTCTGTAATTACCGCAAACAATGCAAAGACCGTCATCGTCAGGGTCTGCAGGTGCGGGTTCCTCTACCGGTTCTTCTTGTGCTGCTTCGATTGTTTCTTCCTCCTGCACAGGCTCTTCAACCTCTGCGGGAGCTTCAGTCAGCATCAGGTCATCGACAGTTATATCGTCTGTCTGTGTTTCGGGTACAGCAGCATCCCACTGCCATTCGCCGTCAGAGCTTGCTTCTGTTTCCGGTACAGTATCAAGTTCTTTTTCCTCGGCTGTTCCCTCGGGGAAAGATTTTTCCTTGTTCTCGTTTGACAAAGGAATTCCTCCTTTTCTAAAATATATACAGTTTATAATACCACTAATTAAAATAAAATTCAATCAAAACATTGAAAATATTAAAATATACCTTTATTTGCTTGACGAAAATCAGGTGCGGGTTTAAAATTTAACTCAAGGAGATGATTTTATGGCAACAGGTTACCCCACATCATTACAACATTTTCGTGACCGTCAGCTACCGCTGCGTTTCAGAGATGACGGCACCTTCAGAATACTTCACCTTTCAGACATTCACGAGGTTTCACCCGAAATGGACGACGACGAAAACCCCGAAATTCCAAAGGCTTGTTCCCGCGAAACAGTGAATGTTATTGAGGAATGCGTTGAGCGTACGCAACCTGACCTCGTTGTTTTCGGTGGGGACAACATCAGCGGTTATTGGGAAGAATACACTTACGATTACCTCGCAGAGACCATAAGCAAAATCACAGAGCCCGTTCGCAGACGTAACATTCCTCTTGCTGTTGTTTTTGGCAATCACGATTCCGAGGGTGAGGAAAAACGACCGTTTATCCGTCGTGAAAATCACATAAACCTCTACGCGGAGTACGAAAACTTCCGCGGTTGTTACAACGAGGAAGACGTTTTCGGTTGCGGAAACTATAGTCTGCAGGTTATGTCTCACGATGGCGATAAGGTTTCGTGGAACATCTGGTGTATTGATTCCAACGATTACATCCGCGACGAAAATCATCTTGTAATTCACGGTGCAGGTTATGCTTACGTGCACGATGACCAGATTGCATGGTATGAGAAAAAAGCCGAAAAACTTAAATCGGATAACGGAGGGGTTCCCGTACCATCCGTTCTTTTTCAGCACATCCCCGTAAACCAGGAATTTGATCTGTTCGATTTCGTTGATGGGGAAACAGAGGGCGGTCTTAACAGAAACGGTAAAACACTGATTCTTAAAGACGGTGCAATTCTCGATGGTCTTGTACGTGAAGCACCCTGTCCGCCTGATGAAAACCGCAAACAATTCGAAAGCTGGAAAAAGACGGGAGATATTGTTGCAGCGTTCTTCGGTCACGACCACGTCAACACTTTTACTGCCGAGATCGACGGAATAAAACTTATACAGACAATCGGTGCAGGTTACCACACTTACGGTAAAGAAAGAGGAGGTCGCCTTATCGTCCTGCACGAGAACTCAAGAGATTTTGACACAGAAACTCTGATCGTTGAAAGAATAACGGCTCTCGACATCTGATGAAAAAACACAGCACTTACGTACGAAAGTGCTGTGTTTTTTTATCGTTTATGCCGATAACAAATCAAACACCGAGAACTTTTTTCAGTGTACAACCGAGGATGTTTTCTTTTGCGGTATCGGAGATTTATCAGCCTTCCCCTTGAGGGGAAGGGGGACCGCTTGCGGTGGATGAGGTGGAAATACATTTTAATATATCAGAGCATACACCTTCGAAATTTGTATTGATATCGTAGTTCGAATATCGCAAAACCGTAAGCCCCAAACCTCTTAAATAACTATCCCTTTTCGCATCGTTTTCTTTTGCTTTTTCCTCGTAGTGCTGCGAACCGTCAAGCTCGATAACAAGATTCTTCTTTGCACAATAGAAGTCAACAATATACTTGCCGATTACTTTCTGACGATTGAATGTAACCGGTTGAGCCTTCAGAAAATCGTACCACAAACGTCGTTCTTCTTTGGTCATATTTCTGCGAAGATTCTGAGAATTTTTTGTCAACTTCGAATTGGATAGTTTATTCATTTTAACACCTCATCAGTCACTTCGTGACAGCTTCCCCTCAAGGGGAAGCCTTTTACACGCCCAACACTTTTTTAAGCGTGCCGCCGAGGATGTTTTCTTTTGCGGTATCTGAAATGTTGAGGCTCTTGTAACGCTCCATTTCGTACCTGATGTATGCTGCATCTTTAAACGGGAAATCAAGACCGAAAATACTGCTCTCATCATCCGTCTGGAACACGATTGTTTCAAGCTGTTCGTTTGTGAGTGTCCATTCGTCCTTGCCGTCACGGTCGCTTATGGATGTCCAGCCCGCGAATACTCTCGGCTGAATTCCTCCCCTGGAATTATTGCACATCACGGCAAGACTTTCATTAAAGAAATGGTAGCCGCCAAGGTGCTCAAGACTGAAACGGAGATTCTTGAAAAACCAGCCGACTTCATCGTAAAGAATAGGCTTTACGCCCTTGAGTCTGTGCCAATGCATTCCGCAGTGGAAGGAAATAAAAAGTCCCAGCTCCTCTGCCCTTTCATACACCTTGAACGCATCTTCACCGTCAATGTCAAACTCCTGATACGGCGGATGCATCTTGATTCCCTTGAAGCCGAAATCAGCAATGCGATCAACCTCGTCACGCAGATCCTTTGTAAAGTCCACAGTGCCGAAGCCGTAAAGATCAGGGTCATTTTTTATCGCCTTTGCAAGCCACTCGTTTGGCGTATCCGTGCGTGAAGACTCCTCAAATCTGTCCGAAAAAGGTGCAAAACATACTGCCTTATCTATTCCACAGTCGTCCATCAGACGTTTGAGATTGTCGATTGTACCGACAGGTTTTATATCCTCGGGAAAAACGTGAGCATGGTTTGCAAAAATCATAGTGAACCCTCCCTGAATTTCTTTGGTACTTTTAGTTTAACACGGTGTCTGTTTTGTGTCAATAACGCCGAAAAATCAATTGCTTTATTGACAAAGAGTTTTTTTAAAACTATACTTTAATTATTAAATTAAAAGGAGTGTTTATCCTATGAAGATTACATTTATGGGTGCCGGCAGTACCGTGTTTGCAAGAAACGTTCTTGGCGACTGTATGTGCACACCGGCTTTGCGCGAGGCTGAAATTGCTCTTTATGACATCGACAAACAGCGTCTTGAGGATTCAGAAATCATCCTTAACGCTATCAATAAAAACGTGAACGAAAACAGGGCAAAAATTTCAACTTACCTCGGCGTTGAGAACCGCAAGGATGCACTCCGTGGTGCAAACTTCGTTGTTAATGCAATTCAGGTCGGTCTCTATGATCCCTGCACAATAACTGACTTCGAAATCCCGAAGAAATACGGTCTTCGTCAGACAATTGCCGACACACTCGGTATCGGTGGTATTATGCGCGGTCTTCGTACAATTCCCGTGCTTGAGGATTTCGCACGTGATATGCAGGAAGTCTGCCCCGATGCATGGTTCCTTAACTACACAAACCCGATGGCAATTCTCACAGGCTATATGACACGCTACTCGGGTATCAAAACTGTCGGTCTTTGCCACAGTGTACAGAGCTGTGCAAAAGATTTGCTCGACCACGTAGGTATGCTTGAAGAAGTCGGTGAAGACAACTTCTACGACAGAATCGCAGGTATCAACCATATGGCTTGGCTTCTCGAAATCCACGATAAACAAGGCAACGACCTTTACCCTGAAATCAGACGCCGTGCTCTCGAAATCAATGCTAAGGCACTCGCTTCTGATAAGAAAGAAGACAAGCATCACGACATGGTTCGTTTTGAATACATCAAACGTCTTGGCTATTACTGTACTGAGTCAAGTGAGCACAACTCTGAGTACAATATGTTCTATATCAAAGATAAATACCCGAACCTTATCGCAGATTACAACATTCCTCTTGACGAGTATCCGCGCCGTTGCGTTGAGCAGATTGCAAACTGGGCAAAACAGAGAGATGAAATCCTTGCAAACGGTCAGGTAACTCACTCACGTTCAAAGGAATACGCTTCATACATTATGGAGGCAATGATTACAAACAATCCGTACAAAATCGGCGGTAATGTTCTTAACACAGGCCTTATCGACAACCTGCCTGCTGACGCTTGCGTTGAAGTTCCGTGCCTTGTTGATTCAAGTGGCGTTACACCCTGCCATATGGGTAAACTTCCCGTTCAGCTCGCTGCTATGAATATGACAAACATCAACGTTCAGCTTCTTACGATTGAAGCAGCTGTTACAAAAAAGAAGGATCATATCTATCAGGCAGCAATGCTTGATCCTCATACAGGTTCAGAATTAAGCATTGACGACATCGTTAAAATGGTTGATGAGCTTATCGAAGTTCACGGAGATTGGATGCCGAAGTATAATTGACAGCGGGTACGCTGGTTATCAAGGCTTCCCCTTGAGGGGAAGCTGTCACGAAGTGACTGATGAGGTGTTCAAATGAATAAAACAGCAAATTCTAAACTTACAAACAATGCTCAAAGTCTTCGCAAAAATATGACCAAGGAAGAGCGTCATCTTTGGTATGATTTTTTTTAAAATCAACCCATTACCTTTAACCGTCAGAAAGTAATCGGAAATTACATCGTTGACTTTTTCTGTGCGAGTGAAAAGCTGGTGATAGAAATTGACGGTTCACAGCATTATGAAGACTCAGGAAAAGCAAAGGACATTTTAAGGGATGACTTTTTAAATTCATTGGGATTTACTGTTTTACGATATTCAAATTATGATATAAATAATAATTTTGAAGGTGTGTGTTCAGATATATTAAAATACATTTCCACCTCATCCACCGCAAGCGGTCCCCCTTCCCCTCAAGGGGAAGGCTGAAAACAGCACAACGCCATCGGTTTTTGACCGATGGCGTTGATTTTTTATTTCTTCTTTTTTGCTTTTTCTCGTTTATAACCGAAAACCTTTGCGATTATCTTTTCGTAATCGTCTTTTGATTTCAATGAACAAGATGTCTTTTTGAATCCGTTTTCAAGCTTACGGACTTTAAAGCCCTTGAAAAACTTTCTCTTTTCAACAGCAATTTTGCATTCTTTTATATCATCATTGAAAAAGATATGATATCCGTCAAGAATCGGCACAAAGCGCACAGCAGAAATATGCTCACCCTTTGCAAGTTCACTCTTGACAGCGGCAACAAAACCTGTCAGCAGCACCGCCTTGGAATAATCCTCATAGCCGAGTTCCTTTTTCTCTTTGGGTTCAGCCTTTTTTGCTTTAGCCATAAAATCACCTCATCATTTTGCAAGGATATCTGTTTCGATATATCTTACCCCTAAATTGTAGACCATTTTTGCATCTTCAATTGTGTTGACTGTCCAGTATGATACATCAATTCCGCGGTCGAGTGCAAGTTGAATTGTGCGTTTGTCGTTCTGGTCGAAATGAGCAGAAAGCCATACCTTGTCCGAAATTGATCTTGCCTCTGCGATGTTTTCCTCCGTTACTCTGCCGACAAGGTACCACAACTCGATTTTATCGTTGAGTTTATGAATTTCTTTAAGCTGCTGGAGATCAAAGGAAATAACAATAGCGCTGTCTTCAAGACCCTTTTTCACAACAGCATCGACAACCTCGTGAAGTGTATCATAGGTTTCAGCCTTGATTTCAATCTGAGGTCTGGTGTCGGAGCCGACAAAAACATCGAGGAACTCGTCAAGAGTCGGAATTCTGAGATTATCGTATGCCCAGAAGTTTGAGCCACCCTTGAAGCTGTATTTTCTTGCTTCTTCAAAGGTTGCTTCCTTGATTTCACCATACTCACAAAAATACTTGTCAACAGTATCATTGTGAAGCAAAACCCACACGCCGTCTTTAGTGCGCTGAATATCGCACTCTGCGGAGTAGTAGCCGAGTCTTACTGCCTCTTCGTAAGCAGGGATAGTATTTTCGGGTGCGATTGAAGTAACACCGCGGTGCGCAGTCATATAAATCGGATCGTCTGCGGTATCAACACCCTTGCCGGCAATTGAAATAACCTCTGTCGGCTTATTAAAAAGCTTTACAACGTGGATGCACGGCAGATATTTACACTTAAAAATCGGTGCAAGTACGTTTGTAATAAGTTTGTTGAATTTTGCTGCGTTCATTTTAACCATTCTTTCCTTCTCTTTATGTAAAAATAATACCATATACCTTTTTGACTGTCAACGACAAAACAAAAAAGTGAGCATCAAAAGACACTCACTTAATTGATTATTTGAACTTTCTTTTACGAGCAGCCTCAGACTTCTTCTTACGCTTAACTGACGGCTTCTCATAGTGTTCTCTTTTACGAACTTCCTGAATAACGCCGTCTCTTGAAGTCTGTCTCTTAA
>JAZNCK010000024.1:0-2476 GCA_045587505.1 Acutalibacteraceae bacterium
CATTTGTTCAATCACTGTGGAGTCGATTGATCTCTCAGAAAGTTTGCTTTTTCAGTTCGTCGTCGAGTCGTCGGCAACTTCTTGTGAAGATGCTCCGCGTTTGTTGAAACAGCTCAGCTTCGTATGTTTTTCTGTTTTGGCTCCAAAACCGCGTGTCGAGGGGCGCGGGTCTCCGGTGGAGACCTCTGCGAAGCAGAAGCGCCGACCGAGCCGGCAGGCGAGACCAAGTCCTTCTGCCCCTGCCAAATACGATAAATCCGAACTCTTTAGCCATAGTCGGCGAAGCGTTCGGAGTTATTTTTTCATTAACATAAAAATAAGAATAAGAATAAGGACGGCCTTGATGGCGGTCCTTATTCTTCGCTCCAATTTACCAAATCATCACTGAAAGCTACCGCAAGAGATACCCAAAAGATAGTCAAACTCATTATCACCGTTATAGAACATATCATATTTATATGGCGAAACACTACTTATATCAATAACGGGCTCTGCAGTAATTCTGTTTTTACCCAAGGTTTGTTTTCTTTTTAATCCCTCATTTTTTTACAAAGCTCCCGAAGCTGAGAAGTAAGCCTTGCATTATCTTTATTCGGTCTGCCTCTTCGGGCTTTAGCAAGTGAAAGAAGCTTCTCGGCTTCTGCAACAAGCTCGTTGTAAATCATATCGGCACGGGTTTTGCCTTTGAATATATTCGTTCTGTCTATTGTTTTTCCTTCGGCATAAATCGTCATTCTGCCGGTTATCAAATCGTATTCCGTTCCGCTGTACGGAGCTTCTGCACGGTAGCCTTTTAGGGTGAGCAGTTCCTTAAAATCTTCGCAGGCATTTTCGTCACCGTGGTTTACAAATATCATATCCGGTTTATTCCTGTAGCCTTCAATCCAGGCAAGGAGACCCGCCTGGTCTGCGTGTCCGCTGGTGCCTTGCAGAGAACAGATTTCAGCATTCACCATAATTTCTTCTCCAAACAGCATCACACTTTTCTCCCCATTTAAGATACGTCTGCCGAGTGAACCCTCGGCCTGATAGCCTACAAAAAGAACAATGTTTTCCGATTTCCAGAGATTGTGCTTGAGATGATGGCGAATACGTCCTGCTTCACACATTCCGCTGGCAGAAATAATCACTTTCGGTTCATTGTTGAAGTTTATTTGTTTTGAATCATCAGAGGTGACTGATATACGTATATCATCAAACCAGATGGGATTAATGCCTTGTTTAATAAGTGAAAGTGTTTCTTCGTCAAAGCAAACCGTATTGCACTGCATAAAAATCGCTGTTGCTTCCGCCGCCAACGGGCTGTCAACATACACAGGAAAATGCTCGTGTCCTTTAATCATTCCGTTTTGTTTGATTTCGCGTATGGCATAAAGCATCTCTTGTGTTCTTCCGACGGCAAACGACGGAATAATCACATTACCTCCGCGATCAAGAGCTTTTTGTATGTAAGCTGCAAGCTCCGATATAACATTACTGCGGTCAGCCTCATGCAGTCGGTTACCGTATGTTGATTCTATAACCAGATAATCGGTTTCTTCTACCTGCTGCGGATCACGGATAATCCTTTGATTGGTATTCCCCACATCTCCGCTGAAAACTATTTTCTTGCAAACATCGCCTTCCGTAAGCCAAAGCTCAATACAGGCAGAGCCGAGAAGATGACCTATATCAGTAAACCGGAGTTTAATTCCTTCGGCAGGATATATTATATCTCCGTAATTACATCTGCGGAATAAAGAAATAGCACCTAAAGCATCTTGCATATCATAAATAGGAGAGAGAGGCTCTGACCCTGCACGTTCGGCTTTACGGGACAACCATTTAGCTTCAGTTTCCTGTATATGTGCAGAATCGCGCAACATTATATTACAAAGGTCACAGGTAACATCAGTTGCATATATATTGCCTTCAAAGCCTTCCTTGTACAATCTCGGCAACATACCGGAATGGTCAATATGTGCGTGTGTCAGAAATACTGCATCTATCTGACTTGCCGGTACAGGTAAAGCTATATTCTGAAATATATCTTTACCCTGCTCCATACCGCAATCAACCAGATAATATCTGTTGTTTATTTCTAAAAGTGTACAGCTTCCCGTTACCTCATGTGTAGCACCGATAAATTGTATTTTCATTTCAACACCTCCTGTATGTTTATTATAGCATATTTATATCCGGAAATATTATAGAATTATGAATTTTGCAAAACGCAGATACACACTTGTAAAAATTCATCTGTTCAGACCGTATTATTTGCATTATTTTTATATAAAAAACAAGCAACTATATCTATAGTCGCCTCAACGAGCAAAGCAACGGCCGTCGAGGACGCAGCCTGTGAAACAGGCGTGTCCTTCTGCCCCTGCCACAATACAAGCCTTGAAACTGCGCGGTTTCAAGTCTTTTTCTTTTTTTATCAACAAATAAAGTTGATTCGTTTCTATTCGTGTTTAGTTGTATCAAAACGGTTTTA
>JAZNCK010000025.1:0-3995 GCA_045587505.1 Acutalibacteraceae bacterium
TTTCATAATCCATTTCGTCCATACGAATACCTCCTTATATAAGTGATTTGAGAGCAAGACGGATAAGCTCTTCAACGGGAAGTGACTTATCAAGCTTGCTGACCGCTGCCGCAGCCTCCGAACGGCTGTAACCGAGCTGAATGAGGGCTTCGATTGCCTCAGAAAGGTCTGCAGAGGAATCTGCCGACTGAATTGCGGCAACGACATCCGACTGCTCTGCGGTGAGGTCTGTTGAGAATTTATTTTTGAGTTCAAGCACAATTCGCTGTGCAATCTTTGCACCGACGCCCTGTGCTTTTGTAATCGCTTTTACGTCACCCGAAGCAATGCTTAAAGCAAGCTGATCGGGAGTCATAACAGAAAGTATTGCGAGTGCAGCCTTCGGGCCGACACCCGAAACGGTGATAAGCTGTTTGAAAGCATCAAGCTCGTTTTTAGTGTAAAAACCGTAAAGCTCCATAGCATCTTCACGGACATTCATATAAGTGAACACGGTAGCTTTTGAGCCTTTGCCGCCAACCTTCTGCATTGTGTTCATGGTTGAAAAGCAGAAGAATGCGACACCGCCGCACTGAATGGCAAAGCCGTTAAGCTCAACGGCTACAATTTCGCCCGTTAATGAATATATCATCGCTTTTCACCTCTTAATAATATTTTTTCAACTTACCGACAAGCGAACCACTTGTGTGCGCGTGACAGATAGCCATTGCAAGAGCATCGGCTGTATCATCGGGCTTCGGCACCTTGTCGAGCTTGAGCATAATGCGCATCATTTCCTGAACCTGCTTCTTTTCAGCTCTGCCGTAGCCGACAACGCTCTGTTTAACCTGAAGCGGTGTGTATTCGGCGATTTCGAGTCCGTGCTTCTGCGCCGCAAGGACAATTACTCCCCTCGCCTGCGCAACGTCGATTACCGTTTTTGCATTCGTGTTATAAAACAGTTTTTCGATCGCCATAACATCGGGCTTATATTTTGAAATAATCACATCAAGCTCGTCGTAAATAATCTGTAATCTGCGATTAAACGGCATACCCGCAGGGGTAGTGACCGCACCGTAGTGCATAACCGTAAAGTGATTGTTGCTGTATTCAAGAATACCGTAGCCGACAATAGCGTAGCCCGGGTCAATTCCGAGAATAATCATTTACGGTACTCCTTTCAGTTGATTTTACAAGTTATTTATCATACTTCGACTCACGCTCACGGATAACCATTTTGGTAGGTGTACCTTCAAGTCCGAAGATCTCACGGATCTGGTTATCAAGATAACGCTGATAACTGTAATGAAAAAGCTCTTTTTTATTAACAAAACAAACAAATGTCGGAGGACGCGTTGACGACTGAGTTATATAGTAAATCTTAAGTCGTCTGCCTCTGTCTGTCGGGGGTTGAACTCTTGCTGTTGCCTCCGCAAGCACGTCGTTGAGCTTACCTGTTGAAATTCGCATTGCGTTCTGCTCGTCAACATACTTGATAAGCTCGAAAAGTCTGTCAAGACGCTGCCCTGTTTTTGCCGAAATAAAAATAATCGGAGCATAGGACATAAACGAAAAATCATTCATAAGCTTTTTGCGGTATGAGTCCATTGTTTTGCCGTCTTTTTCAACAGCATCCCACTTATTAACCGCAATGATACAAGCCTTGCCGAGGTCGTGTGCGATTCCCGCAACCTTGGAATCCTGCTCTGTAAAGCCCTCCTGTGCATCAATCATAATAACACATACGGTTGCACGCTCGACAGCCATTCTTGCACGGATTACGCTGTATTTTTCGATAGCCTCATCAATCTTACTCTTTCGTCTGATGCCTGCTGTATCAATAAAAACAAAGCTGCCGTGACTGTTTTCTATAATTGTATCTGTTGCATCACGTGTTGTACCTGCAATATTTGAAACGATAACACGCTCCTCACCTGCGATAGCATTTATAAGTGAGGATTTGCCGACATTCGGCTTACCGATGACTGCAACTTTGATTTTGTCGTCATCATCGTTATTTTCTTCCTCTTCCGGGAAATATTTTATAACCTCGTCGAGTAAATCACCTGTTCCGTGACCGTGCACGGCAGAAACCTGAATAGGGTCACCCAGGCAGAGATTATAAAACTCGTAGAATTCAAGCGGAGGTTCACCGATCTTATCACACTTGTTAACACAAAGTACAATCGGCTTGCCGCTGCGCTGAAGCATTGCCGCTACCTCTTCGTCAGTTGCGACAACACCTGTTGTCATATCTGTTACAAAGATGATAACATCTGCACTGTCGATAGCAAGCTGTGCCTGACGGCGCATCTGCGAAATAATAATATCATCCGAATGCGGTTCAATACCGCCCGTATCAACAAGCAGGAAATTATGGTTAAGCCATTCGCAATCACCGTAAATTCTGTCTCGTGTAACACCCGGAGTGTCGTCAACAATCGACAGACGCTGACCGCAGAGTTTATTGAAAAGCGTTGATTTGCCGACATTTGGTCTACCGACAACTGCTACGATTGGTCTTGCCATATTATACCTCCTCTTTTCCTAAAATGCTGCATAACAATGTATATCCGTCACTTTCTACAGGAGTGACTTTTTCTTTTAATTTTTCATTCAATTCCTCAATACTCATATCATCAAGGAAAAGATCACCTTCTCTGCGAAGAGAAACGGCAGGGATGAGCACTTCGTCAAAAAGATTTTCTTTTGCAAGTGCATTATAAATATCGTTACCGCAAAGAAGTCCTGCAACGGTAATCGTATCACCGAAAAGCTTGTTTTCTATTTTAACCACATTGATGTGGAGATTTTTCACTTTTGATTGAACGGTATCCGCAATATATTTCATAAGCGGAAACGCTGCAACACCTGTTGCTATTGCTATTTTACGCTCTGACGGTAACAAATAACCCTCAGGCAATTCATCGATTGCTTCATCAAACTCTTTTTTCAGAAGAGACCACATTCCGACACCGTTTTCAAGCTGCGGGAAATCACCGTATCGGTCGCAATCCGGCAGAGGTAAACCTGCATTGAGATAGAATTCATCTGCCGCAAAAGCAATATTCGTATTATTATAACACAAAAACGAAGAATTGTAACTATCTATTCTAAAAATTACATCTAAAGATTGTTCTTTTGTAAAAGGATTCAAGTTCGCAAGTCCGTCTCTGTGGCAGGTAAGCCCAACAGGCACAGCTGCGATACTCTGAACAGCAGGATAAAGCTTACCTAATTCCTCAAGAGAATAGGTCAGCTCATCACCGTCGTTATAGCCGGGACACAAAACAAGCTGTGTGTTAAGTTTGATCCCCGCATCAGCAAGACGCTTGAGATAACCGAGTACTTTACCTGCACGGTTATTACCCATCATTTTTACACGCAAATCCGGATTCATTGTGTGAACGGAGATATTCACAGGGCTGATATGCATTTCAATAATACGGTCGATATCCTTATCTCCAAGATTAGTAAGCGTGATATAGTTACCGAAAAGGAAGGAAAGACGTGCATCGTCATCCTTGAAATAAAGGCTTTCACGCATACCCTTTGGCATCTGGTCAATAAAGCAAAAAATGCAGTTGTTCGCACACGGACGCTGTTTGTCCATAAGGTATGTTTCAAACTCAAGTCCTGTTTCACCGTAACAGTTTTTAAGCCTGACCTTACGCATCTTGCCGTTTGGCTTTTCAATTACAAGATCAAGCACATCCTCATCAATATAAAACTGGTAGTCAAGCACATCACGGATTTCGTGACCGTTAACGGACACAAGTTTACTGCCCGCTTTGACAAAATGTCTTGAAGCAGGTGAATGCGGTTTTACAGATGAGATTTTTACAGCCATAGTGTTGCCTCCGTATAACTTCCAATCAGATATCGGTAACTGCCTCCCTTGCCTAAAGGGAGGCTTTGATACGTGCTCCACACGCATAAAAGTCTAAGTTTCTCCTAAAAAGTCAAAAAGGCAGAGAAAGGACTTTGCGGTCCATCTCTACCTTTCGCCGTTTCAT
>JAZNCK010000026.1:0-2061 GCA_045587505.1 Acutalibacteraceae bacterium
TTACCGTTACCGTCTTCAAGAACAGACTGCTTGCCGTCTTTTTCCATTTTTTCAAGCTCAACTCTCAGCCAGTCGTCAGACCAGACATAAACATCATTGCCGTTTGAGTCCTTACCTGTCGAGTCAAGACCGTTCCACATATCAACGGTATCATTTGTAAGCAGGTAGTCATATATTTTTGTTTTATAGGTAATAAGGAAGCCGTTTCCTGCTGAAAAATCAGGAAAATCCGAAATGCGGAAGCCTTCCTCTGCACCGTTGTTGTGAGACGGGTGATTGCTGACAGTAGGCTGAGGATTCAGAACATTACCGTCAAGGTCAGTTACAACTATTGTGTCTCTCAGAGTATAATGATTTTCCCAGATCTGGTCATCTATTACAAGATCCTTTACAACACCCTTTGTAGCTTCAACTCTGATAGTATATTCCATAGTATTGTTGTCGCTGTCATAGTTGCCGTGGGTTTTGGTGACAGTCATACCTGCGCTGCCGTCAATATTGAGATTCACGCTGATTTTATCGTTGAAAACAACCTCTTCCGATGTACCTGACTGAGTTGAACCAACCGTAGCATTAAAATCTATAGTGAAGTCCACATTAGAATACTTTGCACCGAAGCATTCACCGGTTACCGGGTCATCTTTAAAGACAACAATAAGCAGCCCGTCTTCGTTTATGAAATATTCACCGACATTTTCAATAGTGCCGTTTTCCGTTTTCGCAGTAATGGGGTGCCATTCTGTGAAGGGCTCACAATGGATATTTGAGGGGATCTGATAATGAAGGTGGTGATCATCGTCGTGCCGGAACTGTATCCATTCACTGCCGGTATTTTTTTCGGCAAATTCCATTGAAACAACATAGGTCTGTCCGATATAAACGGTTGAGTTGTTGTCAATAACTTCGCCTTCCATCGTTTTGAACTGGACCGCTTTAACTACCGTTGTAAGGTCATTTATATATGTGATATTCGGCTCTTGTGTATTTACGGGCGCTGAGTTAAACAGCATAAGAGGCGCAGCATCAGGCTCGGTTTCTTCTTCTGTAACGGTTGTTGACTCTTTATCCTCTTGCTTATACTCGGTATCCTTTGCAAAGCTGAGTTCAGCGGTAAGTCCGTATCCGATAACACTGTCAGAATTATCAATACTCACAGTTTCAACCTTATTGTTGCTGTCACCCATTACGACAACAAGACTTTTACCGTCTGAAGATAAAACTATGCCCACAGAGTCTGCGGTTTTATCTGCGTCGTTATCAATAAAGACGATATCTCCCCTTTCGGGTGAGTGTTCACTCTTTGGTGAATATACGCCTCTGTTCTGCCAGGCAAATTTTAAAGCTTCTGCACCGGAAGCCTTAAGCTCGTCTGCATTATTGATATTTGCATAGTGCAGACAGAAAGACACGAACATGGCATTCCACTTACCGTAAGGGTTGCCGTACCATTCACCGTATCGTGTGTAGCCGTTTTTATTGCCATCACTGTCATACTCAAAGTTGTTTTTGCTTTCTTCATAACCCATCTGCGACATTGCAATGCCTATCAGATTCTGAGGGATATCGTTTGTTATTTTAACATCATCAATTGTGCTGAGCCAATCGCTGACTGTTTCGGTGTCGACTGTTTTATCAGGGAAGCACTCCTGAGAATGGGTATGTTCTGCTTGCGTACAAGAAAGAATTGTGATGTAACAAGCATCCGAATGTGTGTGTGATTCATTAGTTATTTCATCAGTCAAAGAGGCTTCAGTTGTATCGTCTTCAACGATAACAGCAGTTGTTGAATTATCATCAAAACCGCAAACAAGCTCACTTATGTAACAGTCATCCGAGTGAGTGTGCTCACTGACACCGCAGAAGGCTTCACCCGTCACGGTAACGCCCACAAGCTTGAGCCACCAGAAAACTATTATTGCAACTATGAATGCTACAAGTAAAAATGCTGTGGCAAGCTTTTTGCTATCCATTCTGAATTTTTTATGCTTACCAAGATAATCCTTGTTGACACCTTCCAAACCTGCCACCTCCTTTTACGCTTTATAAATATCAGTCAACCAG
>JAZNCK010000027.1:0-2070 GCA_045587505.1 Acutalibacteraceae bacterium
GAATTCTATCGTCAAGCAGTACACTCAGCTTGTCGGTATGGATGACGTCGAGCTTGTATTTGAGCAGGGTGCACTTGAGGCTATTGCTGATAAAACTCTTGAGAAGAAAACCGGTGCAAGAGGTCTCCGCTCTATTATGGAGCAGACTCTTATTCCGATTATGTTCAAGGTTCCGTCAGAGCCCACAATCTCAAAGGTTATTATCACAGCTGATTGTGTTAAGAACGGTACAGCTCCCGATGTCGAGCGTGACGAAACCCGTACCGAGCGTAAGCTCACCACAACACTCGACTTCTCAGTTGATCGTTCAAAGAAAAATAAAAAAGCTCATTAAAATCAAAAAGACAACTTGCTCTAGGGCAAGTTGTCTTTTACTGTTTCGAGTACTGCAAAGAATCAATCTTCATTTAAGGGGAAATCTTATGTATTATAGTGTGTTAAAAACAATATTATTGACTTGTAGATATAGCAGGGTGTAAGATATAGTTAATGTTTATTCGTTTTGGGGTGTTTCTATGAAAACGACTTTCAAAAAATCTTTGGCTATTGTGTTGGTGATGATAATGCTGTTCTGTACTTTACTGATTACGGCATCAGCTAAAATATACAGTGGCACTTGCGGCGATAAACTTAAGTGGTTTCTCGACACAAGCACAGGTGTGTTTAAAATCAGTGGCGCTGGTTCGATGGAGGATTACTCGTTTGAAACAACACCGTGGTATTTATATCGCGGTTATATTAAATCAGTTAATATCCCGGATGGTGTGACAACCATCGGTGAATATGCTTTCTATGATTGTTCTAGCCTTACAAGCATAACAATTCCTAACAGTGTGACGGCTATCGGTGATTCTGCGTTCAAATACTGTTCAAGCCTCACTAGCGTAACAATTCCTGACGGCATAATAAGTATCGGTAATAATGTGTTCTATTCTTGCTACAATCTCATAAGCGTAACAATTCCAAACAGCGTAATAACCATCGGTGATTTTGCGTTTGATAGTTGCAACAAACTTAAAAACGTAACAATCGGCGATAGCGTAACAACTATCGGTTTTGCTGCGTTCTCTTATTGCTACAGTATTACTAGATTAACAATCCCTAATAGTGTAACAACCATCGGTTATGGAGCCTTCAAAGATTGTGACAGCATTACCGATGTCTACTATATCGGCACAGAAACAGAATGGCGTAAAATCTCAATTGGTTTAAGCAACGAGCCGCTGACGTATGCCACAGTTCATTATCATACTAATCATAGTTATACTGCCTACACAACAACCACTGCAACTTGCACTAACCCTGGTACAAAGACATATAGCTGTTATTGTGGTAATGATTATACTGTGACATTAGCTGCCAATGGTCACGTCATAGGTGAATGGGAATATATCGGTGGTAACAAATACGCAAAGTTGTGTACTGTTTGCGGCAAAAAGATTGAAATCACAGAGTTTCTTATTAATGAACTCAAGTTTAAACAACCTTCTCTTACAACAATCAACTACGGCGAAACACTTGTCCTGCAACTTGAGAATGTTGAACTGCCCGAAGGTTATGCTATTGAATGGAGCTTAACAGGCGACTCTGTTACCCTGACCACAAGCGAAGACGGCAAGGAATGCCGTGCTACCTCAATTGCAGCGGGCAACGTAACCGTAACGGCGACACTTGTTGACGAAAATGGCGAGTCTGTGATTAATGCCATCGGTAACGAAATCTTCGTCAATATAAATCTTAAATCCAACGTAAGCTTTTGGCAGAAGATCGTTTCATTCTTCAAGGATCTGTTTGGTATGAATAGAATAATATACTAAAAAATCACCGTCTGATGTGAAAATCGGGCGGTGATTTTTTAAATATTACATTGTAGAAAGGTCGTACGGTGTACGCTGGTAAACAAAGTAGTTCAGCCAGTTTGAGAACAGCAGCATACCTGCACCTCTCCATTTGATAACCGGAACCTTTTCAGGGTCATCATCAGGGAAGTAATTTACGGGTACGTCAATTTCAAGCCCTGCGTTGATGTCTCTGAAATATTCCTTGGCTAATGTGTCACGGTCGTATTCA
>JAZNCK010000028.1:0-13896 GCA_045587505.1 Acutalibacteraceae bacterium
ATTTTTGTGTTGATGTTACCCATTGTTTCAATTCCGAGTGAAAGAGGAGTAACGTCAAGAAGGAGAAGACCCTTAACTTCGCCGCCGAGAACACCTGCCTGTAGTGATGCACCGATTGCAACACACTCGTCGGGGTTGATACCCTTGAACGGATCCTTGCCGATGAACTTTTTGATTGCTTCCTGAACAGCAGGAATTCTCGAAGAACCGCCTACCATAAGAACCTTGTCGATTTCTGAGTTTGAAAGAGGTGAATCTTTCATTGCCTGACGAACAGGACCCATTGTAGCTTCAACAAGGTCTGCTGTAAGCTCGTTGAACTTTGCTCTTGTAAGAGTCATTTCAAGATGCTTCGGGCCTGTTGCGTCAACTGTGATGTAGGGAAGGTTGATGTCCGATGATGTAACGCCTGAAAGCTCAATCTTTGCCTTTTCTGCAGCTTCCTTAAGTCTCTGCATAGCCATCTTGTCAGCGCGAAGGTCGATGCCGTTTGACATCTTGTATTCATTAACCATCCAGTCCATTACTCTCTGGTCAAAGTCGTCACCGCCGAGACGGTTGTTACCTGCCGTTGCGAGAACCTCCTGAACACCGTCACCCATTTCGATGATTGAAACGTCGAATGTACCACCGCCAAGGTCATAAACCATAACCTTCTGATCGTCTTCCTTATCAATGCCGTAAGCAAGAGCTGCTGCTGTGGGCTCGTTGATGATTCTCTTTACTTCAAGACCTGCGATTTTACCTGCGTCCTTTGTAGCCTGACGCTGTGCGTCTGTGAAGTATGCGGGAACTGTGATAACAGCTTCTGTTACCTTGTCACCAAGGTATGCTTCTGCATCTGTCTTAAGCTTCTGAAGAATCATTGCAGAAATTTCCTGAGGAGTATACTTCTTGTCATCAATTGTAACCTTGTAATCTGTACCCATCTGACGCTTGATTGATGAAACTGTTCTGTCCGGGTTTGTGATAGCCTGTCTTTTTGCAACCTGGCCAACCATTCTTTCACCGTTCTTGCCGAAGCCGACAACTGACGGAGTTGTTCTTGCACCTTCTGCATTTGCGATAACTACAGGCTCGCCGCCTTCAATAACTGATACGCATGAGTTTGTTGTACCTAAGTCGATACCGATAATCTTTGCCATAATAATTTTCCTCCAATATATTTTTGTTTGTTATTTTTAGTTTGCAACCGCTACCATAGCGGGGCGGATAATCTTGTCACCGAGTTTATAACCTTTGACAAGTACGTTTGTGATTGTATTCTCGCCTACCGAGTCGTCTTCGGTGTGCATTACTGCATTGTGGAAGTTCGGGTCAAATTCCTCGCCCACTTCACCGAACGCTTCGATGCCGAGGCTCTTAAACACTTCGCTGAACTGCTTGAATGTCATCTCGACACCTTTTTTGTAATCCTCAAGTGCTCCGTCGGGATTAGCAAAAATTCTGTCAAAATTATCAGCAACGGGTAAAAGTGCATTTATAACCGATGCCTTGCATTCTGCGTAAAGTGCTTCTTTCTCTCTTTGTGAACGCTTGCGGAAATTATCGTATTCTGCAAGAGTTCTTAAAAGCTGATCATTCTTTTCGTCAAGTTGCTTCTGAAGTTCCTCTTCTTTTGAAGGCTCTGTCGCAACTTCTTTTTCTTCAATTACTTCTTCGGCATTGTCAATTTTCTTATCCTTTGCCAAAAATCTCATTCCTTTCAGTCTTCATTGAGTGTCTGTGTAAGAAGCTCACCGACAAGGTCTGTCAGATATCTTACACTCGGTATAAGACTTGCATAGTCAATTCTTGTCGGGCCGATTATTCCTATCGAGCCGCGATTGTCGCCGTCTATGTTGTAGTGTGCCATTATAACGCTTGAGTTTTCAAGCTGTTTGAACTTGTTTTCTCCACCGATTTTAACATCAAAATCCGCCTTACTGTTTGCAAGCAGTTGACTTATCGGTTCCCCCCTTCGCAGGAAATCCATAAGTTCGTAAGCAGTCGTTCCGTAATCCTCGCGGTAACGCAGAATGTTCGACTGGCCACCAAGCATAACCATTGTCCTCATTGCTTCCTGTGCAAGCTCAGAAACAGCAGAAACGAACGGAATCATTGTCAGTGCGTCTGCTCCCATTGAGGCAACAAGTGTCTGGAGCGTTGCCGTGTCAATTTCGTCAAGAGGTGATCCTATGAAAGAAGATTTGACGATGTTGTAAAACTTTTCAATCATTGAAGAATTAAGATCAACATCGCTTCTGCAAACCTTGCTTTTGATAACTCCCGTTGACGTAAGCAGAACTATCATTCCCGTTCTTGTTCCGACGGGAACAAATTCTATGCGTCTGATTGTTGCGTTCTCGCCTGACGGAGTGGTGGACACCGCCGCACAGTCTGTCATATCTGCCAGAAATTCACTTGCTTTGGCAAGGATTGCTTCGGGACTTGCATTCTTTAAAGATACGCCCGCTTCAATCTGACGTTTGACAGAGTCATCAAGAGGCCGGACACCCATAAGATTATCGACATAATATCGGTAACCGTCATTTGTAGGAATTCTGCCTGCTGATGTGTGTGGCTGTTCAAGATAGCCCAGAGCTGCAAGCTCCGCCATCTCATTTCGGATTGTCGCACTCGAAACCGTAATGTCCAGTGCAGACAAAAGAGTTTTGGAACCGACAGGCTCACCCGTTCTGATATAATGCTCTACAACAGCAGCGAGTATTTTTTCTTTTCTCTGACTGAGTTCCAATCTCTCACCGCCTTTTAGCACCGTTAGCACTCTTTTAGCGCGAGTGCTAACTTCATTTATAACTATACAACTGACGGAAGAATTTGTCAACAGTTTATTTGTTAATTCTTTGTGAACTTCAGAAGAAATTTCCTGTTTTTTGATTTTTATAATTATTATTGTCTATAAATTGTTGAATAAAACAAGTTGTTGTGCTAAAATGTAATATATATGCTCAGAGGTGGAAGTATGTACATTGTTGTGGGTGCAAACGGTTTTTTAGGCTCATATGTTATCAAAAACCTTGTCAGCAACACAGACGAGGAAATTATTGCGACATATCACGGTAAAAAAGAAGATTTGTATTGCCCGAGAGTTAATTGGGTTAATCTTGACGTTACAGACAAACAAAGCATCAAAAGCCTTGAAAACATAGCAGAAAACACTGCAGAATGTCGGATTTTTTACTTTGCGGCATGTCACAACCTTGACCTTGTCAAGCGTGAACCTGAGTTTGCAGAAAAAGTCAACATAACAGCACTTAAAAACTTTCTTGAAGTGTTCAAAGATGCTGACTGTTTATATTTTTCTTCGACAGACTGTGTTTACGGTGAAAACACGCCTGCGTTCCCGTGCTTCAAAGAGGATGACCCCACCCTCCCAATAAGCGAATACGGCAGGCAGAAACTCAGGGCAGAGGAAATTGTAAAAAGCTATGGCTTTAATGTCGTAAGGCTTCCCTTTATGGCAGGCGCATCCCTGCTCAGAAATAAAAAGCATTTTTACGACAGCATTGTTGAAAAGACTGCAGAAGGTCAGGATTTTACACTTGCTGACGGACTGTGGAGGTCTGCACTTGACTACGAAAATGTTGCAGATATCCTTGTAAAGCTGAGCCTTATGAAAAACGTTTCACCGATACTCAACGTCTGTGGTGACGACAAATTAAGTAAATACGATGTCGGCGTTATGATTGCAAAAAAACACAATCTGCCGATGGAACATATTATAAAAACTCCCGAGTCTGAAATAATGAAGCTGTTTGATGAAAGACGTACATCATCAACTACTATGGATAACACTCTTCTTAAATCCTTACTGGGAGTAAGCGAAATAAAAATGAATTTCTAACGGCGGTGAAACGCATGAAAGCAGTTATTATGGCGGGCGGTTTCGGCAAAAGATTGCAGAAGCTTTCCGGAGACAGACCGAAGCCGATGGTGGAAATCTGTGGCCGTCCCGTACTTGAATATCAGATTGAAAACTTACGTAAATTCGGAATTACGGATATAATTATCGTTGTACATTACCTCAAAGATAAAATTATGCGTTACTTTGGTGACGGATCTTTTTTCGGAGTGAACATAAGTTATTATGAAGAGGACAAGCCCCTCGGAACCGCAGGATCACTTTTTAAAATCAAAGACTGTCTTACAGATGATTTTCTGCTTGTCAACGGTGATATCATTTTCAGCGTAAACTTTGATAAGATGATTGATTTTCACCTGAAAAATGAAGCGTTGGCAACCCTTTTTGTTCATCCGAACTCTCACCCGTATGACAGTGAGCTCGTTGTCTGTGATAATAATAACGTTGTTACGGATTGGTTCAAAAACGACGGCCACGGCAACTATAAAAACTGCGTTAACGCAGGCATTCATATTCTTTCAAAAAAGGTGCTTGATTATCCGCACAGCGAAGGTAAGCTCAACCTGCGTGCCGATGTGCTCGAACCGCTTATTCCTACAGGTAAGGTCTATGCGTACCGTTCGGCAGAATACGTCAAGGATATGGGAACTTCAGACAGATTACGTCACGTAACTGCAGATATCGAGAAAGGCATCGTTTACAGCAAGCGTGCCGACAAAAAGCAGAAAGCTGTTTTTCTTGACCGTGACGGTACCATCAACAAGTACAAGGGCTATATAACATCACCCAAGCAGCTTGAACTTATCGGCGGTGCTGCAGATGCGATCAAAAAAATCAACCGAAACGGGTATCTTGCAATCGTCATAACCAATCAGCCGTCAATTGCGATGGGACGTATGACCTATGCCGTACTCGACGAAATTCATGCAAAGCTCGACACTCTTCTGGGAGAAGACGGAGCTTTTGTGGATGCTTTGTACTTCTGCCCGCATCATCCGGATAAAGGTTTTGAGGGTGAAGTGAGCGAGCTTAAGAAAAAATGTGATTGCCGTAAGCCTTCCGGCGGTATGATAAGACAGGCGGCAGAGGAATTCAACGTTGACCTTTCACGCTCTTTTATGGTCGGTGATTCAGAAAAAGATGTCCTTGCAGGTCTTGATGCAGGTTGTACACCGATTTTCCTTACGAGCAGTGACAACACGCTGAACATACGCGACGTTAAAAAATACAAATCACTTGCAGATTTTGTAAAGGAAGAGATTGATTAAATGTTTACCACCAGAACACCGTTCAGAATGTCTTTCCTCGGTGGAGGAACGGATTTTCCTGCGTATTTCAATGAATACGGCGGGTGTGTTCTGTCTGCAACTTTTAACAAATACTCGTACGTTACCGTACGCAATCTTCCTGCGCTTTTTGATTATAAAAATCAGTTTACATATTCTAAAATCGAACGATTCAACTCCCCTGACGAGGTTGAACACCCTCTTGTTCGTGAAGCTCTGAAATATATAAATATCGACCGCATACAGATTGCGTATGATGCTGACCTGCCTGCACGTTCGGGCATCGGTTCAAGCTCATCATTCGCAGTCGGTCTGCTGAATGAACTGCATATCCTCAAAGACGAACATCTGAGCAAAATGGAGCTTGCAAAAGAAGCAATTTATCTTGAACGTGTGCTTTGTAATGAAGCAGGCGGTGTTCAGGACCAGCTCGCTGTCGCATTCGGAGGTCTCAACAGGATCGACTTTGATGCCGACGGATATAAAATAAACCCGATTGTAATTTCAGACGAAAGAAAAGCAGAATTCAATAAAAATCTCATTCTTGTGTTTACGGGATTCTCACATTTTTCAGGCGAAGTAGCCGTAACACAGCAGAACAATATTCCTTTAAAAATTTCCGAGCTCAATGAAATGAAGAGTCTTGTTTTTGAAGGAGAAAAAATTCTGTCATCGAACACAAATCTCGATGAATTCGGCAGACTGCGCGACTATACCTGGCAGTTAAAACGTTCTCTTTCAGACAAAATAAGCACTCACGCAATCGATGATATATACAGCCGTGCAAGACAAGCCGGTGCTCTCGGAGGTAAAATTCTCGGTGCGGGAAGCGGCGGTTTTATGCTGCTTTATGTGCCTGAAGAGAAACGAAAAAGCGTAACTGATTTATTTGAAGAATCAAGAATCATCCCGTTTGAGTTTGAAAATGACGGAACAAAATTGATTTACGGCGGAGGTAAATAAGCTATGAAAATTGCAATAACAGGCGGTGCAGGTTACATCGGCAGTGTGCTTGTCCCTGAACTTCTTCGCCTTGGCCACGAGGTAAGGGTGCTTGATAACTTCTATTTCGGTCAGACAGCTTTACTTGAGTGCTGTGCCGATAAAAACTTCAGCATTATCCGTGGTGACGCACGCGACAGATCAACTGTTGTCAAACTCATTGACGGTGCCGACTTTATTATTCCGCTGGCAGCTCTTGTAGGTTTCCCTCTTTGTGATTACGATAAAATTGCAGCAAAAAGCACTAACCTTGATGCTGTGCTTATGTTACTCGAATTAAGAAAACCCGAGCAGAAAATCATTTTTCCCTGTACTAACAGCGGTTACGGTACTTCTGACGGCAGCATCTACTGCACTGAAGAAACACCCTTGAATCCCATTTCACTTTACGGCAGAACAAAAGTCGAAGCAGAAAAAGCTGTGCTTGAAAGCGGAAACTCACTCACCTTCCGCTTTGCAACTGTTTTCGGTGCTTCACCGAGAATGAGACTTGATCTGCTTGTCAACGATTTTGTATACCGTGCGGTAAACGACAAGACAATGATTATCTTTGAAGGCAGCTTCAAGAGAAACTTTATCCACATCCGTGATGTTGTCGGTGCCTATATCCACGCGATTGATAACTTTGAAAATATGAAAGGTAAGGCTTACAACTGTGGCCTTTCCGATGCTAATCTTTCAAAAATCGAGCTATGTGAAAAAATCAAAGAGCATATTCCTGAATTCACTTTCTTCGAGTCCGAAATAAACAAAGACCCCGATAAGAGAAACTATATTGTTTCAAACGAAAGACTTGAAGCTACAGGCTGGAGTCCGAAACACTCTCTCGATGACGGAATTGAGGAGCTTATCAAAACCTATTCAATTATCAAAAACAACTCTTACGCTAATTTTTAAGGTGAACAATATGTTAGAAATATTAAAACCTGATTTTGAATTCAACGATGAACGCGGAAGACTGCTGCAACTTTTGCACGGTGACTGTGCTCAGGTCAATTTTGTTGAATCAAAGCCGTCAAGCTTGCGCGGAGGTCACTTTCACAAGCTGAATAAAGAAACTTTCTTTATAATCGACGGTGAGGTCGAAGTCACCGTAAAAAAAGACGGTAAAAAAGAAACATATCTCTTCAAAACAGGAGATATGTTCGCAATAGAAAAGAACGTTGTTCATTATTTTGACTATAAAAAAGAGTCATCACTCATTGTCGTTTACGACAAAGGGGTAGAGCTGCCTGACGGCACCAAAGACATTTATCCTGAATAAGGAGACTGCAGATGCTGAAAAAAGTTTTCGAAAAAACTAAATATGAAGCGTGCATACTCGGTTTTCTGCTCATTCAGATTATCTGCTTTGTCCCGACAACAGACGGTATGCCCGTATGGCAGTTACTGACCTATCTGAATGATTACAGTCACGGTTATATGCCGCGTGCTTTCCTCGGAGAGATTCTCTCGTGGTTTTCTGACAAGATCACGCTCGATATTCTGTGGTGGCTTTCGTTTTTTGTTTGTGTTTTTGTGAGCATCGCACTTGCGCTTCTGTGCGGTTGGCTTATCAGACACGCAAAAAATCCTGCCGCGGTCAAGGGTATTGTGATACTTATGATTTCGTCACCGATTTTTATGCCGCTTATGTCAGGCTGGCTCGGAATAACAGATATCTATCTTATCCTGTTTACTCTTATCGCCTTTGCTTTTAACGAAAACAAAATACTTCGTTATTTTGTCCCCGTTATCGCATTCACCTGCGTTGTCCTTCATCACGCATATATGTTTCTTTATATGGTGCCGATTGCAATCGCACTGCTTTATGATTTCTTTAAAAACCAAAAATATATCCGGGACGGTATCCTTTGTGCCGTAACTTACATTTCACTAATTGCGATTGCACTTATCACAGTGAAAACAAGAAGCGCTACCGGTTTCGGCTCCATCGATGAAATGATCGACTTTATGCTTCAAAAAGCAGACTTTCCGCTTACAAAGGAGTGGCTTCAGAGCGTTGTTCCGAACGAATACTTTACCGGTATAGACTACATCCGTGACAAATTCACAAACACGATGTTGTTAACAAACCTGCTCGGAATCGTTGTTATTTTTGCTCCGCTTTTCATTTTGTTCGGGTACGGTTGGATTCGTGCTATCCGTATCAGTGAGAAAAAAACTGAAAAATTTGTTGTTTTCCTGTGCCTTATCCAGCCACTTTCCACTATCCCCGCTTATGTTTTCGGTCTTAACTGGAACAGATGGACATCGGCAACCATCACAAGCCAATGCATACTTTATCTCTTTATGCTGCACAGGCAAAACCCCGCGGTATCTTCCTCGGTTGCAGTAATAACGGAGTTTTTCAAAAAGCATTTCATTGTGGTTGTATTCTACATTATTTATATCGCTTCCTTTGCGAAGTTGTTGGGAATCTAAAATGAGTATTAAAACGTTTTTTGACAAAAGCAAATATGCACTTTCTGCATTCGCATTGCTTGCGATACCCTCGCTTATCTTTGACGGGTTTGAAAGTGCCGTAACCTTAGCGTGCAGAATTTTGCTGTGCGTTGGTGTTGCATTGTTTCTGTCTGACTGTCTGAGTGAAAAAAACGAAAAACAAACTGCAGTGTTCCCTGCTTTTCTTATGCTGAGTCTTATCAGCTGTAACGTAATTTTTTTGACAGATGACGTTCATATATTACTTTCACTTTTCTCGTTTTTCATCGCACTCTTCTTAAATAAAAAAAATATGTATCTGACGCCTTGGTTTGCAGGTCTCTGCGTCATAGCACAACCGCTTACCATTCTTATACTTGTTCCGACAATCATTGTGGTACAATTAGTAAAAAAGCAAAAACGTCTCGCTTTATTAAGTGTTGCATTATCAGTTGCATTTTTCATTGTTACAACACTGTTTGAACACAACGAGTTTTATGCCGGCCAGTATACATCGTATCATCTTGCGCTCCACATTATTCATTTTTCAAAAAGCCACGCCGAAATCCTCGTGCAATATCTCGGCTGCAGTTTACCGTTAATCGTGATTGTCCTTGCATATATCCTCAAGTTGTTCTTTAAAAAGAAACTTGAAAGCATTGCATTTTTAATTTCTATATTGCTTTCGGTTGTGGGATTTGCAATGAGTGAAAACACTCATACGGTTATTATGATTTTAATTCCTGTTTTTGCAGCTTTGATTTCGTTTGATGACGGAGATGAAGCAAAATCTGAAATCCGGCAATTCTTTATTGGTCACTCATTTTTATTCCTTTTAACAGTAGCTCTCACAGCAACACTGCCAACAATACTCGGTCAGTTGCCGTATGAATCCGAACTGTTTTCAAAGTCAACTTTTATAATTTTCAGAGAAGAATAAGAGCTGTGAGTTTCCTCACAGCTCTTATTGCTAAAATACAAAGTTCTCTCCGTCAAATCTGCAGGTGTACTTTCCACCTGCTTTAATTTTTCCTTCAAGCATTCCCTCACTTAACTTATCTTCAATCTTCGACTGGATTGCCCGTTTAAGCGGTCTGGCACCATAAACAGGATCAAACCCTTCGTCTGCGATTTTTTCAATCGCACTTTCATCAAAGCTGATTTCGATATCCATTTCTCTGACTCGCTTTGAAAGGGTATCAAGAAGTCTTCCGGCAATTTCTTTGATATCCTCTCTCTTGAGTTGTTCAAAGACTATAATATCATCCACACGGTTAAGGAATTCAGGACGGAAGCATTTTTTCAGCTCACCGGTAACCGCTTCTCTGATTGCTGTCTGACTCATTACACCGCCGTTGTCGTCACCGCTGAATCCGAGCGATTTACCACCGGTGTTGCTGATAAGTTTTGCTCCGACGTTTGAGGTCATTATAACAATACTGTTTTTAAAATCGACCTTTCTGCCCTGCGAATCCGTGAGCACACCGTCATCTAAAATCTGCAGAAGCATATTGAATACATCGGGATGTGCTTTTTCTATCTCGTCAAAAAGCACGACACTGTACGGTTTACGACGTATTTTCTCCGTCAGTTGACCGCCTTCATCATATCCTACATAACCCGGCGGAGATCCGACAAGTCTTGATGTGTTATGCTTTTCCATATATTCAGACATATCCAGGCGTATCATTGCATTTTCATCACCGAAAAGCGTAGCTGCAAGAGTCTTACAAAGTTCTGTTTTACCAACACCCGTCGGTCCGAGGAAGATAAACGAGCCCGTAGGTCTGTTCGGATCTTTGAGACCTACCCGACCTCGTCTGATCGCTCTTGAAACCGCCGAAACTGCCGCATCCTGACCGACAATTCTGTGATGAAGCTCTTCTTCCATATTAAGAAGACGCTGACTCTCTTCCTGAGTCAACTGAACCACAGGAATGTGTGTCCATTCGGATACTATCGTTGCAATCTCATCGGGGGTAACTTCACCGTTTGTTTCGGTGTTTTTATTTCTCCACGCTTCTTTGAGGTCAGTGAGTTTTTTCTGTGCTTCCTTTTCTTCGTCACGCAAGGATGCGGCACGTTCAAAGTCCTGACTGTTTACAGCTGTCTGCTTTTCTTCCGCAATGTGTTTTATCTCATCCTCAAGTGCACGTATATCCTCAGGTGGGGTGTAAGCACGCAAACGGACTTTTGACGCAGCTTCATCAACAAGATCTATTGCCTTATCGGGTAAAAATCGGTCACCGATATATCTTGCAGACATTTTAACAGCAGCAACGATTGCTTCATCCGTGATTTTTACTTTATGGTGTGCCTCATATTTATCACGCAGGCCCTTGAGGATTTCAATGGCCTCATCCCGGCTCGGCTCACCAACAACAACAGGCTGAAAACGTCTTTCAAGTGCTGAGTCTTTTTCGATATTCTTACGGTATTCCTCAAGCGTTGTTGCACCTATTACTTGCATTTCACCACGTGCAAGCGCCGGTTTGAGGATATTCGCCGCATCAACTGCTCCCTCGGCCGACCCTGCACCGATAAGCGTATGCACCTCGTCAATAAAAAGAATAATATTGCCTGACTTTGAAACTTCTTCTATTGCTGCTTTTATGCGTTCTTCAAAATCACCACGGTATTTTGTACCTGCAACCATACCTGTAAGGTCAAGAGCAATTATGCGTTTATCCTTCAAGAGTTCGGGCACTTCGCCCGAAGCAATTTTGAGTGCAAGACCTTCTGCAATTGCTGTTTTGCCGACTCCGGGCTCACCGATGAGACAAGGATTATTTTTCGTGCGGCGGCTGAGAATCTGAATCACACGGTCGATTTCCTTCTGTCTGCCGATTACAGGATCAATTTTACCTTGACCTGCAATGTCTGTGAGGTCTCTTCCGAACTGATCGAGCGTCGGTGTCTGTTCGGTCTGTTTGGACTTCTGCGCTGACTTCTGCTGAGATGAGTGTTGAGTGTTCGAAAACGACCGCGAAATTTCGCTTGAAATATCATTCACGTTTGAACATAAACTTTCAAGCAACGTTACTGCAAAACAACTTGAATCTTTCAGAAGAGCGAGGAGCAAATGCTCTGTACCGACATAAGTCTGTCCCATTCCCCTTGCCGCAGAAACGGAAGATTCAATTATATTCTTACTGCGTGGTGTGAAATCATTCGGAGAAAGAACAGTAGGAGTACCTATACCTACACTTGTTCGTATTGCATTCTCTACGTTATCGGAAGTAACTCCGCGGGCAGAAAGTGCCGTTGCTGCTATGCTTCCGTCAACAGAAATAAGCCCGAGCAGAAGATGTTCACTGCCGATATAGGTGTGACCGAGGTTCTCGGCATAACTTACTGCTGCGTTGAGTGCAAGATTTGCTTTCTGAGTAAAACCTGTGAATTTGTACATTTTTTTTCCTCCCTGACAGTAATTTATCGTTTAAAAAGGCTCCGCTGAACGGAGCCTTAATTGTTGTTATTCAAGTGCTTCTCTTACCCACATTGCACGGAGAATATCTCTCTGCTGTGAATTGAGTTCCTTTCCCTCTGCAGCGTTTATCGTTGCAGGCTGAACTCTGATTGTCAGCTCATTGAGCTTTGCAATGTCGTAATCTATAGCCTTATTTGAGATGCCCATTCTGATCAGTGACGAAAGCTCCATAAATTCGTCACCGCTGAGCACCCTTGCATTTTTGAGTATGCCCCACGCACGGAAGATTCTGTCCTCCTCAACGGGGTTTTCGATAAGTTTTTCTGCCGCTGCCCTCTCCTGTGCAACGAGCTGCAGTGTGATTGACTGAAGATTGTTAAGGGCAGACTCCTCAGAAATACCGAGAGTAATCTGGTTGCTCAACTGATAAACATCGCCACGAGGACTGCTTCCTTCACCGTATGCACCGCGGATAACAAGACCGAGTTTAGATACGGTAGAAGCGAGTTTACCAATCTGTCCGCAACGGGTAAGTGCAGGCAGGTGAAGCATAACCGATGCTCTCATAGCCGTGCCGAGGTTAGTCGGGCACTGGGTGAGATAACCGATTCTGTCATCATAAGCATAGTTAAGTTTTGAAGAAATTATGTTGTCGATTTTGTCGGCAACACTGTATGCTTCTTTAAGTGCAAGACCTGCCATCATAACCTGCAGGCGGATATGATCCTCTTCGCATAGCATAACACTGACTGCCTCGTCATCCGTGAGAAGTAAAGCTCTGCCAGCACGGTCGGATGCAAACTCCGGACTGATAAGATGTCTTTCTGCAAGAGAAACTGCCTGAGCACGGCTAAAGTCCTTCATCTGAGTAAAGCCGAAACCCCAGCTATCGTCTGACAGAATAGCATTTTTGATTTCATCGCAGACTTTTTCTTTACCTTTAACCGTAAGACGGCATGGGAATGGATAATCTTCGAGATTTCTCGCAAGACGGACACGTGTACTGATAACAATATCGCCTTCAGCACCGTTTTCGATATACCACTTATTCATTCTTGCCCGCCTCCATTTCTTTTATTCTGTCGCGAAGCACTGCTGCTTCTTCAAAATTCTGCTCTTCGATTGCTTTTTGCAAATCTTCTTTAAGTTTTGCAACCGGATTTATCTTTGGTTCAGCACTTGTCTGAACCGGCACCATAGCCTGCTTACCGGTGTGCTTGATTTTGCCGTGAATACGCTGTAATGACGGCAGAAGTTTATCGTAAAACTTACGGTAACAGTCAGCACAACCGAGTTTGCCGCTTTTCGCTATATCCGAGAAAGTATATCCGCATTTCGGACACTTCTCTTCACGCTCAGTACCGAGCAACGGTATGCTCTCGCCTAAAAGACCACCGAAAAATCCGTCAAGATTAAACCCGAAACCTGAAAACATATCTCCGTAACCGAGATGCTCGGCACAGGAAACACAGAGATGAGTTTCTGCAGTTTCACCGTTTACAACCCGCTTGATGTGAGTTGTAGCTTCATTTTTTCCGCAATTCTGACACAACATATATAATCATCCTTTCACGTTTAATAGCATTTGCTTGAAAATTGTGGCACGCACTCTGTCGCGAATCTGCGGTGGTAACTCACGGTAACATTTGTCGCTGGTTGCCACAAGTATGAGCCGCGCAGAGTCTTCAGATATAATATTCTGGTAATTGAGATTTTGTATATGTGCTCTGCAGGTTGCCTCATCAATCGACGTGCCTACATTATTGACAACGTGCATAAGCATCGCGCTCTTATCATATTTTATGCGTGCAATACGTATATAGCCGCCTCCGCCCCGTCGACTTTCAACGGTATATCCCTGTTCGGGAGTAAAACGTGACGATATAACA
>JAZNCK010000029.1:0-2081 GCA_045587505.1 Acutalibacteraceae bacterium
CTTTATGGCCAGCGGCGGACTTGGCGATGTTGCCGGTTCACTTCCTCAGGCACTCAGGAAGAGGCTTATCGGTTGCCGTGTTGTAATGCCTCTGTATGACACAATCAAGCAGGAGCTCAAGGACAAAATGACCTTTGTCACCAATATCTCGGTGCCTGTTGCCTGGAGAAGACAGTATTGCGGTATCTTCCAGGCTAAGCATGAGGGCGTAATCTACTACCTCATCGACAATCAGTATTATTTCAAGAGAGATACAATCTACGGTCACTATGACGATGCAGAGAGATTCACCTTCTTTGCACGTGCCGTGCTTGAAATTCTCCCTGTTGTAGACTTCAAGCCTGACATTATTCACTGTAATGACTGGCAGTCTGCACTCACTCCCGTATTCTATTCAACACTTTACAGCAAGGATCCCTGGTATCAGGGTATAAAGACAGTTTTCACAATTCATAACATTCAGTATCAGGGCACATACGGTATGGAGCTTGTCAATGATGTTATCGGTCTGAATCCTGCTGACACCTCAGTTGTTGAATACGACGGAGACGTTAACTTTATGAAGGGTGCTATTGAGTGTGCAAATAAAGTAACAACAGTTTCACCCTCATATGCAGGTGAAATTCTCGATCCCTGGTACAGCCACGGTCTTGATACAATTCTGCGTGAGCGTCAGTGGAAGCTTCAGGGTATTCTCAACGGTATCGACGTTGACAACTATAATCCCGAAACTGACAAGGCTATTATAAAGAATTACGGGGTCAAGGATGTAAAGGCCGGTAAGGCTGAAAACAAGAAGAATCTTCAGAAGGAAATGGGTCTTCCTCAGAAGGCAGACACACCTGTTATCGGTCTTGTAACACGTCTTGTTTCCCACAAGGGTCTCGACCTTATCAAGGGTATTCTTGATGAGCTTCTTTACACAACCGATGTTCAGGTTGCAGTGCTCGGTTCAGGCGACTGGCAGTATGAGAACTTCTTCAAGGAGATGCAGGCTAAATATCCTGACAAGCTTGCAGTAACAATCGGCTTTATTCCTGCTCTTGCAAGAAAGATTTATGCCGGTGCGGACTTATTCCTTATGCCTTCAAAGAGTGAACCTTGCGGTCTTTCACAGATGGTTGCACTCAGATACGGCACGGTACCCATTGTAAGAGAGACGGGCGGTCTTCGTGACTCTATCACTGACAGCGGTGACGGTCAGGGTAACGGCTTTACCTTCAAGACATACAATGCTCACGATATGCTTGGAGCTATCAGAAGAGCAACTGATGCTTATTGGAACAAAGAGGGCTGGGACATTCTTGTTGACAGAGCGATGAATTGTGATTTCAGCTGGGGCAAGAGTGCGAATGAGTACATCAAGATGTACAAAGAGGTGCTTAAGGGCTAAATAAGCAAAGCTTTGTCGAACTTTTTCAAAAGTTCGTGGGGTGTGGGGCGAAGCTCCACAAAGAGAAAAATATTAAGGCAACCTGAAAATTAAAAGGTTGCCTTTTTTTGTTGGGACGCAGGTCAGGCTTGCGTCTGTTTTTGTTGTTATCGCCAAGGAGGAAAGCAAAAAGCAAGAGACAGAAGTTTGTATACCGTCTATCTCATTTGTTTTGAATTTTTAGCGTTCTGAAAATCCAATAAAACAAGACCTTCTCTGTATAGTATCTGGCGGTAATCATTTCCGAGCTTCCGGTAAATATTAATAAAAGCTTCTTCTTCGTGATTAAGTCTGTCTTTACAAGGATGCCCCAGAAGAAAATCTGTTGATACATCAAAAAAATTTGCTATTTCTATTAATGTTGAGTGATCAGGCTCCCGGATGTTTTGAACATAGTTGCTTATTGTGGAGGCAGAAATATTCAGCTCTAAACCGAGCTGTTTTTGTGTGAGATTGTTCAATTCGATTAGTTCTTTCAATATATTTCCAAAATTCATTTTTATCACCAAATACAGTTTAATATAAGTGTGTGCATGTTTTTATATTAAATACGCAAAACGCATTGACAAACCACAAAATGTGGTGTAAAATAATCTCGCCAAATACAAAATATTTATTAATCGGAGGAACAAAAAAATGAAAAAAATCT
>JAZNCK010000030.1:0-7453 GCA_045587505.1 Acutalibacteraceae bacterium
GTCACCCTTTGTAGCAAAAGCACGGATTGTATTATCATTATTGTACTCAATATCAAGAATACGGTGAGTGTTGTAACCTCTTACGCTTCTGCCGTCTGCATCGGTAAGAACTGTCGAATAAGTAATAACGTCACCGATTTCAAGCTCGTTGATATTTTTAACTTCTCTTGTAATAATCAGGTCACCGCTTTTGAATGTCGGTGCCATTGAATCTGACTGAATCGAGAACGGAGTATAACCGAACACATTACCGATACCGGCTTCTGAATTCTTCGATGTGAAAGTCATAACCGTAATGATAATCGCAATGACGAGAATCAGGATAAGGAGGATATCAGATATCACTCCGAGGATTTTTTTACCGTTGTTTTTCATTTTTTTACACTCACTCCTGGTTTTATTTGACTAAAAGGTCATTTATAAGCACACAACTGTGCTCATAAATCGCCCTTGAGGCAATTCCGGAATTATACGGGTGACGGGTTTTACGCCACCCGTTAAATTGTGACGGTAGTCCGCAGAGCAGAGCAACTGCTCTGCGGGAAAATTTTTAAGTAACTTTAATCTTATACGATTGTAAGTACAAGGTTGAAGTTGATTGTAGCACCTGCAACAGAGTTTTCACAGTCTACGTCGTTACCTTCCATCCAAAGGTATACACGAACACGGTTGATACCGGTAAGAGCATCGAAGTAAGCTGTAGAAGCCTTGTTTGCATCTGTTGCACGAGTACCGAGAGCAGCACCTGCATACTGGCCTTCCTGCATGATGTTCTTGCCGTTACCTGTCGGTGTACGCTTTGAGAACGCAGATGTGATATACAAGTCAGGAGCTGTTGTGCCGTCTGCATAACCTGATGCATCTGTGTGGTTAGTTGAGTTAGGCTCATACATAACAACACGGTTCTGGTTAGCATTAGCAGGCTTTACACCGAGGATAGCGGGAGCTTCTGCCTTAGCAGCAACTGTACCGCAGTTTACAAGAGCAACACGCATAGCTGATGTAACATCTTCGTTATCAGCGCATGTAACTGTTGTCTCGTTCCAGTAAACCTTCTGATCCTGGCCTACCTTTACAAAGATATCAAATGCGATGTAGCCACTTGTTGTGTCAGATGCTACCTGTGTAGCATTGATGTAACCTTCATCATCGATTGAACCTGCATAGAATACAGGCAATGATCTTGAAACATACATATTTGATGAAGAAGGAACGAGAAGCTCAGGGAAGTTGTTTTCGTTTCCTTCATAAGCAGCCCAACGAGCACTTGATTCACCCTTAATGTCAGCCAATGTGAGCATTGTTGTGAAAGCGTTAGCGTTAGCTGAAACCTGAACACCGTCAGGAGAAGTAATGTTAAGTTCCATTGTCTCAACTTCGACTCTCTTAGCCATTGAGAACCATGCAAATGTTGATGATGTCAACACAATTGCAGAAACAATAAGCATAGCAATAGCAGAGACAAAGGTACGTCTTCTTAATGTGTTTTTCATTATTGTCTTTACCTCCATAAAGATTTTATGCTTTAGCGACCGTTAACGCGTCGCCAAACGCACAAGTGATACTAATTGATGTTCCATTCGCCGGGAGTATCACGATCTTCCCGGTAACCCGGTTTGCAAGAATTGCATCTCCAAATTTCAGCTGAATATTACCTTCCAACCGAGTACTTCCCGGAGTAACTGAAACATAATTAGAAGTAAGAAGTTTTTCGGTATATATTATACCAATGTGAATACAAGGCTTGATGAAATGAGCTGGCTCATAAGAGAGTCTGTGCAAGCTGCATCCTGGCCTTCCATCCAAACGTAAACTCTGATCTGGTTTACGCCTTCCTGAAGAGTAAGAGTTACGTCCTCAGAACCTGTTTCAACCGGACAATCGTAAGCTGACTTAATTGTAAGTGTACCTGCTGCTGATGTGGGAACTGTGTATGTACCGTCAGCAACTGCACCACTCACACCTGTGCTTGCGATAGGAGCAGTATTTCTTGCTGCAGCATCGGAAGCAAAGATAACTGCCTCTGATCCTGAAGTTGCGGCTGCCGGAGTTGAACCCTCAGTTACTTTACCGCAGTTTACAAAACCGATACGCATAGCCTTAGCTGCGTCAGCGATTGCTGTTGTTCCGTCTGAAGTGTCATCCTTAACTGCGATAGCAGACTGATTAACCTTAACCTTAGCTGTTGCGCCGGGAAGGTCAGCAGTATACTTGACGAAAACGTCAAAAGCATACAAACCTGCTCTCTTGCTGCCTGAAGGAGCATCAACACCTGACTTACCGTAAATGCTCAAGCCATCTGCTGATGTAGCAGCAAAGCTTTCCATTGTGTTGGTAACCTTATCAATACCGCCTGCAAAGAATGCAGGTAATGCATTGAGTCCGAAGCTTGAAGATGCAGGACTGATTTCAGCAGGGAAATAGTTGAACTCTTGTGAAGAAGCCTGGAAGCCTGAAGTAGATGTACCGTTAAGATCTTCAAATGTCAACTCATCTGTAAAAGCAGATGTATTTGCAGAAATCTGAATACCTTCACCCTGCTTTGTAACCTTAAGGTCAAGGTTGCTAGCCATTGCATTTCTACCAAGAGTAAACCATGCAAATGATGCAGTTGTGATAACAATTGCAGAGAGAAGGAGCATAGCAATCGCAGCCATAAGTGTGCGCTTTTTCTGATCCTTTTTGAACATTGTCTTTTCTTACCTCCTTATTAGATTTTATGTACGGGTTGTTCGACCCATCATAATATATATCTCAAAAGTGTTCTGAAACTCAGAGCGAACAGAGTGATAAATTTTTACTGCTGCTCGGATGAACCGTCACCGTCATCCAAGGGGTCGCACCAAAAACTCATCGACATCTTGATTTCGCCATCCAGAATTTCATCAACACATTCGGGATCCCAACCTTCGAGCCATACAACAACTGTATACTTATCAACCGTGTTGACGGGGAAAAGCTCAAAATTTTCTTCCATAACTTTCGTGTTTGAAGCAAAATTTTCGTCAACTGTGTACTGGATAAGACCTTTGTCGTCCTTGTTCTCTTCGAGCTTATCCGTTGTACCTTTCTGCGGTTTAGCATAAATTGTAGGCTCACCGTTACGGTAGACCATAACACGCATTGCTTCGTCAGCACCGAGTGCAACAGAATCAATAAGAATCTTTGCATTGTACCTGACATCAACTTCGCCGGCATTCTTTACATAGAATGTGTAAGCGAGGAACTCTTCACCATTTGAACGATTGTGAGAACCGTCAATACTGTCGATGTCATCGGGAAGCCATTCGAACGTACAGTCGCCCATATTTTCGCATTTGTCACCGGTAAGGAAACGTGTCGGATTTTCAAAACCCGGAGTTTCCGAAAGAGTGATACCGATGTTGAATGCATCTTTATCCATTGTAACCGTAAAGTCACCTGCTTTGTTCACATAAGATGAGCAAGCGAACATTATGGAAAGGAAAAGCAAAAGTAAAACAAGAATGATTGCAAGGACTCGGATCAACGCTTCTCTTTTTTTAACTTTTTTAGATTCGGTTTTTACACCGTAGCGATCCATCTGGCCGTTTTCCTGCATTGCTGCATCAGGGGCCTGCTTTTTCTTCTTCGCCAAGTCAATCCTCCTCCTTAACTGATTTGTTTATCTTTAACAAACTCTCCGAAGTACGGACCGCTGAAACGGTCAGCACCCATTTTATTGATTAAGTCAAACTCTTCTTTTGTTTCGATTCCGTCCACGATAATCTGTGTGTCGATTTTCTTACAGAAATCAATGATACCCTGAACCGTATTCTGCACCTTTTCGCTGTAGAGAATATCTTCGATCATACTCTTATGTAATCCGATATAATCAACATCGTAATGCGAAAGGTGTGAGAGTGACGTATATTCAAGGCCGAGGTCATCGATTGACACTCTGAATCCAAGCTCACGGAGTGCATTGATTGTTTCGATGACTTTATCCTTGACAGCTTCGAGAATGCTCTCTGTGATATTGAAACAGAAGCTGTCGGGTGAGATATCAAACTTATCAACAATTCTTTTAACCTGAGTAACAAAGTTCTTTTTTGTAAGAGACTTAACAGACACCCAGATAATCACGCTGTTCATATCAACCTCACGTTCAGCGCAACGCTTGATTGCCTCGCAAGCCTCCTCGACCGCCCACAGATTAAGCTGGACAACCTGGCTTGATTTTTCGGCAACGGGCATAAAGACCTTTTCGGGAATTACACCCTGGATTCTGTCGTTGATACGCATTGAAGTTTCGTAATCAATTGCCATATTAAGATGAATGTCAAACACGGGTCTGTAGAAAAGTTCGATTGCTCTCATTCTTGAACCCGAATTCTTTTTGTTCTCAGCCATAGTTTACTCACTCCAGAAGATTATCGGTTGATTATTATTATATATATTATAAATGTATACAAAATTTGTCCTGTTCCGGTGTCTTGTTTTTTTCAGAGGCACTTCTACAGATATTGACACTAATATACGTATTATACTTTAACACAACTTTCAACAATAGTCAATAAAAATATAAGCAAAAAATAAAAAAATCCCGCCTTTTTTGGGCAGGATTTTTGGCCTGGAACTATATTATTCTGCACTGATTCTTAACTTCGAACATCAGCTTGTTTACTTCGAAAATTTTTTTGTTAATATAGAAATATTCTTCCTTGTTTTTTTCAAAATCCGTTATGAATTTATAAAAGCTTTCTGCTTCGTAAGCCATTAAAACATGCTTGTCAACGTCCGATGTAACTTCCTCGGTTGTTCCGTCGGCATAATGAATTTTTACATTTGTCAACTGCGATATTGATTCAATTGTAACCGTACCTTCGTCACCAAAAACCTGTGAACCGAGATAATTCTGACCGATTTTTGAATAAGTCAGCGTCACCTGTTTGTCCGGGTAATCAAGCACTGCCGTGCCGTAACCGTCAGCACCTGTTTCTATGAATCCTGCAAATGCAGAAATTTTTTCCGGCAAGCCGAAGAACTCAAGAGCAGGATAGTAGCAATAAATTCCGAGGTCACGCAGGCAACCCGTTTTCATTTCGGGATTAAAAATGTTCGGATTTTCACCGTTTTTGAGTGCCCGATATTTTGAAGACAGCTGAGAAAAATCAAAGTGGGCTGTCGTAATTTTTCCGATTTTTTTCAGAGCATTTTTCACAAGGTTCTTGTGCGGGGAAAACATCATCATTATAGCTTCTGTGTAGATTAAATTTTTGCTCTGTGCGAGTGAAAAAAGCTCTTCAAACTCATCGGGAGTTATTGTAATCGGTTTTTCACAAAGGACGTGTTTACCGTTTTCGAGCATCAGCTTACTCTGCTCGTAGTGAAGTGAATTCGGGCTTGCGATGTAAACGGCATCAATGTCGCACTGTGCAAATTCATTCAGATCCGTATAAACCTTTTCACAACCGAATTTCTCTGCAAACTCTTTTCCTTTTTCGTAAGTTCTTGAGTACATCGCAGCGAACTGCAGACCGTCAACCGTCTGTGCACCCTTTACAAATTCTTCGGCAATCCAGCCTGAACCGATAACACCGTATTTTATCATACTTTTTTCTCCTCATATTTTAATTGCTTTGAACTCGGCAACCACAGGCAGGTGGTCAGCAATAACATCGTGCAGCGTTTCTGCACTGACACACTCAAGTCCGCGGTAAAAAATATAGTCAATCTTTTTAAACGGCTTGTCTGACGGGAACGTACATTCCTTCGCACTGTCAGAAATATCTGCCGTATCAAGAAGCCTTTCTCGTATGGGGTTGAGCACCTCACCGTCAGGCTCAACGTTAAAATCGCCCATAAGGATAACAGGCATATCAGTTGAATCAATAAGAAGTGAAATCACCTTTACTGCATTTTCTCTCTCGAGTTTTGCAAGGCCCATGTGACATACAAGCCAGCAGACATCCACACCGTCAACCTCAACAACGGCACGGATTACACAACGGGACTCGTAGTATGCAGGTTCACTTTTATCCTCCGGATCCGGAATATGGATATTCTCCACTTCCTTTATCGGATATTTTGTAAGAATTGCGTTTCCGAACGGGTTGTTGCCGTCAATCATATCGCCGAGACCGAAAAATCCGTTCCAACCAAGTTTTTCACAAAAAAATCCGACCTGATCTGTGTATTCTTCATCGTCACCCTCATTCATAACCTCGTTGAGACCGAGAAAATCAGGATTAAGACGCTTGATTTCCTTTGCAAAATAGTCAAGATCTATCACCTGACGGATGTAGTCCGTAGCGTGCTGGATATTAAAAGACATAAATTTCATACAATCACCTCATAAATGACTCGTATCCTGTTTTTTAAATTGTTCTGTATTCAGACTTATTTGCGACTCTGAGTACAAAGAGCAATAAGATCTTCTACCCTTGCGGTGGCAAGACATTCGACTGTATCTGATGCACCGTAGTAAATTTTAACTTCACCGTCATCTTCAAGAATCATTCCGCCCGGAAAAATCACGTGCTGACGGAATCCTTCCTGCGTTTCATAATAAGTTTCGGGTGCAATAAGAGGAAGTTTGCTCATACCTACAACTTTTGTCGGGTCATTGAGATCAAGAAGCATAATGCCGGCACAGTACCTCTTTTTCCAGGCTGCTTCCCAGCCGTTCTTTTCTCTGCTTTCATCCTTATCAACTGCGTGGAAAAGCGTAAGCCAACCTTTGTCGGTTTTAATCGGCGGTGATGCAGGACCAATTTTATCGTTGGCATAGGGTACGTCTTCGACAGCAAGTACAAGTTCTGTCTCACCCCAGAACACAAGGTCGGGCGAGGTTGAAAGCCAAAGGTCAAATCTGTCTGTTCCGCCCCTTGAGTAAACAGGAAACGGTCTTTCAAGACGGACATATTTACCGTTTATTTTTTCAGGGAAAAGTACCATATTTCGGTTATCGGGTGCAGAAGCACTGATAATATTTATTTTTTCAAAATCGTCGTCAATCTCAGCAATGCAACCGCGGACACCGTGGCCTGTATCCATAGCAAGACAAAGATACGGCTTGTCGTCTATAATTGTGATTCTCGGGTCATAAAGTCTCTTCAGCTCTTCCTCGGGCAGAAGATTTTTGCTGTCAAAAATAGTTTTTTCACTTACGACCCAGTTGATACCGTCATCACTTGCAGCAAAACCGAGAGAAGTTTTGAATTTTACTTCAGGGAAAGTTTCTTCTGTCGGACCGTAATCGTTTCGGAACACCATAACATATCTGCCTTTGTATTTTGCAACACCTGCATTGAAGATCAGTGATGCATCATAGGGTATATCATCCTTTGTAAGGACAGGTTTTTCAAATTTTCTTATGCACTCTGCACTGCAAAGTTCAGGCTTTAATGCGTTCATAATATTCTCCCCTTTTACAATAATTCTGCTGTTTTTAAATTATAACATATAAATTCATTTTTTTCTACTTTTTATC
>JAZNCK010000031.1:0-54140 GCA_045587505.1 Acutalibacteraceae bacterium
CTATTATTTCAATAATATTGATAATCAGATCACCGACAGAAAACAGATTAAAGAATTAGTTGATAATGCTGTCGTATTCGGCTACTGCCCGAATGATGCAAAGATAGTTGAGATTACATATAAGGACGGTTCTGTTGCAACCGTTCTTGTGCGTGCTGAGTAATTATAAAGGAGCATAAACAATCAATATGCATAAACCCAATGTAATAAAAAGATTATTACGCTACACTGCGTTAATCATCATTGCTTTTGCCATTTCCTTTGCCATAACAGCAAGTGGACTACCTGAAAAAATAATATCTTCATTTGATAATAAAGAGCCTCATTTTGCAACAACCGAACACGGGTGGAATCTTATACTTATCAATAAGGATAACTGCATACCCGAGAATTATGAGGTAAAGCTCCTTAAGCTTTCAAACGGTGAGAAGGTAGATGAACGCATATACCCGGAGTTGCAGAAAATGTTTAATGATGCGCGTGCAGCAGGACTGGAGTTGTTTGTTGCACAAGGTTACAGAACCTCCGACGAACAGCAAAAACTTCTTGATGACAAGCAGAAGGCTTATGAAAAAGAGAGCAACTCCCCTGCCAAAGCAAAGGAACTGGCAGAAAAATGGGTTGCCGTCCCGGGCACAAGTGAACATCAGCTCGGCATAGCCGTAGACATCAACGCTGACGATAAGAAGTGTAAGCCTGACGATGTATACAACTGGTTGAGCCGAAACGCTCACAAATACGGTTTCATCAACCGATATCCTTCCGATAAAACGGATATCACGGGAATAATATATGAGCCGTGGCATTACAGATACGTCGGAAAAGATGCTGCTGCAGAAATATATGAGAAAAACATTTGTCTGGAAGAATACATACAAACTCTGGAATAAAAAGCAGACCGGAAGTGGTTGAATCACTTCCGGTCGTTTTTTATTATTTGTTGTAGTTTCTCTTGATTTTAAGAGTAGTTGTCTTCGGGAATTCTGTGTCACGTGTCTTAACCTTTGTAACCTGCTTATATACAGGAGCTTTTTTATTGTATTCACGGACATCCTTCTTAATCTGCTCTTTAGCATCAGGATTTGCAACCGTATCAAGATAGAACTCAGCTGCAATTGCACCGTCTTCTTCGTAAACAAGAACCTCGTGAACATAGTCGAGACCGATAAGCTTCTCTTCGATTTCTTCGGGAGAAACGTTTTTACCGTTGCTGAGAACAATTATGTTTTTCTTTCTGCCGCGCAAGAAGAGGAATCCGTCCTTATCAATGTAACCATAGTCACCTGACTTGAACCATTCGCCGTCAAATGCGTCTGCTGTTGCTTCAGGCTCATCGTAGTAACCCATCATTACGTTTGTACCGCGGATATAAACTTCACCGATACCTTCTTCGTCAGGCTCGTGAATTTTAATTTCGTTACAGTCAAGTGCTTTACCTGCACTGCCGAAGCGGAAATCATCAAGTCTGTTAACCGTAACAACAGGTGAACACTCTGTGATACCGTAACCGTTAACAACGTGAATACCGAGATCATAAAGACCCTTTTCGTATGTTGTATCAAGGTAAGCACCGCCACAGATAATCATCTCAAGCTCACCGCCAAGATTATCAAGAACCTCTTTAAAGAGCTTTCTTCTGACGTCAATACCGAACTTCATAAGGAAGTTGCTGATCTTAAGACCCTTCTTGAGGATATCTTCCTTACCCTGCTTCTTTGCCGTGAACCAGATTCTCTTGTAAATTGTTTCAACTGCAAGAGGAACTGCTGAGAAGTGCTGCGGATGATAATTAACCATATCCTTCTGGATATCCTTAAGACCCTTACAAAGGTAACCCCACTCAGCAAGGAGAGGACTTGCAATAAGAGCACTTGCCCAGGAGAATGTGTGGTTGAACGGAAGGAAAGCAATTGTATGGCTTGCTGTCATAGCACGGCAAGTTGAAATTGCATTTGATGAAACGTTCTTGTGTGAAAGCATAACGCCCTTACTCTTACCAGTTGTACCGGATGTGTACACGATGAAAGCGAGGTCGTCGCCTTTTACTTCCACTTCAAGGAAGCTCTTGTTGCCTGCATCAAGACTCTCGTGACCCTTCTTGACGAGTTCATCAAAGTCTTCCATCTTGATATATTCTGTAATAACTACTTTTTCTGATGCCTGCATCATCTTGATTGCACTTGAAAATTCTGCAGTGTAGATGATAGCACTGCAAGCACTTCTTTCCATAAGCTCAGTGAGATCTTCATCTGGGAGCTTTGCATCAAGAGGTACGCATGTAAGACGTGACATACCGCAAGCATAATAGCAGATTGCCCAGTAATAGCTGTTCTCGCTGAGAATAGCTACTTTCTTGCCTGCCATACCAAGGTCATAGAGATACTGACCTATACCGGTAGAATCATAAAAAGTTTCGTTAAATTTCTTTTCCTGAATTTCACCTGCAAAGTTATTGAACACCAGATGTCTCTTTGTGCCACCTTTTTTTGCACCGTAAAGAAAAATCTCCTTAAGGGTGTCCATATCAGGGAAATCGCCGTAGTTTGTGTAACCGACATTGGTTTTTTTCTTCGCCATTTTACTCTCTCCTTCTAAACAATACAAAACATATAGTAATTTTCCTTTTTTGCAACATACCAGTACAAGAGTGTATATTTTCTTCTTTGCAAAAATATATAATTTTTATGAATAAATTGTTAACATGCATAAAAACAACAAAAATTACATCTTGACTTTTCGCTCCACAAGTAATACAATTATTATAATATTGAAATCGTTGATGCAGAAGGCTGTTTCAGGCGAGTTTTTCAGAGAGCCGTTGTTTGGTGGAAATACGGTATCACTTGCGAGGCGGTTACCACTGCGGAGAGTGTTCCGAAATAAGGAACAACGTTTTGCCACGTTACGGCTGCAAGAGTGGCGGCATTCTGTCGCAATACGGGTGGAACCGTGGAGTCTATACTTCATCCCTTTTACGTAAGGGATGAAGTTTTTTTATTTTTAAATTTATTTACCGGGAGGAATATATTATGGTAAAAATCACACTTAAAGGTGACGTTGTCAAAGAATTCGACAGCGGCATCACAGCTGCAGAGGTTGCAAAAAATCTCGGCATGGGACTTTACAAAGCTGCTTGTCTTTGTAAAATAAACGGAGAATACGCTGATCTTCGTACCCCTATCAATGAGGATTGTGCACTCGAAATTCTTACTTTTGATGATGACGAGGAAGCAAAGAAGGCATTTCGTCATACCGCATCACATATTATGGCTCAGGCTGTTAAAAGACTTTTCCCTGAGGCAAAACTCGCTATCGGTCCCGCAATCGCAAACGGATTCTATTATGATTTCGATGTAGACAAGGCTTTCTCACCCGATGACCTTGAGAAAATCGAGGCAGAGATGAAGAAAATCGTAAAAGAGGCTCTCCCTCTTGAGCGTTTTGAGCTTGACCCTGATGAAGCTATCGCAATGATGGAAGAAAAGGGAGAAATTTACAAGGTTGAACTTATCAAAGAACATGCCGATAAGGGCGAAAAGATTTCTTTCTTTAAACAGGGTGAGTTTGTTGAACTCTGTGCAGGTCCTCATATTCCCGATACAAGCAGAGTAAAAGCATATAAACTCACATCCTGCACAGGTGCATACTGGAGAGGTGACTCTACAAAGAAGATGCTTCAGAGAATCTATGCAACAGCATTTACAAAGAAGGACGAGATGGAAGATTACCTTGCATCTGTTGAAGAAGCAAAGAAGCGTGACCACAACAAGCTCGGCCGTGAACTTGAGATTTTCACAACTAACGAGCTTATCGGTCAGGGTCTTCCGATTCTTCTCCCGAAGGGTGCAAGAATCATCCAGCTTATGCAGAGATTCATCGAAGATGAGGAGCAGAGAAGAGGCTGGCAGCTTACAAAGACTCCCTATATGGCAAAGAGCGACCTTTACAAGGTTTCCGGTCACTGGGATCATTATAAAGACGGTATGTTCGTACTCGGCGACGAAGACAAAGATGACGAAGTGTTTGCTCTTCGTCCCATGACTTGTCCGTTCCAGTATCAGGCTTACCTCAACCGTCCCCGTTCTTACCGTGATCTTCCGCTTCGTTATAACGAGACATCTACCCTCTTCCGTAACGAAGCATCAGGAGAAATGCACGGTCTTATCCGTGTACGTCAGTTCACAATTTCCGAAGGTCACCTTATGTGCCGTCCCGATCAGCTTGAAGAAGAATTCAAGGGTTGCCTTGAACTTGCAGTTTACTGCCTCAAGACACTCGGTCTTTATGAGGACGTTTCATACAGATTCTCACAGTGGGATCCTGCAGATACAGAAAAGTATATCGGCACTCCCGAACAGTGGGATGAAGCTCAGGGTATGATGAAAAAGATTCTTGACCACCTTGAAATCCCGTACAAAATCGGCGTCGGTGAGGCTGCATTCTACGGTCCGAAGCTTGATATTCAGATCAAGAACGTATTCGGCAAGGAAGACACACTCATTACAATCCAGATCGACCAGATGCTCGCAGAGAAATTCGGTATGGAATATACAGATTCTGACGGAAGCAAGAAAAATCCGTACATCATTCACCGTACATCAATCGGTTGCTATGAAAGAACACTTGCTCTTCTTATTGAAAAGTATGCAGGTGCTTTCCCTGTATGGCTTGCTCCTACTCAGGTTAAACTTCTTCCCATCGCTGACAGACACCACGACTACGCTTATGAAGTTATGGATAAACTTGAGGCAGCAGGTATCCGTTGTGAGGTTGACGCAAGAAGCGAAAAGATCGGTTACAAAATCCGTGAAGCTCAGCTTGAAAAAGTCCCCTATATGCTTCTTATGGGTGACAAGGACATCGAGGCAGGCTGCGTGTCTGTACGTAAGCGTGGCGAAGGCGACATCGGTGCTATGGACGTTGATGAGTTTGTTAACCTCGTTGCAGAGCAGACAAAATCACGAGTTATTTTCTAAAGTGAGGAAACAGAGATGTCTATTCAGGCAGGCAAAGAATATTTAAAGCAATTCGGTCTTGAGGACAAAGTACTTGAATTTGAAGTTTCAAGTGCAACTGTTGAGCTTGCAGCACAGGCTGTCGGCGTTGAGGGCAAAAGAATTGCAAAGACACTTTCGTTCAAAATCGGCGAGGATGCTATTCTCATCCTTGCCGCCGGCGATGCAAAGATTGACAATAAAAAATACAAGACTACTTTTTCTGCAAAAGCAAAGATGCTCACCCCCGATGAAGTGGTTGAATTCATCGGCCACGCTATCGGCGGGGTCTGCCCCTTTGGTATTAAGGACAGAGTCAAAACTTACCTTGACGAGTCTCTTAAAAGATTTGACACTGTTTTCCCTGCAGTCGGAAGTTCAAACAGTGCAATTGAGCTGACCACCGATGAGCTCGAAAAATATGCTCAGAATTATGTCGGTTGGGTTGATGTATGCAAGGGTTGGCAGGACGAAGAGTAAAATAAAAAGTTAGGAGAATTTGCTATGTCAGATTTTCGTTTTGGTTTTACAAGGGGTTTCGAAGAGTCACAGTTTCTTCTGGAGACCGGTGTGGATTTTCAGGAATTAAACCTCAGTAATATCGCTGAACTTTCTGATGATCAGATTGATTCATATATTGCCGAAGCACAGAAAAACGGTTATAGATATGAAGCAGCAAACTGTATGATTCCGGGACAGTATAAAATCACGGTTGACAATCCCGATTACGATGCAATTGACGAATATCTCGAAAAAGCATACAGTCGCGCTGCCCGCTTCGGAATCAAGGTTATTGTGATGGGTTCTTCGGGTGCAAGAAATTTCCCCGAAGGTGTAAGCTACGATGATGCGTTTGACAGACTTGTCAGGTTTTTGAAAGAGCACACCGTACCTGTTTGCGAAAAGTACGGCATCGTTTGTGCACTTGAGAATCTTTCTTACGGAGAGAGTAACATTCTCAACACCATCGATGAGTCCTTGAAAGTGGTTGAGGCTGTCGGCAGTGATCGGATAAAAATACTTGTTGATTTCTACCATTTCGGTCATAACAAGGACAATGCCGATTCTGTCCGCAGAGCAAAAGACCATATTGTGCACGTACATGTAGCAAGCGTAACAAACATGAGACAATACCCTGCCCCCGATGACGGCGAGGATTACAGCGCTATAACCAATCTTCTTCGTGAAATCGGCTACGACAAGCGTGAGGGCCGCATAAGTTTTGAGGCACGTGTTCCCGACAACAAGGACTTTGCACAGTGTGCAACAGAAAGTCTTGCAGTTTTTAAAAACATTTAAGGTGATTATTTATGAAATATGCAGTAATTTTATACGACGGAATGGCTGACTATCCCGTTCCGTGTTTTGACGGCAAAACGCCGATGATGATGGCAAATAAACCGAATTTTGACCGACTGGCACAGAAGGGCGAGGTTGGTCTTGTACGTACGGTTGCTGAGGGTCTCAAACCCGGCAGTGATGTTGCAAACCTGAGCGTTATGGGATACGACCCGATGAAGTATTACACCGGTCGCTCCCCTCTTGAGGCTGTAAGTATCGGTGTTAAGATGGCAGATGACGACATTGCCCTTCGTTGCAACCTTGTCACACTTTCCGAAGAAGAAAATTATGAAGACAAGACAATGATTGACTATTCCGCAGGCGACATTTCAAGTGCAGATGCAGCTGAAATAATCAAGACAGTCGAAGAAAACTTCGGCGACGATGAATTCGCTTTCTATAACGGCGTAAGCTACCGTCACTGTCTTATTCATCACGGCGGAACGGTTGAGCTTGGTAATATGACTCCTCCGCACGATATTTCTGACAGAGTTGTCGGCCCGTATCTTTCAACTGCTCCGAGTGCTGAAAAGCTTGTCGGTCTTATGAAAAAGAGTTATGACCTGCTCAAAGATCATCCCGTAAATAAGAGAAGAATTGCTGAGGGTAAACGCCCTGCAAACTCTATCTGGCTATGGGGTGAAGGCAAGAAGCCTATGCTTCCTCTCTTCACCGATCTTTACGGTATCAAGGGTTCTGTTATATCTGCAGTTGACCTTCTTAAAGGTATCGGTATTGCAGCAGGTATGAACACACCGGAAGTCGAAGGTGCAACAGGATACATAGATACAAACTTTGAGGGCAAGGCAAAGGCTGCCGTTAACGAACTTAAAAACGGTGCTGACCTCGTTTATGTTCACATTGAAGCTCCCGATGAGTGTGGTCACAGAAACGAACCCGAAAACAAGGTTCGTGCCATTGAGCTTATCGATGAAAAAGTGTTGCCGATTATACTTAGCGGACTTGAAGAAATCGGTGAGGATTATAAGATTATGATTCTCCCCGATCATCCGACACCGATTGTAACCAAAACTCACGCAAGCGATCCCGTTCCGTATATGATTTATAAAAAATCCGCAGAAAAAGACAGCGGTGTGGAGTCCATTCACGAGGAATCTGCAAAAGCAACAGGAAATTATGTTGACTTCGGTCCTTCAATGATGAAAAAATTTATCGAGGAGTGATTTTATGAAAATGCGTATGCCGTCCATTCCGTTAATTACGGTTGACCCGTATTTTTCTGTATGGACATCGGATATAAACAAAAAGCCTACCACACATTGGACAGCTAAAGAGAATAACATTTTCGGCACAGTTTTTATTGACGGTAAAGCTTACCGTTTCCTAAGTGACGATGACAACGATGCTCTGACCGTGATTTCGGTTGACGCTGATATGTTTTCAACAACTGTTGTGTATGAGGACGCAGGAATCCGTCTTACAGCAAAGTTCACATCACCGATGCTGATAACCGATTTATATTATTCATCACGTCCCGTATCCTACCTTAAACTTTCCTATGAAAGTGTCGACGGTAAGGAGCACAGCGTAACTGCAAAAGTTTCAGTAAGTGAAGAGCTTGTGCTTAACAAAGCAAACGAGGGTAAGGTCTGGTCGGAAAACGTTGAAATCGATGCACTTACCTGCGTGAAGATCGGTAATGGTAAGCAGAACGTTCTCTGGAGAAGCGGCGACGACGTTCGTATCGACTGGGGCTATTGTTATCTTGCCGTTGACGGTGAAGCCAAGTCCGGTAACGAAGTTGCAGAAGATTTATACTGTGTTTACGTTCAGAAAGAATTGAACAACGAGGCGCTTTTCCTCTTTGCTTATGACGATATCGACAGTATGGTTTATTTCGGTGAAAAAATTAAAGCATACTGGAAAAATGACGGTAAAACCATTACAGAAGCAATCAAAGAAGCCTGTGACGAGTATGATTCTCTGATGGATAAATGTGAAGCTTTTTCAGAAAAAGTTATTACAGAAGCGACAGAAAAAGGCGGAGAAAAATATGCTGAACTGATCACGCTCGCTTACCGTCAGGTTATGGCTGCACATAAACTTGTTGTTGATAAAGAAGGTAATAACCTTTATATTTCCAAGGAATGTTTCTCTAACGGCTGTGCTGCAACAGTCGACGTTACATATCCGAGTGCTCCGATGTATCTTCTTTATAACACAGAGCTTCTCAAAGGTATGCTTCGTCCTATTTTTCGTTATGCAAACTCAGACGAGTGGGGATTTGATTTCGCTCCTCACGATGCAGGTCAGTATCCCCTTGTTAACGGTCAGGTTTACGGTAACAACGAACTCAAATGGCAGATGCCCGTTGAAGAATGCGGAAATATGATTATCCTCGTTTCTGCAATATGTAAGGCTGACAGTGATTATTCTTTTGCAAAAGAAAACTTCGAAGCACTTGAAAAGTGGAGCAAATACCTTGTTAAATACGGCAAAGACCCTGAACATCAGCTTTGCACCGATGACTTTGCCGGACACCTTGCTCACAACTGTAACCTTTCACTCAAGGCAATAATGGGCCTGACAGGTTTTGCAGATATCCTTGAACATCTCGGCAAAAAAGAAGAGAGTGAAAAACTCCTTGCAATTGCCAAAGAATATGCGAATTCTTTTATTGAAAACGCTGAGAATCCTGATGGAAGCTACCGTCTCGCTTACGACAGAGAGGGAACTTTCAGTCTTAAATACAATTCTGTCTGGGATAAAATCTGGAAAACAGGACTTTTCCCCGAGAAATTCTATAAAAACGAAATTGAGCGATACAAAAAAGAGGCCCTCCCATACGGAGTACCTCTCGATTCAAGAGAAAAGTATACAAAGTCTGACTGGTTGCTCTGGGTTGCATGTCTTGCAGAAAAGAGAGAAGATTTCGAGTTCTTTACAGATCTTTTATGGAAAGCTTACAGCACAATGCGTACAAGGGTACCGATGACAGACTGGTACTATACCGATACATCAGAAATGGTCGGTTTCCGTCACCGCACCGTTCAGGGCGGACTTTTCATAAAACTTATGCTTGATTAAAAAACAGCGTACTTTACAAAACGTAAAGTACGCTGTTCTTATTTTTTGTTGACGTTTTTAATTCCGTATTTTTTCTTTATATCCGGGAATGCATGGGCATAGAACACAACCGTAAGAAAAGTTCTGCCTGCATTGTAGAGACTTACAACAGATTTTTTTATTCCGCCTTCAGTAAAATGCATCAGCATATCAACAGCTTTACTGATAAACATATTTTTCTGTGATGATTCCTTTTTCTTTCTTGTAAAAGTCATCCAATCAAAACAGCTCTTGACTACACGCAAATCCCTGTCCGGAATCAACGAATAATTTCTTGTAAGCGTCTGCAGCTGATCTGAAAACTTAGATTCGAGAAAGATTCTGTCAAGGTCAATATTCTTATCCTTTACAACCGAATCACCCATTGGTGTTTTGGGAATTACGATATAATAGTTGAATAAAAATGCATCAACATTAAGTGTTTGTGCAAACTCAACCGTCTCTCTGAGTTGCTCAGGAGTTTCATTATGAAAACCAATTATAAACGAGCCGAACGTTGTTATTCCAACCTCGGTACACATATCAACAAACTTGTTTATAAGAAAATGATCCATCGGTTTGCCGATTTTTTCACGCATTGAAGCACTACCCGTTTCAAGTCCGAGCATAAGCCAACGGCAACCTGAAGCATACATCTTTTTCAGTTTTTCGATATCCTTATAAGTATCCGCCCTCGTTTCTGCACCCCAGAAAAACTTAAGGTTGTTTTTCTCGCGGAAAGAACGGATTTCTTCCACCTCGTCATCTGTAAGCAGAAGAAGCTCGTCCGAAAAATTGACACCATCCAATCCGTATTTTTCTTCCAGATACTTTATCTCGTTCAGAACATAATGAATTGGTCTTTTTCTGTGCTGTGCATTGTAGAACATTGTGTTGTAGCAATATGTACACTTAAACGGACATCCTCTCGAAGTGTACATATAAAGCATACGTTTGCAGTGCGGAAACTGACGGAAGCATTTTTTTACATCAATCAAATCCCAATCAATCTGCGGAAGCGTATCAAGGTCAGTGTCGTTAATGTTCTGCGTTGAAATCAACTTTCCGTTTTCAATATAAGTAAGACCTGCAACTTCCGAATAATTTTTGGTAGAATTATATTCTTCGAGCAATCTGCGGAGTTTGTTTTCGGTTTCACCGGTGATAACAAAATCAGCATATCCGCCTTCAACTATCTGCTTTGCGAAAGAAGATGCTACAACCTCTCCCCAAACGATAAGTGCTTCATTTTCTCTCGCAAGTTCTGAAACAGCTATCGCATCCCTGACAGACGCTGTCGGCGGTAAAAAGAACATTGCAACATCCGGTTTAAAGCCATTCACAACCGATTCTTCATTACGGAAATCAACACAACGATCATAAACCAGAACTTCGTGACCAAGAGTTTTCATATAAGAAGCTGTTACCATTATACTTCTGCAGACAGGGTATGTTGTTCCCCTCATAAAAAAACCTGCAGACGGTTGGACAAACAGAATTTTCATATAAGCATCATCTCATTTTAATCGTTTTTCTGATATCTACTGCACCGTTAGGACAAACCTCGTCACAACACAGACAGCCGATGCATTTTTTCTTATCAACCAATACTGATTTGTTATTGATTGTAAGTGCTTTTTTGGGGCAGGTTACGATACATTTTTTGCACAGAACACACTTTTCGTTCATCTGAGGATATTTCATAAAAACAGTATCGCCGGCTTTCTCAATAAGCGTTCCTATTCTGGCTGCAATTTTTCCGACGGCACTGTCTGCCTGAGTGACGTCCGGCAGAACAATCGGTCTTTCAGGTCTGAAATCCGTATCCCCGACAGCGTTGAACACATCAGGTACAAGACCTTTTTTCTTTGCTGCCGCTATGGTTGTAACCTTTTCCTCCGGCACACCTAACATCTCGGCGATAAATGCATCAAGACCAAAAATATCTTTACCTGAAAAAGTAAGACCGAGATATCTTTTTTTACCGTTCGTAGGGCCGTTACCTTCCATAATATCAACGGCATCAACAATTGTAAAATCCGGCTTTACGGTTGCAGCCAGCTCAATAAGCATATTGGAAAAATCCTCTGCTGCAGGGTATTTTGCATGGTAAGCAGGCTTCTGCAATCCCGGAATTGTACCGAAAAGATTCTTGACACCTGCTGTAATACAGGTCATATTGTGAGTTTTAAACTTCGGAAGATTGATTATATAATCTGCATTTATTACGGCATTTATAATGTTGAATTTACGGTTTGTAAATCCCGGCGATGTCTGAACATCAGTACTTTCGAAATCCGTATTCAAGTGAGCATATTCTGACAGAAATGAATAACCTGTTTTTTCATACACATCCTGCATCTGTGAAAAAAGAAGCAGGGCACCTCCGGGACAGTCTGCAACCGTTATATCCTTTACTCCGATTTCGTGCAGATATCTGATAACAGCAAAAACCAACATCGGATTTGTTGTAACCGAAAATGCTGCCTCCTTGTCAGTAACAAGGTTAGGTTTCAGAAGTACCTTTGCGTTCCGTGGAATTTCTGCCTCAACGTTATGCTGTTCAAAATGTTTTTTGACAACAGCATAAAGTGTATCATCATCATAATTCTCCGTTTTATAAACAGCATACGTATTCACACTGAATTCCTCCACTCTTATTTTGTTATTATAGAATATATAATCAATATAGTCAAATACTTTTTATATAAAGAAAACGGTGTGCCGAAGCACACCGTTAAATCTTTCCGTATTATAAGATACCTACACTCTTTTTAAGAATCTTCAAAGCATCAACACTGTTGACTTTGTTGTCTGAGTTCATATCAGCTACACTTATCTGCTTTTCTGTAAGAGTTACGAGTTTAACTGAACTCTGGAGAACAATAAGTGCATCCGTAGAATTGACCTTACCGTTAAAATCAACATCACCGAGTAAAACATCTACAATATTGATTTTGTAAGTTGTGTAAACATCCGGGTACGACAGGAAATAAACTTCAATTACATTCTCACCAAGTTTAAAATCTCCGCCCTGTGGTGAGAAATACAGATTCTGCTCAACATAATTGGCTGAATTTACAACTTCCTTATAAGCAACATTCTTTGTCTTGCCGTCACTGTATGTAACCTTAACAACAAGACCGTTCATATCAAGCAAACCTCTGTCCTCATATCTTGAAAATTTGCCACCTTGATGCTTCATTGTAATCAAGCCTTCTTTTGGAACAAAAGTACCACTTGTTGCTCCCTCAGGGAATCGCCAGAAGCCGTAATCCCAATCTGTGCCGTAATAAAATGTTGTTTTGTCGGGAACCTCAACTATCTCCATTTTTGTAACTGTTGCAGCAAAAGAGTTAACACAAAAAACTGACATTGCCATAACAAGTGCAAGAACAGCAGACAGCGATCTTTTAAAAAGTTTCATATAGTTTTCCTCCTTAGTTATTGTTACTGAATTATTATAATATTTATATTGCAAAAAGTCAAACAAATTATACTCCACTCAAATCAAAATCAGGAATGAAATCAACCGACGATGACTCAATTTCCTGAATAAAGGCATTCTCAAATCCCAGTTTTTCAGCATGATTGAGTACGATATCATATTCTTTTTCGGATATCTTTCTGTTAATTGTCGGATATTCGCTCGCTTTTCCGCAAGGAACATACTGACTCATAAGACTGATGACCGTATCTTCGGGAAGGTTAGCCTTAACCCAATCCATAACCTTGATTGCCTGACTGACATTACCCGGCAAAACCAGATGACGTATAATAAGTCCGTTCTGCATTATTCCGTTTTCGTCGTAAAAATTTTCTCCGACCTGACGTTGCATCTCAATAACCGCTTTTGATGCAACAGCAAAATAGTCCTCGGCACCACTATACTTCTTTGATACATTGTTGCTTACATATTTAATATCGGTAAGATAAATATCAACAAGTCCATCGCCTCTTCGTAAAACATCCGCATCATCATAACCTCCCGTGTTCCAGACAACAGGAACTGTCGGTTTATGCTTTTCGAGTGTAGAGAAGAGTTGGACTGAATAGTGCGTTGGATTGACCAGATTGATATTATGTACTCCTCGATTTTCAAGTTCACGGAAAATATCGACAAGACGTTCTTCTGTGACAGATTTACCGTAACAATCTCTGCTGATTTCAAAATTCTGGCAGTAGACGCACTTCAGCGAACATCCGGAAAAGAAAACGGTTCCGCTTCCCCTTTCTCCGCTGATGCAGGGTTCTTCCCAGAAATGCAGTGCTGCACGCGCTATTTTATATTCTGAAGACACACCGCAGATACCAAGCTTTTCAGTTCTGTCGACATTACATTTACGCGGACAAGAATTACAGATAAAAATTTCCCTCACCTCGTTTGGATGATTATGCTTAATACACGTGTTATCTTACGATTCGTGCATATATTTTAGTAATAAGTAAAGTATAGCATATTTTTTGGCTTGTCTACAAGTCACATTTGTGTTATAATGATTTTTAATGAAATTACGAGGTGAAAAACTATGAAAAAAGTTATTTGTTCTTTATTATGCTTACTTCTCATCTTTACAGGCTTTACTGCTTGCAGTAAAGATGATAAGAATCCCGAACAGTCCACAAATCCTGCAAGCTCCACAAACTCCACAAGCGGTATCCACCATGTTGAAATGGTAATCAAGGACTACGGCACGGTTAAACTCGAGCTCAATGCCGATGAAGCTCCGATTACTGTTGAAAACTTCATCGCTCTTGCTGAAGACGGATTCTATGACGGTGTCCCCTTCCACAGACTTGACAAGGACTTTGTTCTTCAGGGCGGAGACCCCGATGGTGACGGTTTTGGCGGTTCCGATAACCCCATCAAAGGTGAATTTTATGCAAACGGTGTCCAGAACGACATCAAGCACAAGCGCGGTGTAATTTCTATGGCACGAACACAGGACCCGAACAGTGCATCTTCACAGTTCTTCATCTGCCTCGACGATTCAACAGCAGGCATACTCGACGGAAACTATGCTGCTTTTGGCTATATCACAGAAGGTATGGATGTTATTGATGAACTTTGTCAGAATACACCTGAATCTGACCGTCTGCCTAAAGATCAGCAGCCAATTATCGAAACAATCAAAGTAATAGACTAATTTATCAAGAGGTGCTTATTTTGAGCAGTCTGGACTATCTTAACAGAGTTTATCTTCGGATTGATTTGGACAGAATTTGTTCCAATGTTCAGAAAATAATAGAAAAAGTCGGTACAGACACACGTGTTATGCCCGTTGTCAAAGCTGATGCATACGGTCACGGTGCTATCGAAGTAACCAAGGCACTCAGTGAAATCGGTACTTACGGTTTTGCTGTTGCTACTGTCGGTGAGGCACTTGCCTTAAGGCGAGCAGGTATCACAAAGCCGATACTGATCCTTGACTTTGTTTTTCCTAATCAATTTGAAACCATTATACGAAACGACATTATGCTGACGGTTTTCCAGTACGGAATTGCTAAAAGCCTTAACGAGGCAGCAATTGAAATGGGAACAACCGCACACATCCACCTAAAGGTAGATACGGGTATGGGTAGAATCGGTTACATCCCCAATGACGAAAGCGTGGATGAGATAAGAAAAATATCTCAGCTCTCCAATATTGAAATTGACGGTATTTTCACCCATTTTGCTTGTGCAGATTCAGCTGATAAAACATCTATGAACACACAGCTTGATCGCTTCAAAGATTTTGTCAGCAAAATTGAAGCATTAGGTATTGACATTCCAATAAAGCACGTGTGTAACAGTGCTGCAATCATTGATATGCAGGATAACTTTCTGAATATGGTCAGAAGCGGAATTATCACATACGGTCTTTTCCCGTCTGACGAAGTAAACAAAGAAAGTCTTGCGGTAAAACCTGCGATGGAATTACACAGTGTTGTTATCAACGTCAAAACAATCGACAAAGGTGACACAGTAAGCTACGGTTCAACTTATGTTGCAGAAAAGCCAACAGTTATTGCAACCATCCCTGTCGGCTATGCTGACGGATATCCGCGTCAGCTTTCCAACAAAGGCAGTGTGCTTATCCACGGCAAACGTGCAAAGATTGTCGGAAGAGTATGCATGGACCAGTTTATGGTTGATGTCACTGACATTCCCGATGTGCTTATAGGTGACAATGTAACACTCGTCGGTAAAGACGGTGATGAATGTATAACATGTGAGGAAATCGGTGAGCTTTCAGGCAGATTCAATTATGAGTTTCTCTGCTGCATCACCAGACGTGTTCCGAGAGTTTACATCCGTAATGGCAAAACCAAGAAAATCGTTGATTATTTAGAGTGATATTATGGCACAAAAAACAGAAAAAACAAATGTTATGCGGATTTTAGAGCAGAAAAAAATACCCTATACACCGCACTATTATCCGCACGGTGAGGGTATTCCGACAGACGGTGTAACTGTTGCAAATTTCGTCGGTAAAGACGTAAAATCCGTTTACAAAACACTTGTTACACGCTCTGCAAGCAAGAACTATTATGTTTTTGTTATTCCCGTTGCCGAGCATCTTGATTTAAAGAAAGCCGCAAAGGCTGTAAGCGAAAAGTCAATTGAAATGATACGTCAGGACGAGCTTTTACCACTGACGGGTTACATCCACGGCGGTTGCAGTCCTGTCGGAATGAAAAAACTTTTCAAAACAACTTTTCACGAAGATATAACGGCACTCGACACGGTTGCCGTAAGTGCAGGTAAGGTCGGAGCTCAGATCGAAATTGCACCCGACAAACTGATTAAACTTATAAACGGACGAACAGCCGATCTTATTTCTTAAGAACAAAAGAATTAAGCATATAACCGACTACGGCACCCGCAAGGGTGCCTATTATCATATCTATGACTATATTACCGTCAATGATAAACGACATAACTGCACCCACAAGAAGACCTACAATCGCAAAAATAAGACTAAACTTTGTTGTATTACTCATAGTATCACCTCACAAAGAAAGTATAACATATTTGTGCAAAACATACAATCTTGTTTTTTTACATAAAAAGTGTATTTTGCAATTGAATTTTCTGTTTAAATATGATACAATCTATTAAATTATGTTTGAAAGGAGCGTGTAGAATGGCAGAAAGTGCTGTATCCGTACAGAATCAGGTAACGGAACAGGATGAAATCAAAGCCGGACGCACCATATCCAACAGCCGACGTTATGTCGGTTCAAAAGAAACAATTGCATATGTTGTTTATGACATTTCCCAAAGTTTCAACATAAACAAATATCAGGACGTTTTTATTACGGATATCGTTCAGGTCGGATTGAGCTTCCAGACTCTCGTTACATTCGTCATCGGCATCTGGGACGTTATCAATGACGTTTTCCTCGCAGCTATCGTTGACAGAACACGAACAAGATTGGGTAAATTCAGGCCCTGGCTTCTTGTTGCCGCAGGTCCCGGATTTTTGCTTTCTTTGATTTATTGGCTTCTTCCGATACTATTTGCAGGAACAAGCCCGTACCATGCCGGCAAACTGGCGTTCTATATGATATTCCAGCTTGTCAGCAACCTTAACGGTTCGCTTAACGCAATTGCAAGAACCGGTATGCTTTCTACAATCACACCGAACGTTATTGAAAGAACACGACTTATTACTCAGGCAAGCTTGTTCTCAGGCTTTATTGAGAAGGCTCCCGAGATTCTTATGGGCCTTTTGATCGACCTTGTTAACCACGGTGCAATCAAGATTCCGATGAGGTCGCTTTACGTTACTGCAGGTGTTTTCACTTCAGCAGTCGTAAGTGCAATGGGTCTCTTCTTTGTATTCTCTACCAAAGAGAGAGTTCTTCAGCGTAACGAAAAGCCGAGTGTTCTCCAGGGCTTCAAGTCTATCTTTAACAATAAGCCCCTGTTGATCCTTACTCTCACAGAGTTCCTCTCTGCATTCGGTCTTAATACCGGTCTTAACTACTACTACATCAACGTTCTCGGATTTGCTTCCATGAGCACAGTCGTAGGTATCCCCGGTGCATTCGTATCCCCTGCAAGCTATGCCTTTGTTACAAAGGCACGTGAGAAGTTCTCAACAAGAACTCTCTGGATTGCAAGCTCACACATCAGCGATGTGCTTATGTTGGGTGTATTCGCAGTCGGTTCAATCAACAAGAACTACAAGAAGCTTGCAGTTATGATTCCGGCATTTATGTTAAGAGAAACAATCTGGATGTTCTTCTGGGGTATCAAGAGTGTTATTCCTGAGGAAATGCGTAACGAAGCTATTGACTACGGTGAGTGGAAGAACGGCTACCGTACAGAAGGTATGACAGGTGTTGCAAAGAACCTTGCACAGAAGCTCGTCGGTACTCTCGGTGGTACAATCAAGTCTGCAATCCTTGCAAGTATCGGCTACAAAGAAGGCGCAGGCTTCGGTAACCAGTCAGCAAAGACTGAGTACCTTCTCTTTATGATGTCCACGTTACTTCCGACCGCTACAGGTATATTCGGTCTTATTCCGAAGTTCTTCTATGACCTTTCCGGTGAAAAGAAGGAACGTATGTACCGTGAACTCTCCGAGCGTCGTCAGAGCGTTATCGACCAGATGAAAGTTGTTAACGCTGATAAATCTGCTGATGCAGAATAAAAACTACATAACACAATAAAGAGCAGAGAAATCTGCTCTTTATTTATTGATTTTTTAGTCATAGTATGATATACTCTTATTACACTAAACCCTACTGAAAGGAAGCGATAAAATGGCTGACAGCACTGTATCCGTAAACACGGTAACGGAGCAGGATGAAATCAAAGCCGGACGAACCTTATCAAACAACAGAAGATATGTTGGTTCAAAAGAAACAGTGGCATACGTTGTTTATGATATCTCTCAGAGTTTTAACATAAATAAGTATCAGGATATTTTCATCACCGACATTGTTCAGATCGGACTGAAATTCCAGACCATCGTTACTTTTATCAACGGTATATGGGACGTCATAAATGATATTTTCCTTGCCGCTATGGTCGACAGAACAAGAACAAGGTTGGGTAAATTCAGACCATGGCTGTTTTTTGCTGCAGGTCCCGGATTTTTCCTGTCAATTATTTACTGGCTTCTTCCGATTTTGTTTGCAAACACAGGTCCGTATAATGTCGGCAAGCTGGTGTTTTACCTACTGTTCCATATTGTCAATGAAGTAATAGGTACTATAAGCGGTATTGCAAGAACAGGTATGCTTTCAACAATCACACCAAACGTCATTGAGCGAACGCGACTGATTACTCAGGCACAGCTTCTTTCAGGCTTTGTTGAAAAAGCTCCTGAAATTCTTATGGGTCTTCTCATCGACCTTGTAAACCACGGTGTTCTCAAGATACCGATGAAAGCACTTTATATTTCCGGCGGTGTATTCACCACGGCTGTTGCAAGTGCAATGGGTCTTTTCTTCGTATTCACGACCAAGGAAAGAATTCTCCAGCGTAATGAAAAGCCAAGTATCTTCCAGGGCTTCAAGTCTATCTTTAACAACAAACCGTTGTTGATTCTCACGTTGACAGAGTTCCTTTCAGCCTTCGGTATGGATACAGGTGTAAACTACTACTACATAAACGTTCTCGGTTTTGCTTCAATGACCACAATCGTTGGTATCCCCGGTGCATTCGTATCCCCCACAAGCTTTGCTTTTGTTACAAAGGCAAGAGAGAAATTCTCAACAAGAACCTTGTGGATTACAAGTTCACACATCAACGACATACTTATGTTAGGTGTATTCGCTGTCGGTTCAATCAACAAGAACTACAAGAAGCTTTCAGTTATGATCCCGGCATTTATGATAAGAGAAACCATCTGGATGTTCTTCTGGGGTATCAAGAATGTTATTCCCGAAGAAATGCGTAACGAAACCATTGACTACGGTGAGTGGAAGAACGGTTACAGAACAGAAGGCATCACAGGTGTTGCAAAAGACCTTTCAAGAAAGCTCGTAAGCACACTCGGTGCTACAATTAAATCAGCGATCCTTGCAAGCATCGGCTACAAGGAAGGTGCAGGCTTCGGCAATCAGAGTGCAAAGACAGAGTATTACCTCTTTATGATGTGTACACTTCTCCCGACCGTTACAGGTATCTTCGGTCTTATTCCGAAGTTCTTCTATGACCTTTCCGGTGAGAAGAAGGAACGTATGTACCGTGAGCTTGCGGAACGCAGACAGGCTGTTATCGACCAGATGAAAGAAGTCGAAGCCAACATAAACGTTGAAAACTAATTAGCTTAATACACAAAAATCCCACTGAATTAAATTCAGCGGGATTTTATTATGCCTTTTTTCTTGAAAGCGTTATGATAGTTATAATCATTGTCAAAGGGAATAACACAGAAGTTAACAACCCGAATTTAAGCGGATCAAAAGTTATTGAAGAAGCTCTTACACCGTCAGATACAACACCTGCCAACCAGGGACCGAATGCACATCCGAAATCCCCGAAAACAGCAAGCATCGCAAACAATGCCGTGCCTCCGCGAGGAAAAACCTTCGCCGCAAAGCTGAAAACACCCGGCCACATTGTCGCAACGGAAAGGCCGCACAAGCCACAACCGATAAGTGATGCTATCGGTGAGCGTGAAAGTGTTGCAGTCATGTATGCCGTCGCACAGAGTATTGCACTTAAAGTCAGAACTTTGCGGATATCAATCCTGTCACCGAGAATACCGAAAGCAACTCTCGCAGATGCCATTAACAAAGCGAAAAGACACGGTCCGAGCAGGTCACCTGTGAGTTTGTCAACACCGAGACTCTTCTCTGCAAAAGTCGACGCCCACTGCGACATTGCAAGTTCGCTTGCTCCGGAACAAAGCATCAGCAAACAAAGAAGGATAAACGTCTTATTCCTGAAAAGCTCACCAACCTTCATTTCGTCCTCACCCTCAGGCACAGGAGGGAAAATCGGAACTCGCATAAACACAAACATATTGATAAAAGGAATTATTGCCCAGAGCATAGGCGCATAAACCCAATTTTCACTTCCCGCAAACTTCACGGCAATCGTAGTAAGAAGAACAACAGACATCTGTCCCCAACAGTAGAACGAATGAAGAAGACTCATCTCACCAGACTTATTTTCAAGAGGCAGTCCTTCAACAATCGGACTGACAAGAACCTCGATAAGTCCCGATCCCGTAGCATAGATGATAATAGGAATCACAAGCCCGATATAGTGATTATCCATCGCTCTCGGCAGGTTGCCCAGGAGGAAAAGTCCCACAGCACTGCAAACATGTGCAAGGACAATTGAAGTCCTGTAACCCAATTTAGCAATAACTTTAACTGATGCAACGTCCACGCAAAGCTGCGTCACAAAGTTTAACATTATCAGCCAGCTGATCCGGGTGTAGTTAAAACTGAATTCCTGCTGAAAAACCACATAGAAAAGTGGTGCTAAATTATTGATAATCGCCTGCACGAAGTAACCCGTGTAGCAGGCGATTTTTGTTGAAGTATACTTTTTACTCATTGTCATCTATTTCCTGATTCGCTATACTATCTTTCCAGAACCACCAACGAAGCTTCTTTTCGTCAGGTTTCACAGTGTTCGCAAAATAAACTGCAGCGCGCATTTCGTAAAGAATAACGCGATCCGCCACTCCCCCACTTTCGACACAGTAATCGAGATAGAAGTTATCTGCTTCTTTATCACGAAGTTGAGATGTATCCTCAATTTCAAGCACACGGAAAGCCTCTTTCGCCTCCGGTGTGAGAAAGTTGAGATCTGCTATTTTTACGTTCTTAGGTTCTTTCGATTTTCGTTTAAAAAGCATTGAATCACCTGTTTACATTTTTTATTATGCTAACACATTTCAAAGGTAAAGTAAAGCGAAAATTTTGTTGCATCGGACAAAGTCTGCGTGCTATAATCAGTTCGGGTGATATTATGTTAAGACTTAAAGATAATGACATTGTACTCTTTCAGGGAGACTCAATTACTGACGGCAATCGTGGCAGAAACAACGACCTGAATCACATCCACGGTCACGGATACCAATACATTATTGCGTCAGAAATGTATGCTGACAATTTTGACAAAAACATTGAGGTTATCAACCGTGGTATCAGTGGAAACAGAATCGCTGACCTGCTTGCGCGATGGGATAAAGACTGCCTTGACCTGAATCCTACAGTGTTGAGTATTCTTGTCGGGGCAAATGACCTTAATTATAATTTTCTTCACAATCCCGACTCGGATACGCAGGAATACGCAAGGACATATCGCACCTTACTTGACAAGGTGCTTGCGGTCAATCCCGACACGTTTCTTGTAATTATGGAGCCGTTTTTCGGCGTTTCCAAAGAGAAGCCATATAACGATTATATGAGCGAAAATATCGGAGCTTATGCCGCAGAGGCTAAGAAGGTAGCCGGGGAATATAATGCCGTTTTTGTACCGTTACAGGACGTTTTTAATGAATATGCAAAGCATACAGATATTTTCAGGCTGCTGTGGGACGGTGTTCATCCGACAACAGGCGGACATCAGCTGATTGCACGAAGATGGAAAGAGTGTGTGCTTGAAAAGTTAAATAACAGGTAAAAAACCGTTGGTGAATTTTTTGTTCACCAACGGTTTTAATTATAATATAAGCTCTTTTGTAATTTTTTGAGTTTTGCAACCTAGTGAATCATAAAACTTCTGTGCCGACTCATTTAATTGCCACACATCAAATTCAATAATAAAACAATCATTTCTTTGGGCTATTTCTTTAAGATATGTAAAAATCTTTGTTCCGTAACCCAAACGACGATATTCAGGACAAATAAACAATTCATCTATCCAAAGACTCTTACTGTTATCATTTTGTATTGATTTAAATTTTTTAATTCTGCAAAAGCAATAGCCGACCAGTACATCGTTTTCATATGCAGCTACGCCGATGAAACCTTTAATTTTTATTCTTTCTCTGAAATCCTTTTTAGACATTAAGGCTGGTTCAAAAAACAAATCCGTTCTGTTTTTTGCGTGGAACTTTGCTAATTCCAGGCTTTTCGGAGCGATTTCATCGTAGAAAGTTTTATCTAAAAATTTGAATTGCATAAAAATTACCTTGATTTGTATTTAAACAATTACTCTGAATGTTCTGACTTGGTTTGGGGTGATGTCGAATTCGAATTCATTATTATTGAAGTTGAGTTCGTTTTCATCTGTTTCCATAAGGTTACATTCAATCACCTTTTTAACATCTGCGAAGTTAACCTTAACCTTAACCTTACCTCTTGACTTACCTGCCTCGTACATACGGATAATTATACCGTTACCGTCCTGTGCAGGCTTAACAGCATCCACAGCAATATTTCTGCGATTAACTTCGATGAATGATTTTTCTGTTCCGAAGTCACCCGACTGTGCGACTGCAGTAAAGCCCTTAAGAGGCTGATTGAGTTCAAATGCGTACTTGACTGTATCTGACTGTGACCAGTTACCTGCGTGCGGATAAAGTCTGTAAACAAAGGTGCTGATGCCCTTGTCACCTACAGGGTCGGGACAAATCGGTGCACGCATAAGAGTGATACGCATAAGGCTGTCCTTGATATCATAACCGTACTTGCAGTCATTGATGATACTTACACCATAGTCGCCCTCTGAAAGATCTGCCCACTTATGACCGCAAACCTCAAAGCGCACAAGGTCCGTGCTGTAATTCCAATGTGTCGGACGGTCGATTGAACCGTGTGCAATTTCATACGTTGCGTGGTTGCTGATTACGCTGACAGGGAATGCTGCCTTGAGAACTTTCTCCGTCTCGTGCCAGTCAACAGTTGTATCAAAATCAATATAATCTGCATCTGCATAAAGAATAATATCCTGTGTAATAACAGACTTATTGAAACTTCTTATAACTCTGATAACACCCTTGACTTCGTCTGCACATACAACCTCAATCTTATCAGCCTTTGTCAGATCCCAACGTTTTTTCTGATAGTTAAGCTCAAGGTTCCAAGCACTTTCGTGAATGGGCTTGTCCTGGAATATGGAGAGTATATTACCCTTATCCGTAAGCACTTCACGGTCGTTGACTTTATCATAAACACTTACGATTTCTGCATTTTCATCAAGAACTACCTTGAGTTTTGCATTTTCAAGAAGATTAGATGTTGCAACTACTTTATCAAAAGCTGACTCGCCTTTTTCTATTTTATAAACTCTGAAGCCCATCTGCGGAACATCTTTTGCAATGAACATTGATACATCACCGTCTGTTGCAACGCGACATTCTGTACCGTTATCGTCAACAATCTTTGCACCGCTGAGATCAGTGCTGACAGTGACTGTACCTGTTATCGGCATTGAGTTGAAGTTCCACACAATTATGCCGTCAGTTGTAACGTTGACATTCTTATTAAGATGTTCAACTGCTGTTGAGAGAAGTCCGTTGCCGATTCCGTTCATCTGAACATATTCCTCGCGCGTCATCTCCATAACTTCGTGAATTGATGTGCCCGGAAGTATATCGTGGAACTGATTGGTAAGAAGAAGTTTCCAGCCCTCTTCCATTTTCTCTGCAGGATAGCTGTCACCGAGAAGTTTATGTGAAAGAACGTTTACAAACTCTGCATTTCTGAAAAGGAACTCGCCGCGACGGTTGTTCTTCTTGATGAACGCCTGACTTGTGAAAGTACCGCGGTGATTTTCGTAAACAAGCTCATCGTTGAATGTGGGAAGCTCATCCTTGAGATTTTCTGTGTCACGGAAGAAATCGGCAACAAAGGTGTTCTGTGCCTTTGGCATACCGGGCATATCCTCATAACGCTTTGAGCGTTCAACCTGACCGATTGTAACACCACCGCCGCCGTCACCGTAGCCGAATGTACCGACAGACTTGCCTGTGATATTTTTCTGATTTGTGCGTTCCCAGTTATCCTTGATATAATGCGCATCATATTCGCCCTGGTAATGCTGCTGCTGAACGCAGGCAATAACCTCATCACCCGAATGTGAACGCCAATTAAAAACAGAATAAGGGAACTTGTGTGTAGCGTTAAAGTAAAGCTTTGCTGTATAGAAATACTTCATACCGGAGCGCTTTACAACCTGCGGAAGCGCCCAGGTAAAGCCGAAGCAGTCAGGAAGCCAATAAACATCAGAGGATACACCGAATTCTTTCAAAAAATACTCTCTGCCGTAGAGGAGCTGACGTACAAGCGACTCACCGCTTGCAAGATTGGTATCTGCTTCGCACCAAGTGTTGCCGACAATCTCCCATCTGCCTTCCTTGACAGCCTGTTTTACCTGCTCAAAAATATCGGGATAGTATTTCTTCATATAATCGTAAACAATAGCCTGACTCTGTGTGAACTTGAAGTCGGGATATTCACGCATCATAGCAAGATTGTTTGAGAAGGTTCTTGCCGTTTTTCTGACAAGCTCGCGGGTTGTCCACAGCCACGCAACGTCAAGATGCGAATGCCCGAGCATGTGGAGTGTGCCCTGCTTTGCATCGGGAATTTCCGCAAGCATCTTAACAAGAAGCTCGTTTGCGGCCGGTACGCTCTTGTAGAATGTTTCGTCATCAAAGTCAAAGTCAAGAACATGGAGAGACTCATCAATAGCTCTGTAAACCATATCGTGAATGACTTTGTTATCAATCTGCTCAAGGCTGTCGTAGGCACTCTTTATGTCGTACCAATACTTCTGCGTTTCAACATTGATGGCAGCAAGGTGAGAATACTTCATAGTATATGTATGATCCTTTTTACCCGCCATAGCTTCATCACAGAACATACCACAGTTAACAGTCGCTTCAAGCTCAATGTCAAGCACATCACCTGCCTTGTTGTTCTCAACAACAACAACTGTTCTGTCTTCCCAACCAGCATCGTCAGAAAAAGCACCAATGATTTTTCCGTTAATTCGTACGAGTGCTTCACCACCAAAAGCAGCATAAAGATAAATCTTTTTGCCGTCCATGCTTTCGGGAACCGTAACCGTTGCCTTAAACCAACGCGTAGCGTCATAACCAACGCTCCAGCGGTCACCTATTTTCATAATCTGATGCGGCATATCGTCGTATGTAAACTCACCTGCCTTGTGGTGCCAGCCTGTATAACTTTCCCACTCGGTAATCGGCAAGGTTTCCATTATAATTTTACCTTTAACCTGTTTTATGAGATTGCCCATAATTGATGCCATTGTTGTCTGCATAAAAACCCTCCTTCTGCACATCTGATAAGTGCTATTTTGATTTTATATAATAAAAAAATCTTTGTCAATAATTATAAAAAAATAAGCAGACTTTTTACAGTCTGCTTAAGAATTTATTTATCAATACCAGATCCAACCGAAGAGGAAAATAACGATAAGCCACTGACCAAACGAATATTTAACCTCAACATCACATGTTTCATTAACATAACCGTCAGCACTTGTAACTGTGATGGTTGCATTACCTTTTCCTGAAGCGTAAACATTTCCGTTTTCATCAACTTTTACAACGCCTTCATCAGAAGATGTCCATGTAAGATCTTCTGCCGGATAGTTTGTTTCGCAACTAATGGCGAAGCTGTCCTTGTAATTAACAGTGTATGACTTGCTGTTAAGAATAAATGTTTTAAAGTTCACATTAACTTTTACAAGATTTGTGATATCAGTATTAACAACTCTGCCGTCGATAGTTTCGGTAATTGCACAGTTTGTAACATTGAGTTTTATATCAGAGTTTGAAATCGCTGCGGATGTTTTCTTTTCAAATGTTGCATCACAAATAACTCTCTTAGCCTGAATTACACTGTTGAGCGAAGTTGCCGCAAACTTTTTTTCATCGGGATTCGACATAAAAAACTCACATGCATTCTGAGCAACGTTGATTTCAGTACACTTTCTGATTGCTGAAGAAGTCACAAAAGTTGCATCAAAAGCGTTACATTCGCCTTTTTCAAGGGTTAATCTTACAACAACGGTTGTGGGAGTTTCTGAAACAATTGTAAGGCTTACTTCCGGTGCATTTGCAGCGGATGCGGAAAAAGCACATACGGACAAAAGAGTTAAGACCGAGAGAACAACTGCTAAAAATTTTTTTGCGATAGTCATTTTTACAAGCTCCTTTAAATGTAGTATTATTTACAGTATAATTTTAAACTTTTTCTTTTTATATGTCAACAATTATTTGATTTTTCTGTACATTTGAAAGTAGTTTTGCTATAATGTAGAGTAGATATTTGTTGGAAAGTGGTTGACGATGGCAAAAAACAGATACAGTATTGATATGACAACAGGCAGGCTTATGCCGAAAATCGTAAATTTTGCGATTCCACTTATACTTACGGGACTTTTGCAGCTTGTTTACAACGCAGCCGACGTTATGGTTGTCGGCAGATTCGCAGGCAGTATTCCTCTTGCCGCAGTCGGTGCAACTTCGAGCCTGGTTCACCTTTCGCTGAATCTTTTTCTCGGACTTGCGACAGGTGCGGGTGTAGTTGCCGCCAAGCACATCGGTGCAGGCAATGGTGCAGCAGTACACCGTACGGTACACACTTCAATGCTGCTTGCATTACTCAGCGGCACTGTCATTGGTCTTCTCGGATTCAACTTGTGTCCTTTCGCACTTAAAGCTATGAGTATACCTGAAGAGGTTTTTCCTTTTTCCGTAACTTACCTGAAAATATTTTTTATCGGAACACCTGCAAGTATGGTATACAACTTCGGTTCAGCAATGCTCAGGGCAACGGGAGACAGCAAAAGACCTCTCTATATTCTTACGGTTACAGGCATTGTGAACGTAGTGCTGAACCTGATTTTTGTAGTTTTCTTTAAAATGGATGTTGCAGGTGTTGCACTTGCTACGATCATCTCACAGTTACTCTCTGCTGTTTTTGTTCTTTATATTCTTCTTAATGCCAATAACATAATCAAACTTTCAATAAGCAAACTGAGATTTTATAAAACCGAACTTCTCGACATTTTAAAAATAGGTGTGCCGATGGGCATTCAGGCATCACTTTTTTCTCTTTCAAACGTTATTATACAGTCATCAATCAACAGCTTCGGTGCAGCGGCAATTGCCGGAAACACAGCCGCAAGTAACATCGACAGTGTTATTCATATCTGCTGCAACTCCGTTTCTCAGACTGCAACAACATTCACCTCACAGAATTACGGTGCAAAGCAGATCAGGAGAATCCGCAGCATATACTTTAACTGTGTCGGTCTTACCATTATAATCGCAGCAATTTGCTGTGCTTTCCTGCTTACATTCGGCACACAGGTACTCAGTATTTTCTCAACCGACCCTGATGTTATCGGTGTCGGAATGATAAGGGTAAAGCTGTTTGCCGTAACTTACGTACTTAACAGTATTCTGGATGTTACAACAGGGCAGATGCGTGGACTCGGCAAATCTGTCACACCAATGATTGTTACATTGGCAGGCGTGTGCGGACTACGTGTCATCTGGGTTTTCACAGTATTTCAGATGTACCGTTCAATGGAAGTTCTCTACCTTTCCTATCCCATATCCTGGGGCATAACAGGTGCTGTTTTATTGGTTATGTATATTGTTACTATCAGAAAAGTTATAAAAAGGAGCGAATCTGATGAAGTTGCTTGCGCTGGGTGATATTGTCGGCAACGGCGGTTGCGATTTTGTACGCAAAAAGTTACCGGGAATTAAGAGACATTATAACATCGACATCTGTATTGCAAACGGTGAAAACTCAGCAACAGGTAACGGCATCCTCCCCTTCTCTGCTGACCATCTTTTTTCAAGCGGTGTTGATTTCATAACAACAGGAAACCACGTATTCCGTCGCAGTGAAATTCACGATTACATTGATGAACGTAACGACATTATCCGTCCGTACAATATGCATTCAAGTGTGCCCGGTAACGGCGTCGGTGTAATTGATATGATGTCGTACAGAATAGGCGTTGTTAACCTTATCGGTACTGCATATCAGAACAGTAATTACGCCAATCCGTTTGACAGTCTTGACAAAGCACTTGAGGAAATCAAGGATTGCAAGGTTAAAATCGTCGACTTCCACGCTGAATCAACAGGAGAAAAGCGTGCCCTCGGCATTTATGCAGATTCGAGAGTATCTGTCTTTTTCGGCACACATACACACGTGCAGACAGCGGATGCACAGATTCTTCCGGGCGGTACGGGCTACATCACAGATCTTGGTATGTGCGGCGGAGCAAACTCTGTTCTCGGTGTAGAAAGCGAGTGCGTTATAAAAGCTCTTAAAACGGGACTGCCTACAAGATTCAAAGCAGCAGAAGACGACATAAAACTTGACGGTTGTATATTTGAAATTGACGAAAAAACGGGGCTCTGCATTTCAGTTGAGCCGATTTCCGTAATATAAACGGGGTGACAGAATGATAAAAAGAAGAATACTTGCGTTACTTTTAGGAATCACTTTGATTATAACCTGTTTTTCGGGTTGCAATGTAACTGATAAGGTAAAAGACACTCTCGGAGAAATACAGAAAACTGAACCGGATCCCGGTATTGATGAAATCAGCTATACCCTTCCCTATCTGCGTACAGATTCTCTTCACCCGTTTGATTGTGAAAGTGATACCAACAGAAATATATCTGTACTCATTTACGACTCACTAATAAGAGTCACTAACGATTTTCGCGCAGAACCGGTTATTGCTGAAAAATGTGAAAATCAGGGCAAAGAAATTACTGTAAGCATAAAATCAGGTATTACTTTCTCTGACGGTTCTGCCATAACTGCAGATGACGTTGTCAACTCCTTTGCACTTGCCAAAAACAGCCGATATTATTCTGCATATCTCAAGAATATTGCTGAGGCTGAGGCTTCCGGCAGTAATACAGTTGTTTTTGAGCTTAAAAGTGAAAATCCTTACGAAGAAAACAACTTAATCTTCCCGATTATAAAAAAGGACAGCGACAAAGATTCCGACAGTTCTGATACCTATTCTGCTGACCTTCCTCTTGGCAGCGGCCGTTATTCTCTTAAAGATGAAAACGGCAAAAAAACACTTACCGTCAACAAATCACGCCTTGGCGGTTATCATCCTAAATATAACAATATCGGTCTTAAAGATGTTACGGAAGTGGCATCAATCCCGAACCTTTTCTCACTCGGAGAAATCGATTTTTATACAGAGAACTTTGCGGACGGTGTTTATAAGCGCTATACAGGTAAAAGCGAAGAATTTGAGACAACAAATTTCACTTATCTGGGTATCAACGCCAATACGAAGGTACTCAAAGAAAGTAATGTACGCCGTGCAGTTGCATTGCTTATCAACCGTCCTGATCTCGCATCCATCGCTTTTGCAGGTTTTGGTGTAGCAACTCCGACACCGTTCCATCCTTCATTCTACGGGCTTGAAGGCTGTACACTACCACCTATTAAATTTGATAAAAACGCTGCAATTGAATTGCTTGAAGAAGCAGGATATGACATTGTGAGTGAAATCGGAATCCGATATTCACCCGAAAAAGGCAAACTTGAGTTGAAATTGCTTGTTAACAAAGATAACAGTTTCAAACTCGCAATGGCAAGAAATATACAGCAGGCACTTGCCCTTGCAGATATCCGTGTTGTGCTTAAAGAATTCGGATATTCCAGATATGTCGATGCTGTTGAATCGGGTGCCTACGACCTTTACATCGGAGAGGGTAAGCTTTCCAACAGTTTTGACCTGAGCGTCTTCTTCTCTGAGAACGGTTCACTCGGTTACGGAATTGACAGAGAATGTGCATCAGCAACAGATTACAGAAAACTCGAAAACGGCGAAGCCACAATGCAGGAATTCCTTGACACTTTTGCTGACGATCTGCCGTTTATACCACTCGCTTATCGCAGAGGACTGACTGTAAGAAACGAAAAACTCAATGTACAGAATAAAACTATTATAAATGACTATTTATTTAACATTGAAGAATGGACGGTTGAATAATGGATATTAACACCAATATTCAATATCTCAAGGGGGTCGGTGAGAAGAGAGCTAAGATTCTTAACAAGCTCGATATTTTCACTGTTGGTGACCTTCTGCATTTTTATCCCCGTGACTATATGGATTGGAGTAAAATTACATCCATAACTGCTGCACCGTTTGACGGTAATTGTTGTATCCGGGCAATCGTTAATCACAAACCCAGGGGAGCAAAAATACGCAAGGGAATGACCATTTACAAAACCGTTGCAACTGACGGCGAATCGTTGATGGATATTACTATATTCAACAATAAATATGCCGCCGAATCCCTTGAAGCTGGCGAAGAATATCTGTTCTACGGTAAAGTAGGCGGAAATCTGCGCCGCCGTGAGATGACGTCTCCGATGATAGCTCCCGTGGAAAACGGAATGAGAATCCGCCCGATTTACCACCAGAGTGCAGGAATAAACTCCAAAGCTATCGAAAAACTTGTACGTCAGGCTTATGACATACGTAAAGATTATTTTATTGACTGCATACCTCAACCATTAAGAGATAAATTATGCCTTATGGAAGTGAATAAAGCTATTTATGAGTTGCACTTCCCGACAAGTGAAGATATGGTGGCTGAGGCACGAAGAAGACTTATATTTGAAGAGCTTTTTATTTTCCAGCTTGGCCTTATGAAGCTCAAGGGCAACAGAAAAGAAAGTACGCCCGTCAGAATCGAAAAGGATTTCACAGATGAATTTCTGGCTACTCTCCCCTTCACTCTCACAGGTGCACAAAACCGTGCAGTGCGAGAAAGCGTAGAACAGATGACATCTCAGTTTACAATGAACAGACTGCTTCAGGGTGATGTAGGCTCAGGCAAGACTGCCGTTGCCGCAGCACTTATTTACACCGTTGTTAAAAACGGTTACCAATGCGCTTTTATGGCACCAACGGAAATCCTTGCACAACAGCATTATAAAACCTGCCTGAAGTTTTTTGAAAACACCGATATAAAGGTTTCGCTTCTGACCGGGTCAGTAACAGCCGCAAAAAAACGTGAAATCAAAGCTGACCTTAAGGACGGTAAAACACAGTTGATTGTCGGTACTCACGCCCTGATTCAGGATGATGTTGAGTTCAGCAATCTCGGTCTTGTAATTACAGACGAGCAACACCGTTTCGGTGTCAAACACAGAGGTGCACTCAGCAACAAAGGTAACAGACCGCATACACTCGTTATGTCTGCTACGCCTATCCCACGTACGCTTGCACTTATGCTTTACGGTGACCTTGACGTTTCAATTCTCGATGAATTGCCGCCCGGCAGACAACCGATTGAGACATATTCCATTGATACACAGAAACGTCCGAGGGCATTCAATTATGTAAAAAAGCACCTCGACGAAGGCCGTCAGGGATATATCGTCTGCCCTCTCGTAGAGGAGGGTGAAGCTGATCTTGCAGCTGCACAGGAATATTCTGAGAATATTTCACGCGGATTTTTCAGCGGTTACGGTGTGGGACTTTTGCACGGCAAAATGAAACCCAAGGACAAGGAAGATGTTATGTCTCGCTTTGTTTCAGGCGAAATACAACTTCTGGTGTCAACCACAGTTATTGAAGTTGGCGTGGATGTACCAAATTCCGTAATTATGGTTATCGAAAATGCTGAGCGTTTTGGTCTTTCTCAGCTTCATCAGTTGCGGGGAAGAATAGGCAGAGGACAATATAAATCCACATGTATTCTCATCACAGATGCACAGAATGAAGCTGCTAAAAAACGCATGAAGATTATGACAAGCACTACGGACGGATTTAAAATAGCTGACGAGGACCTTAAAATGCGTGGTCCGGGTGACTTTTTCGGCTCCCGTCAACACGGTCTTCCTGAAATGAAGATTGCAATGCTGACAGATACAGCTCTGCTTAATGAAGCAAACCGTTTCGCCCGTGAAATTATCATTGATGACCCTGATTTTATAAAAGAAGAAAACAAAAACCTACGTCAGGGTATCGCCCATCTGTTCTCGGGTGAATATGTTATGAACTGAAAAATGCAAGTCGATTTTACAAAATGTTCACATCGGCTTGCATATTTTTTAATATTGAACGACTATACTATAGACATAGGTTGATCCTATAAACAAATCTTTTTCATACATCTCCCCTTTTAAAGCGAAAACGCCCGAAAGAAGGTTAATTTCCTTTTTTCGGGTGTTTTTGTTTGTATTTTGAAAATGCAGAAACTATGTCCTCTATGCAAAAAATACGGTCGGTTATAAAACCGACCGTAAAATATTTTTAAAATTATTTAACGATTACAACATTTTCAAACGGAGCATCAGCACTGATTGTGAACGAAAGTGAGCCGTCTGCGATAGCTGCCGCTGCAGTCTCAACTGCTTCCTGTGTACCCTCAGCTGCATTCTTCTCATTGATATCCGTAAGATAAGTTGCACCTGTTGCATAACCGCCTGTAAACTCTGCCGGCTCTTTTGCATCAACAATAGCCTTGATAGCATCAATATAGTACTGAGTAAAGTTATAAACAGGAGCACAAAGGAATGTCTCTGCATCCTTGTATGTTTCTGAACCAAAGCCACAGAAGAATACTTTGCCTTCTGCACATGCTGTAGCGATTGCTTCGTCCTCATAATCAGATGCGATTACAACAGCACCCTCTTTAATCAGAGTTGCAACACCTGCGGCCGCGTCTGTACCGATAACTGCTGAAACTTTAGCATCAGCATTAACTGACTTAACGCCCATTGCGAAAGCATTGAGATTTGTAAGATCAGCTTCGCTCTTTGCAAGGAAACCGAGTGTGGGAACTTCAAGTTCTGCAGCCTTCATACCGGCAACAATACCTGAAAGGTAGCCTACACCTGAAATATTAGCTTCGTAACCGTAAATATTCTTACCGTCATTCTCTGCACCGTAAACAAGGAACTTAACAGTATCATTCTCTTCAGCTTTCTTCTGAATGTCATCAAGATACTCTGCATCAGAAGCAATAACAAGATTACACTCAAAGTTAAGAAGTGACTGAATACCTTCAGCTGCAGCTTCTGCATTGTTCGGATCAACATTCTCTGCATATCTGAACTTTTCGTCATTGATGCCGTAACCAACGCTCTGGAGCTCGTTGATAGCCATCATTGTTGCGCCGGACATACCTGTTGTGACATCCTTTGCACCACTGAGGAGAACACCGATTTTGATGTTGTCGTTTGTGATGTCTGTATCAGTATCCGGAGTAAATGAACAAGAAGCGAGGCTCATGAGCATAAGCGCCGCAAGCACAATAGCAAAAATTTTCTTAAACTTTTTCATTGTATAGGCCTCCTTGACCACAATATTATGGGTATAATTATAATGTATTTTTAAAGGAAAATCAAGGTATTTTTGAAAATAGAGATAAAGAACAACGATTTTTATTTGCATTTGGCAAAATATGTGTTAAAATTGCAATAAGGAGATGATATTATGAATAAAACATTGAAAACAATCATCAGCATCACCTTGGCTATTGCGATGATTTTTGCAGTTTGTATTCCTGCTTTTGCAGTTGAACCCAAAACTGCGTTCATCGTTGTCAGTGGTATGAATACGTTCCCGTTGAAATACAGCAACGGCGAACAGGCTTTTCCCCCGACATCGGACAGTATCACAAAAATGGTTTTTGAGGTTCTGCCCCCCGTACTCTCTTTTCTTGTTACAAGTGACTACGATGCACTTGCTGACGGAATCTTTCCTCCCCTTACGGATGTTTTCGGTCCGCTTGCATTTGACGCAAACGGAGATTCAATTGAAGACATCGACGGCACGCTTTTCGACTGCTCTCTTGTAGGTCTCGAAGAACCTTTTATTGCAGGCGAATCCAATGAATTCGCAACCGTACGTGCAGGTATCGACACATTCGGTCTCGAGAATACATACTTCTTTAACTATGACTGGCGTAAAGATCCGCTTGTGCACGCAGACAGACTTAACACCTTCATCAAAAATATCAAAGAAGAAGGCGACTATGACAGAATTGCACTTGCCGCATTCAGTATGGGAGGAACGGTTACATGTTCTTACCTTTATAAGTACGGCAGTTCCGACCTTGATACAATTATTATGTGTTCAACCGCTTTTCAGGGTACATCTTGTGTAGGCAGCCTTTTCTCTGCAGATTTCAGCCTTTCACTTTCTTCCCTCTGGCACCGCCTTGCACTCCTTACACGCGACAATACCTGGACAAACGTCATTGATTACCTTGACGTTCTGCTTGAAGAATCAGGTGTCAACAGTGGACTTGAAGGCTTTGCAAACGGAATAACAGACACTCTCAAAGACAGAATTTACGCTGAGCTTCTTATTCCGATTTTCGGACACATGCCGGGACTCTGGGCGCTTGTTCCTGATGTTAACTACAAGGATGCAAAGGCTTGTATGCTCAATGGTACAGAAAGTGATAAACTCGTCGCAAGAATTGACGAGTACCACTACAATGTCCAGTGCAACGCTGAGAATCTGCTCAAAGCAGCAATGAAAGATACTAACATCTATATCCTTGCACAGTACAACTGGCCGTCACTCCCGATAAGCGAGTCTGTTGCGGCAAGCAATACCGATAACCTTATTGACGCTGAGTACGCAAGCGGCGGTGCAACTGTTGCCAAACTCGGTGAAACACTTGGTGAAGATTATACTCAGAAGGTTCCTTCGGAGCATAATCATATTTCTCCCGATAATCAGATAGATGCTTCAACCTGCATGCTTCCCGATCAGACATGGTTCTTCCGTGATATGGGTCACGTTGACTACCCATACGGTGAAAGCACAGACTTTATCATGTGGCTTGCAACAAGCAAGAAGCAACTTACCGTTTTTGATAACGAACAGTATCCGCAGTTTATGACTTATGATTACGACAATGCAAAACTCCTGCCACTTACAACACAGGCAGTTGCTCCGACAACAGCTGATACTATTTTTGACGTGCTTGAAAAGATCACGGAATTTGTATTCAGAATGATGAACAGCCTTATGGCAAATGTTATAAAATAATAAAATACAACACAAAGCCCCCGTCCTGCAATCGAACAGAACGGGGGCTGTTTTACTGTTTAGTTTTTATAAAGAAAAACAACCACTCTGTTGAGTGGTTGCTTAATTATGTCGGCATCGCCTTATCTTCCCGGGCGGCTGCCCGCCAAGTATTTTCAGCACAGAAGAGCTTAACTACCGTGTTCGGTATGGGAACGGGTGGACCCTCTTCGCCATCAACACCGACTGTTGAGAGCTCATTCACTCTCGAACGCTTGACTATTATACAACGGAGTTACAGCTTTGTCAACACTTTTTTAAAAATTTTTAAAATTATTTTTCGAGAACTTTTTCAATCTCACCAACATAGATTAAATGGTAATCCCCTGAAGAATAATTTGACTCGATTGAAGGATCAATAAAACCTGTATTATCCATTTTCTGCACGGCAATTTTACGGCACTTTATAACAAGTTTCGCCTCAGCGGGATAAACAGCTTCTCCGTCAAATTCAGCTGAAAGTCCTGCAAGCTTTATTTTGTCACAGTCTCTGCCAGACTTAGAACCGCAGATTTTAAGTGCATCTTTATATCCCTCAGCAAAGAAACTGACTGTGAAATAATCACTCTTATCCATAAATTCACGTGTGTATCTCTGCGGACGGATAAAGGCAAAAACAACATCCTTACCCCAGAGCTCGCCTACACCGCCCCAGCTGATTGTCATTGTGTTCCACTTGTCACCGTCTGCTGCCGAAACAAGTGCCCAATCATCGGCAATCATTTTTACGAGATTATCTTTAACCTCTCTGATATTAAGTTCTTTCATACTATCACCTCAAAAATATTTATGATGCTTTTCTCTTAATCATTCCGACAAAAGAAAATCCGAGAAACACAACTGCATTGACAGCAACAACGCTTGCTCCCGCTGGCATTGAATAAGCAAAGGAAACAAAAAGTCCCATAAAGAAACAAATCACAGAAACAATTGCTGAAGTTATTACAACCTTTCTGAAAGATCTGCAGACACGCATCGACGTCAATGCAGGAAAAATAACCAGACTTGAAATAAGCATCGCACCCATTATACGCATTCCGATAACAATTGTTATCGCCGTCAGAAGAGATATGAGCGTGTTATAGGTTTTCGTTCTTGTTCCCGTTGCACGTGCGAAGCTCTCGTCAAAGGTAACTGAGAAAATTTTGTTATAAAAAACAACATACAGCACAAGTACAGCAACTGAAAGAATTATGCTTACTAAAACATCCGTATCACTCATAGCAAGTATGCTGCCGAACATATAGCCGTTGACATCGGAATTTATGCCTGTTGTCATTGACGTAACGATTACACCCACAGCAAGTGCAGTGCTGGAAATCAGGGCAATCGCTGCATCACCTTTTATCTTGCTGTTTTCGCTTATCTGTAAAAGAAGAAACGCTGCAATAACCACAACCGGCACTGAAACTGCAAGGGGCGCAACATTCATCGCAAGGGCTATACACAAAGCACCAAAACCTACGTGCGAAAGTCCGTCACCTATCATAGAATAACGCTTTAAAACAAGCGTTACACCAAGCAAAGCAGAGCAAAGAGAAACAAGTGCACCGACAATAATTGCACGCAGCATAAAGTCATATTCAAACATCTGTAAGAAGGTTTCAATCATTGTTTCCACCTCCGAAAATACGTTTTGCCGCAGAAGTCTGCATATACTCTTGCGTTGTACCGAAAAAATCCCCGTCATGCTCCATAGAGAGAATTTTATTGGCATATTCCACGGAATTTTTGATATCGTGTGTAACCATTATAACCGTTACGCCATGATCACGGTTAAGTTTTGAAATCAGCTTGTAGAGCTCTGCCGTTACAAACGGGTCAAGCCCTGTTGTAGGCTCATCAAGGAGCAGAAGTTTCTGCGTAGCACAAAGGGCACGTGCTAAAAGTACACGCTGTTGCTGACCGCCCGAAAGTTCATTGAACGGTTTGTTTTTTATATCATCGATACCCATTAGCTCGATGTTCTTCCATGCAACTTTTTTATCAGCAGGAGTGTAAAAAAGTCGGAATCCCTTGGTCTGTCTGCCACTCAGGACTACCTCACGCACACTTGCCGGGAAATCTTTCTGCACAATAGTGCGCTGTGGAAGATAACCTATTTCACGGTTTGTTATTCCCGAAAAAACTATTGTTCCTGAGTTGAGTTTCTGAAGACCTAAAATACCCTTAAGAAGTGTACTCTTTCCGGTTCCGTTTTCACCCACAACACAGAGAAAATCTCCGTTTTCGACACTGAATGTGATACCGTTTACAGCCTTGGTTGAGTCATAATTCATATAAACTTTTTCACAGGAAATCATACTCATCAGTTCAGTGCCTCCTTTAAATTGATATAGTTCTGTGTCATAAGAGAAATATATGTCTCTGAGTTTGCCAATTCCTTTGCTGAAACATTGTGGCAGGAGTGCAGAAGAAGCATCCCGGCACCTGTTTCAACAGAAACCGCACGGGCAATTTTAGGATCCGTAAGTTCCTCGTAAAAAATTACGGGAATGGAATCTGCTTTGATTTTATCAATTATTTTAGCCATCACCGCTGCACTCGGCTCAGTGTTATCCACACACGAATCAAAGGCCGCAGTGAATGTAATACCGAATTCTGTTGTAAAGTTTTTTAATGCAAAACGTGAACCTGATACAATTTCGCTACGTTTTGATGATGAAATCATAGAAGAAAACTTCGCTTTAAGCTCTGAAATCTCCTTGCTGTAACGGTTTGCATTTTCAAGATAAACCGAAGCATTCGTTCCGTCTTTCTCCGCAAGCTTTTCTCCGATGAAATTAACCATTTGCGATGCATAAGAAAGGTTTGTCCAGATGTGCTCGTCTGTTTCACATTCATCTGTATGACCGTGATGATGAGAATGGTCGTGAGAGTGAATTTCAACTCCTATCCCTTCGGCAATATTTACCGTTTCAACCTGTGTGTTTTTTAAGGCAGAGATAATCTGAGGTACCCACGTTTCACAGTGTTCACTGACGTAAAAGAACAAATCAGCATTCTCAATTTCTATAATATCCGACGGTGTCGGCTCGTAGGAGTGGCTTTCGACTCCCGGAGGTAAAAGCATAATCACCCGTGCTTTATCACCGACAATCTGCCGTACAAAATCGTATGGGGCAAAAATTGTTGTAACAACGGTAAGTCTGCCGTCATTTTCAGTTTGACGTACACTACATCCTGTGAAAATCATAAACAAAGTTACCGTTACAAACAGCAGAGACAGTATTCTTTTAAGCATTTTCTGCCTCCCTGCAATTCTTACAAATACCGTAAAGGACGGTCTTTTCGGGCATTATTTCAAAACCGTGATGTCCTGAAATATGAGACGATACTTCATCGAGGTATTCGCACTTAACGTGCAGAAGTTCACCGCAGGTCGAACACTTGAGATGATAATGTGAATGACAGGAATGTGACTTGCCGACATATTCAAAGCAGGCACTCGTTCCCTCTTCTACGATGTACTTCCGCACTTCACCTGCACGGATAAGTTTATCAAGGTGGCGGTAAACGGTAGCTTTTCCGACCTTTTTGCCTTCTTTTTCAGAAAGCTTTATGATATCGTCAGCTGTAAAATGTTTACCTGCTTCTGCCTTTAAAATATTCAAAATCAGTTCGCCCTGCTTTGTGTTGTATGAATTTTCCATACTGACGCCTCCAAATATGAAACTGAAACTCAATTTCATATTTTACAGTCTTACTCGTCTTTTGTCAAGAGCCTTTGACATTGATTATGTTTTATTGTATAATTGCAGAAGAGGTGTTTCTCGTGAAGAAAAAGATTTTAAAAATTGCTGTTCCCGTTTTGCTAATTACAGCGATTATCGTCGCAGGAATTTTTATTTTAAAAAAGGATAATGCCGTTGTCATTCTTGACAACAGTGCAAAAAGTCATTTTGTTGATTTCTATATAGACGGCGACAAGGTCTATATTGAATGTGTACTCAACATTTATTCCGATAAAGACACGGAAGCAACCGTATCTGCAACCGATACGGACAATGTAAAAACAGGTCTTCTTAAATCGTCAGAATTAAAAGGATTCGACAAAGCAGACAAGGATACAACCTTTAGTCTTAAAGCAGGTGAAAACGAGGTTGCCGTGCTTTTTGAAGGTGAATACGACGGAGTACCTCTGATATTTGCCCGTGAAATACCAAGGTTTATTGAAGTCAAAGCAAAATAAAAAAGCGCTATGCTGATTTTTAAACTTTCAGCATAGCGTTGTTTTATATATTCAGTTCTTTGTAAAGCTCATCGAAATAATGAGTAAAATCAGGCGTTGCAATCCTTCCGACAGCCTTCGCCTTTTCAACAAGCATCGGCACTTCGTCAATACTTTCGGCATAGAAAACACCGTCAACATCGCTGAACCATTTGACACCTTCAATGATTTTATGATCTAACGAGCGAAGCACAATACAAGGCGTACCGGCAAGGATCGAAAAAACTGCTCCGTGGAAACGGTCTGTCACGCAAACTTCATAGTTTGCAATCTTGTCGACAAGTCTCTGTGTAACCTCAATACGTTTTTCAGGCAGCACACCGTAACCAATATGTGTATCTGAAAAATCCATTACGTTATTCGTAGCAATTTCATCTTTCATTTTTTCTATATGCTTATCCGAATAAAACTTTTCCTCATCTTTTCGTATGCAAAGTATAACACCGCGCCGATCACCATTTTGTGAAGGAAAAGATCTCCCAAAAAGATAAGTTGCCATATCAGGATATTTCAAAACTCTTAGCGGTGCAAACATTTCTTTTGCAATTTCATAACTTGCATTTTCTCGCGCAATGACTGTAAAATTCTTGTGTTGATTATATATCCTAGCTGTTTCAGCCTTCACAGCCCTTCCTTTTTCAGTATCCTCATAAAAAATCGATTGTTGTAAAAGAACTGTTTTGTTATCCGGACATTTGGAAACTATCTTCCTTCTTATCCGTTCACAGTTAAGATATAAAACGTTAAGATTGCCTCCTCCATGCAGTAAAAGAATATCGTCCTTTTTGATTTGAGAAAGCAACATTCTGCAGTTTCTATCCTTCATAAGATTTTCATGAGTAAACTCTCTGACTTCGTAGTCAGTATAGTAATCCTGAAGCCAACGTCGCTCTGCAACTGCAATAAGCTGATCACCAAGATTACCGTGATTTGGTGTGCCTATAAGAAACAGCACCGGTTTTGTTCTCTTTTTTTTACTGATATTGTTTTTAATAATCAAACAGTTTCTTTTTATAAAATCCCCAAATCTTTTTGGTAGTTGGATTATTCTGTAAACCAACATTTTGATTTTTATGACTATATCCGTCAACGGCATAAATATTACCTCATTAAATTATTTTCGCAATGATCTGTGAATTATAGTTTTTGTCCAAGCAGTCTTCTATGACAGAATTATCATCTGCTTCAAAAACCATTTTGTTTTTAAGAGCAGTTTTCTTTTCAGCTCCCATACGAAGCCACTCATACTCAACATCAACATGGCCTATATCAACTGCCTGATAACCGTTCAAATGCAAATCATACGCAAGACCGGTCGCCGCAGGACCAAGTGCAATAAGAAACAACACATTTTTTTCTTGTTTTAAAGCTTCACCCAGAATTTCATCATACTTTGAAAAAGCTTGTCTTGAAGGTCCTATAATGCGTTTAATTGACTTTGCTCTATCAAAAAGATCGTTGCCGACACCCATTCGGCTCTTTTCGCCTTCAATAAAAACGATATCTTTACCTTCCCATATTCTTTTCATACTGTTATAAATTTCTGCACCCCGAGAGCGATCATTGAGCGCTATATACTGTCTGGTCATTGAGGCATTGTAATACTTTTTGCCTTTGATGAGATACTTATACCATACTTTTCTAAACCTATGAAGATGCTTTTTCCAATAATCGTTTGCTTTTTCGTTGTAACGGCTTCTGTCTCCGAAAATGTCAGCTATACCGACGAGCATTCCGTCAACATCGCTTGATAAAACCTCACGCAGTTTATTAACTGCAAACGGAGTTGCTTTCTGGAAAGAAATATCTCTGCCTGCAACAAGCTTGATTTCACCGTCACCGTACCGTGCTATTGAACAGTTGTTTTTGACAATAGCATCAATCGTTTCTTCAACAGATGCAACCTCGGGTTTCTTTGTCATACACGAATAAAAGAAATCAAAAACCAACCAATAAAAATCAATTATTCTAACTTTCAGATCATATAGCTTGTTCCATATTTTAAGCAAAAACTTTTTCAAAAAAATCACCCTTAAAATTTAAATTGGGTACATATTTATACAATTATAGCATTTTAAAGTAATGTTTGCAATATAAAAATAGTTATCCCAAAAAGGGATAACTATTTCGTTTTACTTAAGCACTATTTCATCTTCTTCGACGTCAACCGTAATTGAGGTTACGGGAGTGTCAAGGCTGTCAATAATCTTTGTAGCGATTTTGTCCTCTACCCTGCGACGGATTTCGTTACGCAGGTCACGGGCTCCTCTTGAACCACCTACGGACTTCTTTGCAAGGAATTCAACAGCCTCATCGGTATAAGTGAAGCTGATTGCCTTATCCTGCATAGGTCCTTTGAACTCATCAAGCATGAGGACAGCAATTTTCTTGAATGCTTCCTCATCAAGGTCATTGAACACAACAATCTCGTCAACTCTGCCGATAAACTCGGGACGTAAGAACTCTTTGAGTGCTTTCATCGCTCTGTCACGGCTTGCGTCACCTTTTGTTTTACCAAAGCCGAGTGCACCCTCTCCGCGGCTGCTGCCGGCATTTGAAGTCATAACAATGACTGTGTTCTCAAAGCTGACTGTTCTGCCCTGAGCATCGTTGATTTTGCCTTCATCAAGAATTTGAAGAAGGATGTTCATAACATCGGGTTGAGCCTTTTCAATCTCATCAAAAAGAAGCACGGAATACGGCTTGCGACGGACTTTTTCAGTAAGCTGACCTGCTTCATCATAACCGACATATCCCGGAGGGGAGCCGATAATTCTTGAAACAGAATGCTTTTCCATAAACTCGGACATATCCAAACGGATAAGAGTCTCGGGAGTATCAAAAAGCTCGTTTGCAAGTTGTTTTACAAGTTCAGTCTTTCCGACACCTGTCGGTCCGACAAAAATGAAGGAAGACGGTCTGCGACGCGGACTTATCTGAATTCTGCCACGGCGGATTGCCATTGACACAACATCGACAGCCTCATCCTGACCGATAATTTTCGCCTTTAGTTTCTTGTCGAGATCCGCAAGTCTGCGAAGGTCGCTCTCAACAATTTTCTGAGCAGGAATGCCTGTCCAGAGTTGAATTACTCTTGCAAGGTCTTCCTCAGTTACCGGAGAATTCTCAACAAGAGGAATAAGCTGATTGATACGTGTAACACACTGAATAAGCTCTGCTTTAACCTTAGCAATTGCTTCGTAGTCAGGGTTCTCAGTCTCTTCCATAAGAGCCTGTTCACGGATTATAAGATCTGCTTTTTCATTGAGTTTATTCTCATATTCGCTGATGTTCTTGTTGCGTAAGTTTGCGCACGTACAAGCCTCATCAAGAAGGTCGATTGCCTTGTCTGGCAGAAATCTGTCATTGATAAAACGTTCGGAAAGAGTTACGGCAGTATACACAAGATGATCACTTATCTGCACCTTGTGGTAATCCTCATAATAACTCTTGATACCGACAAGCATATTGTAGGTGTCCTCGATTGACGGTTCTTCAACCTTTACAGGCTGAAGTCGTCTTTCAAGAGCTGCATCTTTTTCGATATATTTTCTGTACTCTGTAAAGGTAGTTGCACCGATAATCTGCACCTCTCCTCTTGAAAGGGCAGGTTTAAGAATATTGGCTGCATTCATCGCGCCCTCAGAGTCACCGCCTGTACCGACAAGATTATGCACCTCATCGATAAAGAGGATAATGTTCCCCTCACTCTTGACTTCCTCAACAAGACCCTTGACTCTGCCCTCAAACTGTCCGCGGAACTGAGTTCCCGCAACAAGAGATGTAAGGTCGAGAAGATGAATTTCTTTATTCGCAAGTTTCGCAGGCACATCACCGCTTGCAATTCTTAAAGCAAGGCCTTCTGCTATGGCTGTTTTACCGACACCGGGTTCACCGATAAGGCACGGATTGTTCTTTGATCGACGGCAAAGAATCTGGATCGTACGGTAGATTTCGTTGTCTCTGCCGATAATTCTGTCGATTCGACCGTCACGGGCTTTCTGTGTAAGGTTAGTACAGTAAAGCGGAAGGAACTTTCTCTTTTTCTGGTTCTTTTCGCCCTTCTTTTTCTTTGATTTATTCTCCTTTGGCTGATCATCGTCCACATCGGTATACTGTGTACCGTCGTCCTCTTCTTTAGCCATAAAGTTCTGCATAAAAGGGAACGTAGGAACTCCTCCGGGTTCAAAACCTTCGCCGTTATCACCCATACCCATCATCGCACCGAACTGTTCGCTCATTGCTTCATAATCATCTTCGGTGATTCCCATATTTTCCATCATCTGCTTAATGGGACCCGTAGATTCCATTGCACATTTAAGGCACAATCCCTCCTGCTTTGAGCTTTTGTCACCCTCCATACGGGTCATAAAAATCACAGCAGGTCTTATGCCGCATTTGCTGCACATAATTTGTTTCATATTTATCTCCTAAACTTTCGGGTTATATACTATACCCATTACTTCTTATTAAAAAATTTCTCCTTAAACTGCTTGTAAGTTGTCGGCAAATAGCTGACAAATGCAATAACGCAAAGAATAGCTGAAAGTGCGACGAGAATTACAAGGAGTGCCTCGGGAATTGTCCAGAGCGAATTGAATGCACCTACATCGGGAGCAAAAGCAAAAAGCAAAATCATAACTGCATAGAAAACAAAGGTTGATGCTTTTCCCCAGATCTCAGCAGCTGACGGTCGAAGACCGATTGCAATCATAAACACGCCGAAAAGAACCATTACTATTTCCTTGACGATAAAGATAAGGAAAATCCAGCTGAATGTCTTAACAAGCTCAACGTCACTTGAATTAAACTTGATATAAAGCAAAACTGCAATTGTAACCTGTGTAAGCTTATCGGCAACGGGATCAAGCATCTTGCCGAGTTCACTTATCTGGTTGAACTTACGTGCGATTTTACCGTCGATGAAATCTGAAAATCCTGAAAGGAAGAGAACAAAAACTGCCCAGATAACTTCATCGTTAAAAAACAGTACCGCAAAAATGGGTATCATAATAATTCTTGCAAAAGAAATCCAGTTCGGAATCGTATTCCAGTTTTTAAATAAATCTTTAAACATAACAACTCTCCTCTATTTTAAAGCTTCAATACCTTCATTTACTTTTTCATCTGAAAGCACCGTCTGAACAATTACTGAGTTTTCAACAGCATTGACAAACTGCGCATTATAAACAACGTGCGAGGAAATCTGTAACACAAAGCAGAGAATAATAACAACTATTCCACCGCAAAGCGCACCGAGAAGACCTCCGAGAAGCTTATTCGCCTGTTTAAGGACAGGTATTTTAAAAAACTTATTAACAAGAAAAACAGCCCAATTCAAAAGGACGGAAAGTGCGACAAAACAAATGACTGTTATGATAAGATTCGCTATATAACGTTCCATACCGCTGAAAAGTCTTGTATTGCTGAAAACCCAATCCGTAACTGACGAGGATACAACTTTTGAAAGTATTATTGACAAAAAGAATGCCGCACAGTTAAGTATTGTTTTTGCAAAACCGCGAATAAAATACTTGACTGTCAAAGCAAGAAAAATCGCTGCTAAAATAATATCTACAATATATTCTGCCAAAATATCACCTCATTCATTCTGTTCCCCGAGTATCGCAACAATGCAGTCCCGAGGTAGTTAAAACATACGTTTTGGATCCGTCTACCATAACCCTTACAGGGTCACCTGTAAATGAGATACTGCCGATTTGTTTTCCTTTTTTATTAAAGGTTCTGACCTCATTTTCAAAAAGGACAGCCGTATACTTTTCATCACAGTCAACCCACTTCATTTCCTTATCAAAGCTTACTGTAAACTGTTCCTTATTCTTATTGGAATAAACCGTGAGTTTTGAAAGTGATGAACTGCCGTAACGCGAAAGAACAACCGCGTTTCTCCCCTTTGCTGTTACACAACAGTTATAAAGTGTGTCTGTTCCGAATGATACATCGTCCTGACGATCGGTATTATTTCTTATGTAAGAACGAAGATTATTACCAAAAGCAACGATGTTGTTGCCTTTGACATAATCCACTTTTACAAGCATTGTTTCTTTGTATTCGAAACAGGAAAGATAATCGTCTGATTTGAAATCAAAAACATACAGTTTCGAATTGATTTTTCCGTTTTCGTCATCAATAGTAGTAACTGCAACAAACTTTCCGTTATCCGAAAGAGATATATCCGTAATGCGTTCGGTTTTATAATTCCAGATAAAAACTTCTTTGTTCTTGCTGTTATAAACCGTGAGTACGGACTGGGTGTTTGTTCCGTAAGCTCCGATGGCATAATTGCCGCTTTTGCCGAGTGCTGCCGCTGTAATCCTGCCCGAAGCCTCAGCCTCATGCGTTATTTCTGAGCCGTTCTGCAAGCGGAAACGTGCTGAATCAAGGTCATAAACGATGAGTTTTGACTCTTTGATTTTCATTGCAGGATTTGAATATTTATGTTCATGGGGCATAATTTCTTTTGCAGTCTGGTTAAGCACGGTTGTCTTATCGTCTAAAAGCAGATAGAGATTTGAATTATTGATTTTTACATCCTCTACGCTGAAAGAATCAATTTCATACGGATAACCGTCGCCTGCACCAAGGCTTATAAAATACGCCTTGACATTATCTGCCATATTGCGGATTGTCATATTGCCGAGAGTCTGTGCCGCAGTAAAAACAATCAACAATGTTGCCAAAACAACAAGCATAACTGAAAATATAAGTTTTGTTTTTTTACTTACTGTCTTTTTAATTCTTTTATTTTCTGCCACACAAATCCTCCCCATAATTTACTTTATTAAGATAGAGACCCTGTGGCGGAGCAGTTCTGCCCGCACATTTTCTGTCTTTACTGTCTATTATATCACTAAGTTTGTCTTTTTCTATTTTATTTTCTGAAATTTCTATTAACGAGCCAACCATTATTCGTACCATATTATAAAGGAAACCGTCAGCCTCCACAGTAAATCTAACCTCTTCACCGTCACGCTCTACTGAAAATGATTTTACGGTACGTACAGTTTCCTCAACTGAGCTGCCTGACGAACAGAAAGCTTTAAAGTCGTGTGTGCCGACAAAATACTGCGCCTGTTCATTGAGCAAAGTTTCGTCAATTTTATTTTTATAATGCCACGCATAGGAAGTAAGGAACGGATTTTTATAACTTGCGTTCCAAACTCTGTAAACATATTGCTTTGTTACGCAATCATACCTTGCGTGAAAACCAACGGATACTTCTTCAACTGATTTCACACTGACACTGTCAGGTAAAACAGCATTAAGTGCTCCCTGCAGACGATAACAGTCAATTTCATTTTCCGTTCTGATGTTACAGCAAAAATCGTTTGCATGGACACCGGCATCCGTGCGGCTGCATCCGACAACATTTTCCCGCACTCCAAGGATTCGCTCAATCGCATCCTGCAAAGTTTCCTGCACGGTTATTGAATCGGGCTGTACCTGCCAACCGTGGAATGATGCACCGTCATACATAATACGTAAAAGCAGATTTCTCATCTGACAAGCACCGCCTTGAAGAAAACATTAAGCAGAATAATACCGGTAACAAGCAACACCATAACAATAAGCGCAATAAAGTCTCTTGTGTGAAATTTCATCTGCTTCATTCTTGTTCTGCCGGGTCCGCCTGTGTAACAGCGGCAATCCATCGCATCCGCAAGTTCATACGCACGACGTATCGAAGAAACAAACAACGGTACGATTATCGGCACCAGTGCTTTGACACGCTCGATGAAGTTACCGTCATCAAGGTTAGCACCCCTCGCCTTCTGAGCGTTTGTGATACGGTCAATTTCATCAATGAGTGTCGGAATAAAACGCAGTGCAAGTGTCATCATCATTGCAAGTGTTGACACGGGAACTTTGAATATTTTCAACGGAGACAGCAGTTTTTCAATAGCATCAGTAAGCATTGTCGGGGTTGTCGTATAAGTAAGCATAGAGCTGATAACAACAAGACAAACAATACGCACTGCCATAAAAATCGCAGTGAAAACTCCGTTTGATGTGATGTGAATAAATCTCCAGTCAATAAGCGGTGTTCCGCCCTTGACATAGAAAATATTAAGTATAGAAGTAAATGTAACGATAATTGCTATTGGTTTTATACTCTTGAGCACCATTGTAAGGGGAACTTTTGAAACAAGCACAACAGCAAAAGTGAACAAAACCATAAGTGCAAGTGCCGGAAAACTTTTACATATAAAGATTGAGACAATGAATACAAGTGTAAGAATAATCTTCATTCTTGCATCAAGTCTGTGAAGAATGGAGTTGCCGATAAAATACTGACCGATTGTTATATCTTTAATCATACACCGACACCTCCTTTTGAGAGGATAATTTCTGCCGCCTTATCAACAGTGTAGGCCGTCCCCATATCGCAGCCCTTTTGCCTAAGAAGTTCAAAAACCTTTGAAACTTGCGGAATATTAAGTCCGATCTCACGCAACTCTTCGCTGTGTGAATAAACCTCGTCAACCGTGCCGTACATTTCAACACGGGATTTGTTCATAACAAGTACTTTTGTTGCAATTTTTGCAACATCCTCCATACTGTGAGAAACAAGCAGAACTGTACTGCCCGTTCTTTCACGGTAAGAGCTTATCATTTCAAGAATTTTATCTCTGCCTCTCGGATCAAGACCTGCTGTAGGTTCGTCGAGGATAAGTACCTTCGGCTGCATTGCAATAACACCTGCAATTGCTGCGCGTCGCTTTTCACCGCCGGAAAGATCGAAGGGCGATTTTCCGAGAAGTTCTCTCTTTAATCCGACATATTCGGCAGCTATAAAAACTCTTTTTTGTATTTCATCTTCTGAAAGTCCCATATTTTCAGGACCGAAGGCTATGTCTTTGTAAACCGTTTCTTCAAACAGCTGATATTCGGGATACTGGAAGCAGAGTCCAACTTTAAATCTTGCTTCACGTGTAGCTTTTTTATCTGACCAGATATCCTTACCGTCTACAATAATCTTACCTGAATCCGGCTTCAAAATACCGTTGAAGTGCTGCACAAGAGTGCTTTTTCCCGAGCCTGTATGTCCGATAACACCGACAAGCTCTCCCTCTTCGATATCAACATTTACGTCATAAATTGCCTTAGCCTGGCTTGGCGTACCCTTATTGTAAAGATGAGTAACGCCCCTTGCTGAAAGTATCGGCATCACTTCACCTCCAGTGCAGCAATAATAGCCTCGGCACACTCTTCTTCGTCAAGAATATTGTCGGGGATATCAAGTCCTGCTTTTTTTAATCTGTATGCAAGCTCAGTCGCCTGCGGTACATCAAGACCCAGGAACTTTAACCTGTCAACATTTCTGAATACTTCCCGCGGTATACCGTCAAGGACAATTTCACCTTTATCCATTACAACAACACGGTCAGCCTTGACAGCCTCGTCCATATAATGTGTTATGAGGATTACGGTAATTCCACGCTCTTTATTAAGCATCCGTATAGTGTCCATAACCTCCTGCCTACCGTAAGGGTCAAGCATAGCAGTCGGCTCATCCATAACAATGCATCTTGTGTTCATTGCAATTATACCTGCAATAGCGACGCGCTGTTTCTGTCCGCCCGAAAGGTGGTGAGGCTCGCGGTCGCGGAATTCATACATTCCGACTGCTTTAAGGGCATCGTCTACACGCTGACGGATTTCACCCGGTGGCACACCGAGATTTTCAGGTCCGAAAGCAACATCATCCTCAACAATTGTGGCAACAATCTGGTTGTCAGGATTCTGAAAAACCATACCGACAGTGCGTCGTACATCTGTCACTTTTTCATCATCGGACGTGTCGATTCCGTTAACAGTTACCTTACCCGATGACGGCACTAAGATACCGTTGATGAGTTTGGCAACAGTTGATTTTCCGCATCCGTTATGGCCTAAAACAGCAAGAAACTGACCTTCAGGCACACACAGGTTAAAGCCATCCACAACTTGTGTGGCGGCTGTATCCTCTTCGCCTGCCTCGTAGGCAAACGAAACATTATCAAATTGTATGATAACTCGATCTTCCATATTTACCTCTGCCAAATAGCTGATGCTCCGCACGGGAGTACCATCCCCGTCTGTGTAACGGGCAACCCGATTTCGCTGCAGGAAAGTCTCCCACCGAATTTCGGGGTAATGATTGAACCTAAAATATATTCCATAACAGCAGGAGAAAGTCCTGTTGTGTATGAATTGATAAGAACCATAAGCGGATCGTCCGAAAGCACGTTTGAGCACAAGTCTACAAAATCGTAAATCTCATCTTCAAGTTTCCATACTTCACCGCCCGGACCTCTGCCGTAGGACGGTGGATCCATTATTATAACATCATATTTATTACCTCTGCGGATTTCACGCTGAACAAACTTTATACAGTCATCGACAATCCAACGTACCGGTCTGTCACTGACACCAGAAGCAACAGCATTTTCCTTGGCCCAGGCTACCATACCCTTGGAAGCATCTACGTGAACAACCTGTGCACCTGCCCTGAGACAAGCTACGGTTGCACCACCCGTATAAGAGAAAAGGTTGAGAACCTTTATAGGTCTGCCTGCATTCCTGATAAGTTCTGCTGTATAGTCCCAGTTGACTGCCTGTTCGGGAAACAGTCCCGTATGCTTGAAGCCCATTGTTTTGACATTAAAGCTGAGCTCACCGTAATTGATACGCCACGCATCAGGAGTTTTCTTGAGAACTTCCCAATGTCCGCCACCTGAAGATGATCGGTTGTAGCGTGCGTGAGCATTGTTCCACAAAGGATGTTTTTTCGGAGTCTGCCATATTACCTGGGGATCAGGACGAATGAGTATAACATTGCCCCACCGTTCAAGTTTTTCACCGTCCGAACAGTCGAGCAGTTCATAATCTTTCCAGCCGTCCGCAATTCTCATTTTGACATCCTCCCTTTTTTACTTAAATCAATCTTTTTCTTACCACTTCAGCAATTTCTTCAGCAAGGGCTTCGATTTTTTTCTCATCCTTACCTTCAAGCATTACTCGTACAAGCGGTTCAGTGCCGGAAACACGAACAAGTACTCTGCCTTCGTCACCGAGTTCACGCTCTGCACTCTCAATTGCCTTTTTAATCTCTATATCGTTATTATAACGTGCTTTACCAATCTGCGAAACACGTACATTGATAAGCACTTGCGGAAATACAGTCATTTCAGCAGCAAGTTCAGAAAGCTTTTTGCCCGTTCGTCTCATAACTGCAAGAAGCTGAATTGCAGTAAGCTGACCGTCACCTGTTGAAGCATAGTCAAAGAAAATAACGTGACCTGACTGCTCGCCGCCAATTTTGTAATTGTTTTCCTTCATATTTTCAAGAACGTATCTGTCACCAACCTTGGTGGTTTCAACTTTGATACCGTTGTTCTTACAAAATTCAAAGAAACCCATATTACTCATAACAGTCACAACTGCCGTATCAGAGTCAAGAACGCCTCTTTGCTTCATATCCTTGGCACAGATAGCGATGATTTTATCACCGTCAACTATATCACCGTTTTCGTCAACAGCCAACATTCTGTCAGCATCACCGTCAAATGCAAATCCGACATTACACTTGTATTCCTTAACAAAGTGCTGTAATCCGTTAAGACAAGTGGAACCGCAGTCGCGGTTGATGTTTATTCCGTTGGGGATTGATGACTTGATGTGACAATCCACACCGAGCTCTGTAAAAAGATCGGGTGCAGTTACACTTGCCGCACCGTTTGCACAGTCAAGTGCAACCTTGTAACCTGAAAAATCAATACCCTCAACAGTTGACATAAGGTGTCGGGTGTAATCAAATGCAGGCATTTCCGACGTGCGTATTCTGCCGACATCGGCACCGATTTTTACCGGAGGCTGAATTACACCGTCAAGTATTATTTCTTCGATTCTTTCTTCAAGCTCATCAGGCAGCTTATATCCGTCCGCCTGAAAAATTTTAATTCCGTTATATTCACAAGGGTTATGTGAAGCGGTAATCATAACCGCCGCGTCATATTCGTACTCCCTGACAAGGAAAGCAACTGCAGGTGTGGGAATCACTCCTAATTGCATAACATCTGCACCGACAGAACAGAGTCCTGCCGTAATTGCGGAAGCGAGCATATTGGAGGAAATTCTTGTGTCCATACCAATCATTACTCTTGGTCGCTTTTTCTTCGCGTCAATGAGAACCATTGCCGTTGCACGTCCTATCTGCATTGCAAGCTCACACGTAAGCTCCGAGTTTGCAACACCTCTTGCACCGTCTGTACCGAACAATCTGCCCATAACAAAATCTCCTTATAAATCTAATTTTTGTTGTTCTGCCAATGGGATTGAATTAGCTGTTGCACCGCTTTGTGTCGGCATTGGTAAACCTAAATGCTTGTATGCCGCAGGTGTTACCATTCTGCCTCTCGGTGTTCGGGATAAAAAGCCTATCTGCATAAGATACGGCTCACAAACATCCTCGATTGTTATTGCTTCCTCGCCGATAGCCGCGGCTATTGTTTCAAGTCCGACAGGTCCGCCGTTGTAGTTTCTTATCATAGAAGTCAGCAGCAGTCTGTCAATTGAGTCAAGTCCGAGGGGGTCAACCTCAAGTCGGTTAAGTGCAAGGTCCGCAGTTTCGCCCGTGATAACACCGTCTGCAAGCACCTGGGCGAAATCCCTCGCTCGTTTCAAAAGGCGGTTTGCGATTCGCGGAGTACCTCTTGAACGCGATGCGATCTGCAACGCACCCTCTTCATTGATATCTATTTTTAAAATTCCTGCACTTCGTTTTACAATACTTGAAAGTTCCTCCGGTGAGTAAAGCTCAAGACGAAGCACAACGCCAAAACGGTCACGAAGCGGAGCGCTCAACTGACCTGCACGTGTTGTTGCACCAACAAGCGTAAACTTCGGCAAATCTATGCGTATACTTCTTGCTGACGGACCCTGACCGATTATGATGTCAAGAGCATTATCTTCCATGGCAGGATAAAGAACCTCTTCAACGCTTCTGTTCATGCGGTGAATTTCGTCAATAAAAAGAACATCGCCCTCGTTAAGGTTTGTAAGCAAAGCTGCAAGATCTTTCGGCTTTTCGATTGCAGGACCCGAAGTTACACGGAAACTGACTCCCATTTCGTTTGCGATAATACCTGCAAGTGTTGTTTTACCGAGACCGGGAGGTCCGTAAAGTAAAACGTGATCAAGAGGTTCACCTCTGTGTTTTGCCGCTTCAATATAAATTGAAAGATTTTCTTTTGCTTTTGACTGGCCGATGTATTCCTCAATCGTCCTCGGGCGAAGCTGACGCTCAACATCGGAATCCATATCGAGATATTCGGGAGCGACTATTCGGTTTTCATAATCCATTTCGTCCATACGAATACCTCCTTATATAAGTGATTTAAGAGCAATACGGATAAGCTCCTCAACCGGGAGTGACTTATCGAGCTTGCTGACAGCAGCCGCTGCTTCCGAACGGCTGTAGCCGAGCTGAATGAGAGCCTCGATTGCCTCAGAAAGGTCCGCGGAGGTATCTGCCGACTGAATTGCCGCAACCATATCCGTCTGCTCCTGTGTAAGGTCTGTTGAAAATTTATTTTTAAGTTCAAGCACAATTCGCTGTGCGATTTTTGCACCTACACCCTGTGCCTTTGTGATTGCTTTAACATCACCTGAAGCAATGCTGAGTGCAAGCTGATCGGGAGTTAAAACAGAGAGGATTGCAAGTGCGGCTTTTGGGCCGACACCGGAAACGGTGATAAGCTGTTTAAAGGCATCAAGCTCGTTTTTGGTATAAAATCCGTACAGCTCCATAGCATCCTCACGGACATTCATATAAGTAAAAACTGTTGTCTGCGTGCCTTTCTGACCAACCTTTTGCAAGGTATTCATAGTTGAAAAGCAGAAAAACGCAACACCGCCGCACTGAATGGCAAAGCCATTAGTCTCAACGTTTACAATTTCGCCTGTTAATGAATATATCATCGCTTCTCACCTCTTCATATTATTAATAGTATTTTTTGAGTTTACCGACGAGCGAACCGCTTGTGTGAGCGTGGCAGATAGCCATAGCCAAAGCATCAGCAGTATCATCGGGTTTTGGAACTTTATCGAGCTTGAGCATTATGCGCATCATTTCCTGCACCTGCTTTTTCTCTGCTCTGCCGTATCCGACAACACTCTGCTTGACCTGCAGGGGTGTATATTCGGCAATCTCCAGGCCGTTTTTCTGAGCCGCAAGAACTATAACTCCCCTCGCCTGTGCAACATCGATAACTGTTTTGGCATTTGTGTTATAGAACAGCTTTTCAATCGCCATAACATCGGGCTTATATTTTGAAATAAGCACGTCAAGCTCGTCGTAAATAATCTGCAATCTGCGGTTGAACGGCATACCTGCAGGGGTAGTGACCGCACCGTAGTGAATGATTGTAAAGTGGTTGTTGCTGTATTCAAGAATACCGTAGCCGACGATAGCGTAGCCCGGGTCAATTCCGAGAATAATCATTTA
>JAZNCK010000032.1:0-11129 GCA_045587505.1 Acutalibacteraceae bacterium
ACACAGGAAGAAGGTAAAGCAGAGGTTATCGCTCTGCAGGATATGGGTCACAAGCGTCTTGCGATTGAAGCAGGCGAAGATCCCGTCCATAACCCGATTGAATACATTCTCGAATGTATCAATACAATCTACAGCGTTAACCATAAGAACGGTGCAATCCGCCGCGTTAACGTAAATATTGCCGCAACAACTGTTGAGAATTACCGTAAGCTCAAAGACGCAGGTATCGGCACATATATTCTTTTCCAGGAAACCTACCACAAGGAAAGCTACCTTCAGCTCCACCCCACGGGCCCGAAGCACGACTATGCTTACCACACAGAGGCTATGGACAGAGCTATGGAAGGCGGAATTGATGACGTCGGTCTGGGTGTACTTTTCGGTCTTGAACTTTACAAGTATGAATTTGCAGGACTGATTATGCACGCCGAGCATCTTGAAGCTGTTCACGGTGTAGGTCCTCACACAATCAGCGTGCCGAGAATCAAGCATGCCGACGACATCGATCCCGGTGCATTTGATAACTCAATTTCAGACGAAATTTTTGCTAAAATCACAGCTTGTATACGTCTTGCCGTACCGTACACCGGTATCATTATCTCTACAAGAGAAAGTGAAGAAGTGCGCTCAAAGCTCCTTCGTCTTGGTGTTTCTCAGGTCAGCGGCGGTTCAAGAACATCTGTCGGCGGCTACACACAGGAAGAACGTCCGCATGATACAGAGCAGTTTGATGTTTCTGACCAGCGTACACTCGACGAGGTTGTTCATTGGCTTATGCAGAACGGTCACATCCCCTCTTTCTGTACTGCTTGTTACCGTGAGGGCAGAACGGGTGACAGATTTATGAGTCTTTGCAAAAGCGGACAGATTCTTAACTGCTGCCATCCGAATGCGTTGATGACACTCACTGAATACCTGACGGACTACGCTACGGAAGAAACAAAGAAAACAGGTTTTGAAGTTATTGAAAAAGAGCTTACACGAATTCCGAAAGAGAAGGTAAGACAGATTGCAGAAGATAACATCAGAGACATCAAAAACTCAAACCGCAGAGACTTCAGATTCTAAGGAGTTTTACTATGGGACTTAACGATACAGTATCTGCCGAGCGTGTTCACATCGGCTTTTTCGGCAAACGTAATGCAGGCAAGTCGAGCGTTGTCAATGCCGTAACAGGTCAGGAGCTTGCCGTTGTTTCGTCTGTCAAGGGAACAACAACCGACCCTGTTAAAAAAGCTATGGAGCTTCTGCCCATCGGTCCGGTTGTAATTATTGACACCCCCGGTATTGACGATGAAGGTATGCTCGGTGAACTGCGTGTAAAAAAGACTAAACAGATCCTTGCAAAAACGGACGTTGCCGTACTTGTTGTTGACTCCGATAAAGGACTTGACAACACTGATAAAGGGTTGATTTCCCTTTTTGATGAGAGAAAAATTCCGTACATCGTTGTTTATAATAAAGCAGACCTTCTTGATAAAATTCCCGAAACCGGGGAAAAAGAAATATACGTCAGTGCAATCAACGGTACGAATATAAATGAACTCAAAGAAAAAATCGGAGCCGTATCAAAAGGAGTTGAAAACAAAAAACAGATTGTTGCTGATCTGCTTGATGACGGTGATGTTGTCGTTCTTGTTATTCCTATTGACGAATCCGCACCCAAGGGCAGACTGATTCTGCCACAGCAACAGACAATACGCGATATTCTTGACGCTAACTGTACTGTTGTGTGCTGTCAGGACACCGAGTTGACACAAACGCTGAACGCTCTTGCCAAAAAGCCTAAGCTCGTCATCACGGATTCACAGGCTTTCGGCAGAGTTTCCAAGGATACACCCGACGGTATAATGCTCACATCTTTTTCAATTCTTTTCGCAAGATATAAAGGTGACCTCGAAGCACTCGTCAGCGGTGCAGCAAAACTCAGCAAACTCAAAGACGGTGACAAGGTGCTTATCAGTGAGGGTTGCACCCACCACAGACAGTGCAACGATATCGGTACGGTTAAAATGCCGGGTTGGATTAAGAGTTTTTCTGCAGCAGAACCTGAATTTCACTTCACTTCAGGCGGAGACTTTCCTGATGACATTTCGGAATATTCACTGATTGTTCATTGTGGCGGTTGTATGCTCAATGAAAAAGAAATGCAGCGTAGGATTGAGGTTGCAAAAAATTCGGGTGTGCCGATTGTAAATTACGGCATCGCAATCGCTCAGATGCATTCAATACTGAGACGAAGCTTAGAACCGTTCCCTGATATATTAAAAATGCTTGATAAATAAATAAAGCCTATCCGTAAAATCGGGTAGGCTTAGTTTTTTGCAAATCAATATCCGACTGCAAGACCAAAGAGGAGGATTGCACTTGTAAGTACAAGGTTTATCGCCTGGAACTTCCAACTGAATTTAAACCATTTACTGTAACTGACATCTGCAACACCGAGTCCTATAAGCAATGCCGGATTTGTGGGATAAAATACATTCGAGAATCCGTCACCGAACGCAAAAGCGATAACACAAAGCTGTGACGAAACGCCAAAAATCTGCGCCATCGGAACAATCAGCGGGATGAGCATAAATGCCTTGGCAGAGCCTGACGGAATAAAGAAATTCATTCCGAGAACAATGAGATAAATAAACAGAACAACTGCCCACTTAGGCATATCCTGTGCAAGACCTACAGCTCCGTGGAGAATTGTATCGAGCACCTTTGCCTCTTCAAGTGTGTATTTGATTGAAGAAGCCATAAGAATCATAATAACGGCAGGGAAGATACTCTTGACACCCTCAAACGATGTCTTTGCAAGTTCTTTGCCATTCATTCCCGAGACAAGCGTTGCCGTAATTCCGGCAGCGAGGAACATAACCGCAACGATAATCATTGTATAATCCTGTAACGCAGGAATAAATCCTGAGCAGAGAATTGTCAGAATACCTGTGCCGAGAATTGCAACAAAGCACACAAGTCCCTTATCCATACTTTTGTCTTTTGCGAACGCGTCGATATTATTGTTTGTGTTTATCGGTCGTTCTGTCTTTTTTGCATAGAGCATAATAAAAGTCAACAGCAACGCATAAATAAGTACAAATGCAAGGGCACGAAGCCACGCACCGGAAAACATCGGAAGTCCTGCCAGCTGCTGTGCTACACCAACGGTGAACGGATTGCATACGCCTGAAGCAAAACCGCAACCGACAGCAAGAAGGCTCATTCCGACACCTGTGAGTGCATCCCAGCCGAGATTTACTGCAAGTGCAACTACAATCGGTACAAGCGGAACAACTTCTTCAAAAGAGCCGATCATTGAGCCCATTGCCATAAAGAAAAACGTAACTATCGCAAGAAGCCGATAACGTACTGCACCGAAACGCTTAACCATTCGGTCAAGCATATATTTCATAAGTCCTGATTTGTCAAGTGCATTGAAGATACCACCGATAACAAGCAAGAAAACAATGACTGCAATTAAAGTTCCGCTACCGGATGCACCGAGAACAAGGAACGGTGACAGCGCCCATTTCCAGAGAGGAATACCGCCCTCAACATTGTAGTATCCGCCGTTGACATCGATAAGAATATTCCCGTTCGGATCTTTGAATCGGACATATTCGCCACCGGGAATAAAGAGAGTTAAAATATACGATGCGATCATAAGTACAAAAATAACCGCAATCGCAGTAATAAATGACTTGACACTGACATTAAGTCCTTTTTCCTGTTTTTTATCCATATTATGCCTCCTTGATTATGTATTTATAAAAGTCAACTGCAGGTGCAAGCGTATCCACATTGACACATTCATTGAGTCCGTGTATGCTCTCGACCTGCTCGTCAGACATAAAGAACGGAGCAAAACGCACACAGTTATCGCACACGCGACACATATATCTGCAATCCGATGCGCCTGTCATTATCCACGGTGCGGTGCGGACATTTTCAAAGCATTCACCGACAGCTTTTTCGATAAGGCGGAACTGCTCTGATTTATAATCGGTTACGGAAGAGTCCATTCCCGGATCGAGCACAACCGTCTCAATTTCAAATTTCTCTGCAAGCTCGGTTATTTCTGCGATGCTCGACTTTCCTCCCTGATGCGGTGAAAAACGCATATTGCCTATAACCCATGCCTCCTGCGGAAGCACGTTTGTGCCCTCTGAGCCCGATGCCATAGTAAACGCAACCGTGGTTTTCAGCATAGCATTACCCGGCGCGGAAACAGACGGCATAACCTTCTTCAGAACCGGCGCAAAAAGTTTTGAATGTGCAAGGATAAACTTAAGTCCGCCTTCCATCGTTTCTGCAACAGAAGAAAATGTCTTTTCCACCGTGGGAGAAATCTCTGCTCTGAAAAGCTTTCCTTTTTCGACCTCTGACATAAACTTACCGAGTCGCACAAGTGGCGTATTTTTGCCGGGAGTTGAAGCATGACCGCCCGATGAACGTGCGATAAACTTCAGGTCGGCACAGCCTTTTTCACCAACACCGACCATAGCGTAACGACCCTTTGCACCGCCGATAGGCTCTTCGAGAATCATTCCGCCCTCGTCAAGCACCATATAAAAACGGACTCCTCTTTTTTTAAGCTCTTCTGAAATCATATCTGCACCGGAACCGTCACATTCCTCTGTACAGGCTGATTCAAAATAAACATCACGCTCAGGAACAAACCCGTCAGCAACAAGCTCATCCGCTGCCTGAAGCATCGCCCACAAACCACCCTTGGTATCAAGAGTACCTCGTCCCCAGACCTTACCTTCAGCAATCGTTCCCGAAAACGGCGGATATTTCCACTCCCCTGTCGCCTCTACAACATCGTGATGATTCATCAGCAAAATCGGCTCACCTTTACCCCTGCCCGGCCAACGCATAAGGAAGCTGCCGTTAAAATCCTCAAAAGTACATACACCGAAAAGATCAGGAAACATCTCTCGGAGCAAATCGTGAAAACGGTAGAACTTTGTTCTGTCCGTATGATTGAATGTTGAAATTGTCTCTGATTGAATAAGACGTGAAAGTCTCAGGGCATAAACATCGTTTCTTGACATCAAAATCCCACCTTTTCAAATAATACCGAATCATTATACCACAACTCATATACAAAGTGAAGAGTTATTACAAAAAAGAAAATCCCGAAGTTAATCGGGATTTTCTGATTATTTCTTTATATTCTTTCTGAGCTCAGGCTCAATAACATCGGGACGTCTTGCACTGACAGCACCTTCCGGCTTGATTTCTCCTGCCTTGGTGAGTGCAACCTTTGTAAGGAACGGTCCGATAAGCTCGTAAACAAGAACAGAGAACAGGATGATGTTCGTAACAATCAGTCCTTCTTCGCCGAGAGTCTCTGCCTTAAGTGCCATTCCCAGGGCAACACCGGCCTGAGGTAAAAGAGTAATTCCGAGGTATTTTACAATGTGGTTGTCACATTTAACAGCTTTCGCACTGATTCTTGCGCCAAAGTATTTGCCGAAAGAACGAAAAACAATGTATGCAACACCAATACAAACAACAATAAGGTCACGGAATGTGGCAAGCTCAAGCTCTGCACCGCTGATAACAAAGAAAAGAATGAAAAGCGGAGCTGTCCAGCGGTCAATTCTATCCATAAGCTCTTCGGAGAAATCACACATATTACAGAATACCGTACCGAGCATCATACAAACAAGAAGCGAAGAGAACGCAACATGTATGCCTCCGACACTGAATTCAATCATCGAAAGTGCAACAGTAAAAAATACAAATGCAACCGAAACAGCAAGACGCTTTGAACGGGAATGGAAGAATTTTTCCGTAAAAGTGAAAAGAACACCCATAACCGCACCGAGAACAAGTGAAAGTACAACCTCAATAATCGGCTCGAGAACAACAGAAATCACATCTACCTCACCGTGGATAAGTGCCTTAGCCACACCGAACGAAACAGCAAAAAGAACAAGACCGACAGCATCGTCAAGTGCAACAATCGGAAGAAGTATATCTGTCAACGGACCTTTTGCTTTATACTGCTTAACAACCATAAGTGTTGCCGCAGGAGCTGTTGCCGAAGCAACTGCACCAAGCACAATTGCTGACGGAAGCGGAAGTTTATCAGGAATAATAAAATGAAGACCGATAAGTGTCGCATCAACTAAAAGCGTTGTGAAAACTGCCTGAAAAACACCTATAACCGTAGCCTGCTTACCGGTAGCTTTGAGCTGAGCAAGACGGAACTCGTTACCTATAAGGAAAGCGATGAAACCGAGTGCAACATCCGGAATAATCTCATAATTTTTAATATCTTCCATACTGGTGAATCCGAGGCCCGGAAAATTCAATGCTCCGAGAACATACGGTCCTACAAGAATACCTGCCACAAGATAGGCAGTAACAGCAGGAAGTTTCACTAACTTTGCCAGACGCGAAAGTATAAGACCTGCAAAAAGGCAAACTGATAAACTCAATAAAGCCTGCATAAAAATACATCTCCTTTGCGGCTGTTAGTATAGCACAAAGGAGATGATTTGTCATTAGTTAATTTGTATAAGAGTGAAAACTATTTTTACAATTTTTCGTTTAATAATAAAACAATTTATAAAATCTTTTCAAACTCATTCAAACCTTGCAGAAGCTCAGTTTCTTCTCCTGCAAAGCAGAACTTTGCTTTTGTTTTGCAAGGCACGGTTATACGGAATTTCACTCTTCCCGATTTGTTTTCGTAATTTACGTCAACAACTCCGTTCGGTGTTGTTATGCTGCCTTTCATTCTGCCGAAACGGTGTACAGCCTGAGGTGCAATCACTACCGACTGATATCCTGCAGAGTTTTCTTCCTGCTTTATTCCCAACAGATACTCGAACAAGTACGCAACAGTTGCACCGAACATCGGATGGCTGTGCGAACGGCTGCGGTTACTGTCCCAATACTCGTGAAATGTTGTTGCACCGTTTCTTCGCCAATGCTCATAACCCTGCTCACCGTTATTTGTAAGCAGGTCAACAGCAAGGTCACAATCCCCTTTTTCGAATAACAGTCTCGTAACTATGTCCGTTGCAAAAATACCTGTATCATAATATCCGAGCTTTTTATAATAACTGACCATATTCCCGTACGTCTTTTCCGTGCCGAGTCCGATGTCAACAGCAAAGGAGTTTGCACCCTGAACGTTCATTACAAAGTTATCGTCAAACGCATTAAAATACGCAGCAGTTATTGCACCCTTGCGATAATTTATCTTTTCCTCATATTCGGCTATATCTTCATCCCTGCCGATTATTGAGGCAATTCTGCACATCTGCTTTAAGGATTTGACCATAAAATAAGTATTGACCATCGGTGCAGGGATAAATACCTGCTGGTTATGCGATGTGATATTCCTGTCCGGATAAAGAATATTCGGGCCGCACCAGTCACCAAGACACCACTCGCCCTTTTTATCACTCGTTACCACACCGTATTCCGAATGCGACTCAAGGTAGTCGATATAACGTCGCATATTGTTATAGTATTTTTCAAGAAATGCCTTATCGCCATAATGACGGTACATCTGATACGGCACTTCGACAATGGCACAACCCCAGCCTCCGGGGCCACCGCCACTACGCAGATACGGTGCCGTGTACTGAATGTGACCACTGAGCACATCCTGACTGTCAGCAATATCCTGCAACCATTTCTCATAAAAAGCCTTCGCATCAAACGTTGACAAAACAGCGTGACACGTTACCTGACCGTCGCCCGTGTATCCGCGTCTTTCAAGATGAGGGCAGTCAGACGGATGACCTGTATGCATATTGCAGAGCATAGTATGTATAAATGTCTTATAAATCCAGTTAAGTGTTTCGTTGTCGCAATCAAATGTTGACGAAACAGGCACGTCCGCGTAAACCACTTTCACACACTCCGGTACAGCGTCACCCTTGACTTTAAAATACCTGAAACCAAACCACGTAAATTCAGGCTGAATCAGCGTTTCTTTGCCGTTTGAAACAAAAGCAAACTGCTGACTATGGATATGTGTAGGGTCAAGACTTCCGTCAGGCAGAATTTCTTCTGCAAATTCAACGCAGACTTTCGCACCCTTAGGGGCATTAACCTTCAAAAGAGGATATCCTGTTGTGTTTTCTCCGCAATCATAGACTGTTCCCGACGATTCTTCCTTTATTTTCTTAACAGGCAGTTCTCTGATAAGCTTATCCCACGGGCAGTCTGTACGGCAGTATTCCGTATCAAGTGATTCCGTAATCACAGCATTCGCCCACGATGAATCATCAAAATCGGCAGCAAAGCAATCGCAGAAATCTGTGTAATCGTGATGCTCTTTCCAGGTAAAACCATACTGGCTGACAAAACTGTCACCGATCCGGCAGTTTTCATCAGAAACAAAATACTCTTCTGAATTTTCGGTTTCAACGGTAATGCAATAAATCGCTTTAGGCAAACCGTAAGTACGTTCCGGATGTGTGTACCAGCCTCCACCGTAATGGATTGTAATACAGTTTTTGCCCGATTTCACAAAAGGCGTGATATCAAACTGCGGTACATAAATCCTGTGTCCCGAGATCACCTCATCAATCGGATCACACGTCCCTTCAAAATCCGAAGAAATCGGAAGAAACGTATCAGGATTGATGCATTTTCCGTTGATACAGCATTTGAAAAATCCAAGTCCAAGGACGTTAAGCGTAACTTTCTGTGCTGAACTGACATCGAAGTAGCCTCTGAGCACAGCAAAACTTTCAGCAGTGCGATTCTCAGCACCTACCCATTTTGCATTGCGGAAAAACTCGTTCTGTTTCACATCGTATTCCCCTCTCCGATTATGATGCTTTGATTATACCACATTATAACAGAATTCTCAATCGGTTTGCGGTATAAAAAATCTCCCTCGCTTACGCGAAGGAGATTACTGCACATATTATAATGGATTTAAAAAATATTTATCTGCTCGCAAAACAAATAGATGAATAACGCACTTGCAATCAGAATGAGTAAAGCACCCAGAACGGAAAAAATACGAGGAAGAACTATTTCTCTTGAGGAAAAAGACTTCATACCTTTTTGCTCTTTATATCTGTACTCACACTCGAATATTTCAGCAGGAAGCTTGCGTTCCAGGAGATTAATTACTTCAAATTTTCCTTTATTGTTTAAATCATACGAATCCAATGACAAACTCCAATTGTAACAAAGAACCATTAAAATCAAACCAGACAGCCACAAAACACCTGCACAGATAAACATATTGCTAAAAGCAAATGAGGCACCGATAAGTGCAATCATAGTTGTACAAAGAGTCGTATAAAGATTTACAGTATTCTGCCTTCGTTCCATCAGCTTCTCTGATGTCTCGATCATAATTCGATATTGCTCTAACAACAACTGCTTTTCCGAATCTGTAAACGGTTCCACTCGATCATCTTTATGCAACAGTTTCCTATCCATTTTCCAGTCGCACTCTTTTTTTACAAAATCATACGCTTCTTCAAACTGCAGAGTGTTCAATCGTGAACGGCGCGGATCTTTTTCTGAATAGCCTTTTACATCCCCCGAACGATTCTGGGAATCCAGATCGGACTTAAAAACAACAATTCGTTTCTTTAGCTTTTCCGCTTTCTTTATTTCCCATGAAATATGCTTTCCTACGGTGTTATCACCTGACAGTGAATCAAAAATAAGTACCAGCTGGCTGTCTTTCAGCTTTTTTGCAGCATAACGATGCCAAAGCCGCGGTGTTCGGTTCGGCTCAAACATAAAAATGCTGTGCTTGTTGGTTTTGTCTTTTGCAAAATCCGTATTGATTTTGTCAATCTCCGTTTTAACTCTCTGATAATCATCAAACTTATATATTACATAAATATTCAAAAAATCACCGCTGTCACATAATAGTTGCAAGCCGATTGTAACACGAATAACGACAAAATTCAACAAAAACCAACCACTTCATTCCTGTAATTTATGAAGTTTTTTCTGATATATTATCAATTACACTTTAACTCAAAACAACGATATGTTTTTGAGTGTATTCGGTGTAAAATAGATAAAAAGCAAAAGAAAAAACCTGAACGCATAAGCATTCAGGTTTTTCCTGGTGGGAGACTAATACTTATATCCGAACATTTTATTATTTCTACAGGGACGGTGTCTGCGCCGTCCCTGTAATTGAATACAATCAAAAGTTTATCGTCATAAACTATAACTGAATTTATAAAAATGTCTATCAAACGCTTTCTTCCTGAAAGACTTTCTATATTGAGGTTTCTGAGGTCATAAAACCAACGAATGATGTCTTCTTTTGAAAGTGTCGGTTTGCTGAGTTCTTCTTTAGCAATAAGAATTTCTGTTTCATTCCTCTCTGCTTCAAGTTGTTGTAATCTTTCTTTAGTTGAAGAAGTATACAGACCGTCTTCAATTGCAGCAACAAGATTATTTATCTTCTTGACGATTTCTTTCAATTGGGATTTGAGTGTTGGTAATACAACATTTTCAGTTTTCTGTTCTTTAAGAATATAATCTGCTATATTACCAATCACCTCATCACTCAAGAGAAAATTCTTAATCTTTTCAATCACTAAATCCTCAAGCTCCTCTTTCTTGAGTCCTTTTCTCTTTGTACAGCCTTTCTTGCGCTTTGCGTTGATACATTTATAATAGCGGTACTTGTTGCCGTTACGGCTTGTGCCTATTTCTCCCACCCACAAAGAGCCACAGTCATTACAAATAAGTTTTGTTGTAAGCAGATAGTCATCACTCGCCTTATGTCTTGCTGTTGCTTTTTTGTTTCGGGCAAAAGTCTTCTGAACTTCATTGAATAACTCTTCGGAAACAATTTGAGGTATTTCTCCTTTATTTACAACATCACCATATCTATACTCACCTAAATACTTTCTGTTTTTAAGCAGATTAGTCATTGTTGTTATTGACATTTTCGTTCCGAGAGTATTCCTCATTCCTTTGTTGTTTAAAATCTGCACAATTTCTTTGATGGTGTTTCCTTCGCGATATAACTTAAAAGCTTCAACAACAAACGGTGCCGTTTCAGGGTCTACAACATATTTTCTGTTTGCATCAATCTTGTAACCGATAGTCAGCGTTCCGCCGTTAAACTTACTCTTAAGTGCATTTTCATGATGACCTCTTTTAACTTTCTG
>JAZNCK010000033.1:0-2257 GCA_045587505.1 Acutalibacteraceae bacterium
GATAATCGTAAAAATTTGAAAGAATGCCGTCACATAGCGGCATTGGTCAGCCTGGCAAAGCACAACGTAAGTCAGGCCAAAATAATACTGAACGAACGTACTGATACCTATGATTATGACAAGCGAAGCCGTAAACAGCCAGTCAAAATCACTGTCAACAAACATCGGAAAAACTGCCGCAAGAATAAACATATAACCAACAAAAATAAAAGCAATTTTCCGGAAGAAATCTTCCGTTGCCTTGATTATAGAACTTATTTTCGGGATATCATTATCCGCAAGCGGTTTGTACAGTGCGGCACGAACGACTCCGCTGACTCCTGCTTCTAAAAAAGTTATATAACCGAGAAACTGAATAATAGACGAAACGAGACCGTTAATCTCAGAGCCATAGGTTCCGATAATAATTCGGGGCACAATAAATCCACTCAGCATAGAAAAGAACTGCACCATCAACGATGCAACGGTATTCATCAATGCTTTTTTACTCCGCACGGTCTCACCTCCTTAACGTTACGCTTAATAATTATAACACTAATTTTTGATTTTTCAATATGAAAGACCGACAGAATTTCTGCCGGTCTAAATTTATTTAGATTTGATGATACATCAGGATCAATACCAGATCCAGCCAAAGAGGACGATGACGATGATCCATTGCCACCACTTGTAGCTTACTTCTACCTTGCAGGTGTCTGTGACTATGTTACCGTATTCGTCGGTTACTGTTACGGTAATTGTAGCACTACCCTTGTCATTTGTGGTGATGTTGCCGTTTGAATCAACAGATACAACATCTGTATTCGATGATGAGTATGTAACAGTATATTTCACACCGCTGTCAGCATTGATTGACGGAGTGAGAGTTGCACCGTCTTTATATTTCATCGAAATATCATCGACTGAAACAGAGTGGACTTTGCCCTTGATTTCGGGTTCGGGTTCAGGCTCACCTTCGGTGATTACCTTTGCCTCTGTACCGCTGCCGAAGTCGCCTATGAGAAGGAGTGTACCGTTTTCATCATATGACTTCGGAGTGAAGGTCGATGAAACGATTCCGTTTGCATCGGCTCTGAGCATATCAATGTAAAGAAGATCAGCAGAGTTGAGTTCAAAGTCCTCTGAGTAATTGCTTACGTTGAGAAGAACGTATCTGTTGCCTGCGACACAGTTTTTATTATATACGCTCATCGTTTTTGTTGAGACGGACTGTGTTGTGAATTCAGCTTTTCCTTCTCCTTCAAAGCTTACTGTTTCGGATTGCTCACCGTAAGATTGATAGATTGAAGATTGGAGATTGAGTTTCAAGGCTGGGCGAACGCCGTGTGCAACGTTAATAACATTAAAGCTGTAGGTGGTGCTAACATTGCCGTCAAGATTTACATCGCTCGATACATCAGAAGAGGCACTAGGCGAGCGCAGACGCCAAGCAGAATAGCCCTTGTAGTAATCAGATGAAATCCATGTGGATAGTCCCTGACATTTTGCGTAGTCTGTTCCAATGGCTGCCCTTGTTGTACTACTACTAGTACTGCTTTCGAAGCCATATTCTGTATTCAACACTTCGTCAAATGAAAGGAGAAAAATTTTGTCATTTGTTGTTGCACTGTCAAATTTAGAATAATAACTGTCAAAACTGCTGTTATCAAGAGTTGTTATTGCTATCTCTGATTTTTCACTGCTTGTAAATGCTGTGTTATAAAAATCTTCATTCAGCCATTCTCTTATTGAGCTTGTGGCATAATCGTTGGCATATGTTGTCATTTCTTCATCGTTAAAATATGCATATTTACGACTTGCACCGCTTTTATAATATATAGTGTTGCTGTATGCCTGGCTGTCAATTATACTTTCGCACATTACCAGCCCTTCTTCTGCATCAAGCACTCTCCACTTTAACGGCTCATATTTAAACCAATATACTGTGTTCGGGATGTAGCCGTTTTCATCCTGGTATGTGTTACTTGCTAAGCTTGTATAACCTGTCACATACGGTCTGTACTGACTGAAGGTTACTGCTCTATATTTTATTCCCCCATAGCTTACATCTGCATACTTCATCCAGTCACCCGGCTGCATCTGGCCGTCATCATAAACGCCCGTACCCGAATAATAGCCGTATGATGCCCATGACAGGCTGAGTGAGTTCAATGCAGAAAGAATGGTTGTGTCCGTTACTTTCGACTGCGGGTATGAGCCGAATTCGATGAGGTCACCGACTTCGAGTTCATTTTTCGTAAGCGTAGCAGAGGCTTCC
>JAZNCK010000034.1:0-6895 GCA_045587505.1 Acutalibacteraceae bacterium
GGTAAAGAACTTCCGGGCATCGTTGCTCTTAACAACAAATAATTGAAAGGACGTCACAAAGATGAATAAATCACTTCGTAAAGCAGTTATCGCAGGTAACTGGAAAATGAACAAGACTCCTGCTGAGACAACAGCTCTCATTAACGAAATCAAGCCTCTCGTAGCAGATGCTGACTGTGACGTGGTTGTTTGCGTTCCCTACATCGACCTTTTCGCAGCTCTCGAGGCTACAAAGGGTTCAAATATCAAGGTTGGTGCTGAGAACTGCCACTGGGCAGCAAGCGGTGCTTTCACAGGCGAAGTTTCTGCTGAAATGCTTAAGGCTTGCGGTGTTGACTATGTTATCACAGGTCACTCTGAGAGAAGAACTTACTTTGGTGATACAGACGTTACAGTACGTGACAGAACAAGAGCTGCTCTTGACAACGGTATGACAGTTATCCTCTGCGTTGGTGAATACCTCGAGCAGAGAGAGCAGAACATCACAATGGAAGTTGTTAACTCTCAGGTTAAGATTGCTCTCGCAGGTGTTTCTAAGGAAGAACTTGACAGAATCATTATCGCTTACGAGCCGGTATGGGCTATCGGTACAGGCAAAACTGCTACTGCTGACCAGGCTGAGGAGGTTTGTAAGGCTATCCGTGATCTTATTGAAGAGCTTTACGATAAGGAAGCTGCTGACAAGTTTGTTGTTCAGTACGGCGGTTCAATGAACGCTGCTAACGCTGACGAGCTTCTTGGTAAGGAAGACGTTGACGGTGGTCTTATCGGCGGTGCTTCACTCAAGGCTCCCGACTTTGCAGCTATCGTTAAGGCAGCAAGTAAATAATAAATAAACAATAATTCTATGGGACGCTGCGATGCGTCCCATAATTTTGAATGGTGATTGAATATGAAAAAACCTGTAGTTTTATGTATTATGGACGGTTTCGGTATCAACCCCGGCGATAAGGGTAATGCTATTGAAGCTGCAAACACACCCAACCTTACAAAACTTTTCAACGAAAATCCGTTTACAACAATCGGTGCATCAGGTCTTGACGTTGGTCTTCCCGACGGTCAGATGGGTAACAGTGAGGTTGGTCATACAAATATCGGTGCAGGCCGTGTTGTTTACCAGATGCTCGTTAAGATTTCAAAGTCTATCACAGACGGTGATTTCTTCAACATCAAGGCACTCAAGGACGCTTGTGAAAACTGCAAAAAGAACGGCACTGCTCTTCATCTTGTAGGTCTTCTTTCTGACGGTGGTGTTCACAGCCATATTGAGCATCTTTTCGGTCTTCTTGAAATGGCTAAAAAAGAAGGTCTTGACAAGGTTTATGTTCACTGCATTATGGATGGCCGTGATGTTTCTGTTACATCAGGTGTCGGCTTTGTTCAGGATGTTTTCAAAAAGACAAAGGAACTCGGTGTCGGCGAAATTGCTACAATTATGGGTCGTTACTACGCAATGGACCGTGACTTCGCTTGGGACAGAGTAGAAAAGGCTTATGCAGCTATGGTTTACGGTGAAGGCATTCAGGCAGAATGCGGTAAGGTTGCTATGGAAGAATCTTACGCAAACGGCGTAACTGACGAATTCATCGTTCCTACAGTTCTTAACAAGGAAGGCACAATCAAAGCTAACGACAGCGTTGTATTCTTCAACTTCCGTCCCGACCGCGCAAGACAGATTACAAGAACTTTCGTTGATGAGGCTTTTGACGGATTTGAGAGAAAGAACGGTTTCTTCCCGCTTCACTATGTCTGCATGACACAGTATGATGAGACAATGCCGAACGTTACTGTTGCATTCCCTCCCGAAGAGCTTACAATGACAATGGGCGAATACCTTGCATCAAAGGGTATGACTCAGCTTCGTATTGCTGAGACACAGAAATATGCTCACGTTACATTCTTCTTTAACGGCGGTGAAGAGAAGACATTTGAGGGCGAGGACAGAATTCTTATCCAGTCCCCCGATGTTCCGACATTCGATCTTCAGCCCGAAATGAGCGCATATCCCGTATGCGACGCTGTTGTTGAGAAAATCAAGTCAGGCAAGTATGATGCAGTTATCCTCAACTTCGCAAACTGCGATATGGTTGGCCATACAGGTGTTTGGGATGCTGCAGTCAAGGCTGTTGAGGCTGTTGACGAATGCGTTGGTAAAGTCTGCGATGCAACACTCGAAATGGGCGGTGCTGTGCTTATCACAGCTGACCACGGTAATGCTGACAGAATGATCGGCGATGACGGCAATCCGTTCACACCGCATTCAACTAACCCCGTTCCCTTCTGCGTAGTCGGTTATGATTGCGAGCTTAAGGAAACAGGCAGACTTGCTGATATCGCTCCCACAATGCTTACAATCCTCGGACTTGAACAGCCCAAGGAAATGACAGGCGAAACAATGATTAAATAATCAATATTTTATAAACCAAAGACCTCCGACCGGAAACGGCCGGAGGTCTTTGTATATACGATGAACTACCTTTGTGGGTTTATGAGAATGTCTGCATCCTGCGCCTTGTCGGTGAAGCTGTTATTTTTCCACCAAGACCAGACGGCTGTGACAACCGTGAATATATACGATGCCCACTGCGTCCACTGTTCAAGTTCTATTTCTGTTTTTGATATGCCAAACATAACAAGTGCCTGATTTACAAGTGCAAGTAAAAGTATTATCGTTCTTACCCATGTCTGCGCAGACACTCCTTTTAAGTTGAGCTTTTTCATTTTATTATCTCCTCCCTGAGTTCGTCTATTCTATGATGTGCTGATTTTGTTGAGCTTTCGACCTGAAACATTCTTTCAACAAGGTTGTTGTGCTTTGAAACCTTCTGTTCAAGCTGTTCAATTCTGTAAACAGTCAGTTTGTTTGCTGCCAAAATTCCTCCGAGTGAGCCGACGAGCGTTCCCGCAAAAGCTATGATTGCCGTTAAGATATCTGTCAAGTTGTCACCGCCCGTTCGCAGTAGTCAAGACAAATCCATCCCGAGGGAATTCTGCCCCAATTTTCACTGACAGCAGAAACGGTACAAGTACAGCCTCTTACAAGTCCGTCAACAGGTTTTTCGGAATTGAGTTTTTTAATCTGCTCCTGGGCATTTTCCGTAAAGTTTCTGAAGCGTTTATATGAATACTTCTTTGAAGGACCACTTCTTACCCGAAGAAGATTAGCTGACACAGTATATGTACCGTTTTTGTAAGATGAAGGCTCTCTGTACGTTAAAGCGAATTTTTCGGGATCTTCATATTTATCTGTTGTCAGATCTTTGACTGCAAGGTGCAAGTGTATACCTGTAGCCTTACCCGTCTTACCGGTATAGCCTAAGAGCGTTCCCTTTTTAACACTTTGCCCTGATTTAACATTGATGCTGTCAAGGTGGTAATGAAGCATTTTCTTGTTGAGTCTCGGATATTTCACCCAAACAAAAAGTGCGCCGTCCGATGCCTTACCGCAACTTAACACCGAACCGTCTTCAACGGCATACTGTTCAAGCTTCTTGCCACCCGTACCGTAATCTGTTCCATAGTGAAACGGATTAGTTGTACCTGCTGAAGTCTTAAGCACTGTACGTTTACCGTATTTTGAAGTTATGTAATGACTTTTCCCGTTAAAAATTATATTACTGATTTTACTCATTTATTACTTTCTCCCTTTTGTTTTCATAGTCTCTTATCATTCCCGCGAAACTTCTGAAGAGCGTAAAATCATCCTCGCCCCTTTCCCTGACATTTTCGACCTGTTTGGTAAGCCGAAGTGCCAGCAAAAGAGACGAGAGTTCCATATCAATATCAATCATTTTAATCAGACTCCTCTTCAACCCAGAGTCCTGCATCTTCGATGCCTTCAGCTACCCTGTGAGCAACAAAATTCGTAGTGATAACCACACCGTCAGCATTCGCACCGTAAGCTCCGATTTTAAGTATCCCCTCTTTGCGTATGCAGTCAGCAGGGATTTTGCAGGAATTGTCCTTTAATTCAACACGATAAGCATCGTTGTTTTCACGCATAAAAACTGCAGTTTTTTCAAATCCGTTCCATACACTGTCAAAAGTAAATGTGCAGGTGTCATAATCTACGCTTCCGCCTGTTGTACGAGTATCTGACTTAATTTCAAGACGATTTCCGGTTACATTTAAAGCAATATCATTCACGCAGACATCACCTCCCGATCAGTGTCATAGTAATTTTTAAGAGTGTATGCCGTATCAAGGATATCTCTCTTCTGGTCATAAAAGATTGTGAGTTTGCGTTTGATTTCATAGGTTCTGAGGTAATCTTTGGCTTTATAAGCATCCTGAAGCATTTTTCTGTATTTAGCAATAAGACAAGCTATATCATCGGCTGCCTTAAAATAATCTTCACTTAATTCTGTAAGGCTTCTTTCCATTTATATCTTTCCTTTCCGTTTGAAATACTTAAATCAAATTCAACACTGAATACCCGTGAAAATGTCGCGAGAAATTCAAGCGTTGGTTCAGTTTTCCCACTTTCAATTCTTTCTAATTCTTTAACGGTAATGCACATCGCCCTAGCTGCAACTTCGGGCGTTACCGCTTTTGAAAGTCGGATATTTCTGAGTATAGAACCAAGTTTCTCTTCTTGGCATAACTTAGCGGAACAAACCGTCATAATTTCCCTGAAAATGACGGGTGCGACCTGCACGTTAGGCAAGTCGCTGAAATAAGTAACAAGTGGTGTTAGTAATTCTTTGATTGATTCATTTGCTCTCGTAAGTGTGCGGTAAACATTTGCCTGCGATACCCCTTTTTCGCGTGCAATCTGCATAGTGTTTTTGCCCGAAAACCAGAACTCCTGCACAACTGTCTTTTGATTTTCTGACAAACGAGTATCAATAATTTCCCCAACAATCGACGCCATAGAAACTCTGCGCATTCTGTCTACAAGGCTGTCAACACTCTCTAACGCCTCGTGCTCATCAAGACTACACAAACGCATACATCTCAATGCCGTTTCGGCTTCCTCAATTGAAATTACTTCGTCGGAAATCCTGTTCATCTTCATCTCCTTTTTACCAAATATTCCCTTAGCCACCAAAATCAATAGCACACTTATATTGTACGAACATTTGTTCGGTTTGTCAATAGTATTTTAAAATAAAAAAGCCTTGCAAGGAAAAATCCCTGCAAGGCAAGTTATTTATTCTCAATCAGCATACGCTTCTCTGACTGCATAATATGACGGTTTCGGGTTGCCTTCATAATCAACAAGTCCCCATTTCGTCTCAACAGGGCACTCAACCTGTCCGCAGACATAGCAATCACCACTGTCCTGCCAACAGTAAACAAACATACCTACAAGATAGTCGAGCTTTCTGAGTTTTGGAATTATATACTTAAAAAACTCAGCCTGTCCTTCCGGTGTATGAGGATAATTATACAAACCGTAGCCATCCTGCAGCTCACAGTAAAGATGATTACTGTATTCACCGTTAAAGATGAGGTCGGCCTTTTCTTTATCAGAAAGATCGCTGTAGTCTTCAAGTATTTCTTCTTTCATCTCCTCAGGCAATCTGCCGATAAAATCATCAATGTGTCTGCTTGCATGTCTTTCATTAAGAAAACCATAGCTCCACATAATCTTCATTTTCTCAAAATCCGTTTTCGGTTCTCCGAGTCCGATGTAACCGAATTCACACAAAACAATGGGTTTGCCCGTCACCTTTCTTACAAAATTAAGAATTGTAACCATCTGATCCGGCAATTTGAGGACCGGTTCAAAGCATCCGAGATACATATCAACGCCTACGTAGTCACAATACTTGTGGTATTCCATCATCTTAAACGGTAGAGTTGCGATAGAAAGACCGCCAAGGTTGTAACCGATGATAATATCACCGCGCACAGGATACATAGCTTCAAGCTGTATGCCGATAAAATCAGCAGCCTCATCGAGTGTAAGAGGAAGAGTGAAGCGATCAATACCCATTTCATTAGTTACCTGGAAAGCTCCTACAATACCCTTAAGGTCTTCAACGTAGAAGCGTGCGATATCCTGAATAGCTTCTTTGTTCGCAGGGTCACGAGGATCAAGGCCGTACTCAATATAATCGTCAGGATAGGGTGTGATGCCAAAAATACGAACACCATTTTTTGTATATTCGAGCGATTCTTTCTTCCAGTTGATATAACTCTTTGAAAGATTGCCATCTTCATCATACGGAAACGGAATATCGTCACGGAACCATTCGATATTGCCCTCGTTAAGCAGATCATACTGTGGTTCAGCGTGGCATACACCTTTAATGAATCCGTCTACCTTTTCTTCAACAACGGAAATCTCGTCATCAAATTTCGCGAAAGGACTCCAAGTAATAAGAGTCAGAAGTGGAGTAAGAATCGCCAACAATAATGCTATAAGTTTCATTTGCTAATACCTCAATTTTCAGATTTGTAACATTGTAGCATTATGTTAAGCACATTTCAACAACATTCAGGTGTTTTTTGAGTATTTTTAGACAACTTATAAGTTTTGTGTATAAAAAAGAGGTAAGCCTTTCGACTTACCTCTTGAGTGAAATAATTTAATTATTCGTTGATAGCTGTAACAACGCCTGAACCAACTGTACGGCCACCTTCACGGATAGCAAAACGAAGACCTTCTTCGATAGCGATCGGAGTGATGAGCTCAACGTTCATTGTAACGTTGTCACCAGGCATACACATTTCAACACCTTCGGGAAGGCTGATAACGCCTGTAACGTCTGTTGTTCTGAAGTAGAACTGAGGACGGTAGTTGTTGAAGAACGGTGTATGACGGCCACCTTCGTCCTTATTAAGAACGTAAACCTGACCAGCAAACTTTGTGTGCGGGTGAATTGAACCGGGCTTTGCAAGAACCTGACCACGCTCGATGTCTGTTCTCTGGATACCACGAAGGAGA
>JAZNCK010000035.1:0-10568 GCA_045587505.1 Acutalibacteraceae bacterium
AACTGCCAGGCTGAAATGAAGAAGGCTGTTGACTGCGGTTACTGGAATATGTTCCGTTACAACCCGGCACTCAAGGCAGAAGGCAAGAATCCGTTCTCAATGGATTCAAAGGCTCCCGCAACAGAGGGCTACCGCGCATTCCTCCTCAACGAGGCTCGTTATGCATCTCTTACACGTTCCTTCCCCGAAAGAGCTGAAGAACTCTTCGCAAAGGCTGTGGCAGACGCTAAGGATCGTTATGCTCACCTTGAGTGACTCGCAAAGCTTTACGGCACAGAGGAATAATTCCTTAATTAACTGAAAACTCGGCAGTCGGTAACACGGCTGCCGTTTTTTGTTTATTATGATAATGAAAGAGTTGGATTTTGACAAAATTATGTCAAATTGAATTATTCACAGTGGTATTCACTGCGAATAAAACAGTTTTCAGCGGCATAGATTTTATTACAGAAATAAATTTTTGTCATATTGCACAAATCGCGTAGGTTTAAACAACACGACGAGCACTATATGTTGTGCAAAGTGATAAAAATAACCAAAAATAGTTAAAAATGCGTATTTTTTACTTGCAAAAAAACGAACAGTATACTATAATCTAAATCGGGGAAAGTGTTTCCATAGTTGTTGTTTTCGGATGACTTAGCCTAAAAGCGGTACTAACGTTATACCACTTTCCGGACGTCGGAGACGTTGACCTCAAAATATTTATTAGGAGGAATTGTTATGACCACAAAGATCATCTCATTCATCTTGTCAATCATCATGACCATTATGACAAGCATCTTCCCGGGCTTCGTATGGCCGGGCACAGAGACAATGGAAGTCGGTGAATTCTTGACTTATGTTTGCGAGTACTTTGGTTATCAGGCTACTGAGTCTACAGAGCCCGTTTACGGCATTGGCTCAGACAACGAGTATTTTACAGCTGTTGCAACAGCTGCAGAGTATGACGTTCTCGTTGACTATGACGAAATCAGAGTTTTCGATGCAGTTGACACCGAGTTCGTAGCTACAGTTCTTGTTACTGCAGCTGGCCTTGAACTCGACGAGACAGCAGAAATCGCTAACGCAGAAGACTTCACTAACCTTGCTAAGGTTTCCACAGCTGTTGTTAATGGTATCATCCCCATGGATAACGACGGCATCGTAAGCACAGCTGCTATGTCAAAGAACGACGTTATCGCAGCTATCACAGTTGCTGTTGCATGCAGCTGCCCTGTAATCGAGGATGTTAAGGAAAAACTTGACCTCGTTGAAGGTGTTAAGACAGTTGACACTTACACAGTAGAGGACGACGCTATCGTTCTTGACGCAGCTTCAGACATCGAAGAGGGCGACATCTACGTTCTCGAGCAGTCAGACGCTATCGTTACAGGTGCTGCTTACAAAGCAGAGTCTGTAGAAATCGTTGACGGCCAGAAGGTTGTTACAAACTCAGAAGTTGCTATCACAGACGTTATCGAGAAGATCGACTACGAAGGTTCAACAGACGTTAACTTCGGTACAGCTATGATCCTCGACGGTAACGGCGAAGTTATCAGTGACGGTTACTTCGACACAGAAGGTCTCAGCACAGAAGAGATCCACAGAATCATTAAGGGTATCCTTCGCACAATCGGTAACATCAGCTTCTCAGTTGGTGATTTCGATATCGATGCAGAGGTTACAGAGACAGGTCTTGATTTCGGCATCTCAACAGCTCTTGTTGACGGTGTTGTTCTTTCAAAGGAATACTCTCTCACAAATCTTGAAGTAGATGCTAAGGCAGACGTTAACTTCAAGACACTCAACTTCAACGAAGTTTACCTCAACTCAGAGTACGACCTCGTTGACAAAACAACTATCTCAGGTTCTTACTACAAAGAGTTCGGTGAGATGGTAGAGACAAACGGCGAAAAGCTCGAAGGCAAGAATAAGCTTGAGGAACTTGTTAACCAGTACATCCTCAGCGAGATGGACACTAAGTCAATCAAGCTCTTCACATTCGTTGTTCCTCTCGGTACAACTCCTCTTACAGTTAACTTTGACATTATGCTTAACATCAATGTTAACGGTAGAATGACAATCACAGTTGTTTCACAGGAGATGCACGGTGTTTCAATCATCAACAACAAGGTAAGCAAAGTTAGCGAATCTAAGGTTATCGATCGCGCAGTTGATATCTATGGCGAGTTCGAAATCAAGCTTGGCTTCGGCGTAGGTCTTGGTCTCTTCGGTTATCAGATCGTTGACGTTGCTGTATTCGGCGGCGTTGGTGCTTGGGTAGAAGCACAGGCTAAGTTTGTTGACGCAAACGGTAATGTAATTCAGTCTACATACGCAGTTCCTGTTGACTATCTTGCAGAAGTTGCAGCAGGTCTTGACGTTGAAGGTGAAGTAACTATCGGCGGTCACGCTGAAATTTACGGCATCCTCGAAGTCAGCGTTGGTAAGAACAGCGTTATCGATATGATCGGTCTCAGCAAGACTTGGGTTATCTACGACAGAAGCAATGGCGTATTCGCTGAGTTTGATTTTTCAAACGTTTCAGAAGTAGCATAATTTAACAATTTTTCAAAGCCGTTGGGGGAAACCCTGACGGCTTTTCTTTTTGGCTGACGTGTTACCGTCAGCTTTTTTATTAACAAAAATTTTCAATTTGTTTTATACCTTGGTAAAAAATAAATGACAATATATATGCCAAGGTAAATAAACCGAAATATTTTTAATAATTTAATAAAAATAATTCTAAAAGCATTTGCAAATGCCGACAAAAGTGTTATAATACTTTATAATTATTGGTTAAATGGGGTTTTGTGCGTTCTTAAGAGAATTCAGATTCTCTTTTAACCGGTGGTTAGTAAAATATTCAGTTGTGACTTTTTACAATTGTATTGAAAGGATTGTTTTTATGGCTGAAAAAATGAAGCTCAATTACAAGAAAACCATTCTCACAGGTTTCGGTTTCCTTGCAACTTCAATTGCTTGGGCAATTTATGACCCGTACATCACAAAAATTCTTAACAAAATTCTTTCCGAAAGCGATATGATTGCTCGTTGGAGTGAGGCGATCGGCAAAGCTATTCCGTGGATCGGACAGTTTGCCGAGGCTCAGGGTGAAAGCACGGTTTCCCTCGGTGGAGGTTTTACCCTTGTTCCCTTATTCATCGGTATCATTATGACTTTTGATAACATATTCGGCGTTATTTTCCAGCCGACTTTTGGTAAACTTTCGGACAACTGCCATTCAAAGCTTGGCAAGCGCCGTCCGTTCATCGTAGCTTGTGCTCCGATTTCAGCAGTTCTGTTTACACTTATCCCGATTGTTGCTCTTAATGTGCAGGGAGAAGCAAGACTTCCGCTTACAATGTTTGTAGTTATTCTCTTTGTTTTCTCAATGTCATTGTGGCGAGCTCCCGTTGTTGCACTTATGCCCGACCTTACCCCTCCGCAGCTCCGTTCAGAAGGTAACGCAGTTATCAACCTTATGGGTGGTATCGGTTCAGCTGTAGGTATGGTTGCAGGTACACTCGGTATCGCACTCTGCTCACTTTTCGCAGGTTACACAAAGGCAGAAATCAAAGCAAACGAGACACTTTCTTTCCCGTATGTTTTTGCTATCGGCTCACTCGTTATGATTATCGGTATGCTCGTCCTTCTTTTCTTTGTAAAAGAAGAGGATACGAGCATCAGACTCAAGGGCGAAGCAAACCAGTATGCAGACGAAAAAGCAAGAAGAAAGGCAGAAAAAGAAGCAGCAAAAGCACACAAGGCTGCACTCAAGGCAGACAAACTTTCAAAGGCAGAGAGAAAGAGCCTTCTCTTTATGCTTGGTTGTCTTTTCTTCCTCTTCTGCGGTACAAACGCAATCACAACATTCTTCTCACTCTTTGCGCAGGAAATCCTTCACATGATTACCTCCGAGGCAACATTCATCATGCTTCTCTTCGCAGTTTGCTCAGGTGTTGCAGCTCTTCCGGCAGGTAAATTCGGCAAGAAGTTCGGCAGAAAAAAGACTATTCTTGCAGGTATTTCTGTTTTCCTTACAGCCTTTATTGTGTTCTTCGCCGTATTCCTTGTTATGCTCGGCGGTCAGGACCTTTCAATCAAAAACTATGTTGAGGTCAATAACTCATACATTGCAGTTAATGACCAGATTAACGAATACAACTCAAAAATCAGCGACCTTGCCAAGGAAGAAGGCAGAGAACTCTCAGAGGCGGAGGTTCTCACAGTTGACGGATTTATTGAGTACAGACTTGCACTTGAAGAAGGCAAGGCTCTTGATGAGTATAAGTATTATGCAGAGTTTGATAAGTTCTTTGCAGAGAACGCAGGTGCAGATGTTGAGAAGGCTGTTATAGCAGTTGCGAACAACGTTCTTGCAACAGAAAATGCAACATTCGGCACAGCAATCAAGGCTGTTTCTGACGCTGTTGCAAATATCACAAAGATTCTTCGCGTTCTTATTTACCCCGTTCTTATTCTCGGTGGTGCTGCCAATATGTTTATCACAGTTAATACTCTTCCGCTTGTTCTTGATATCGGCGGTGTTGAAAAGGTTGGCACATTCACAGGCTATTATTACACAGCAACATTCTCGGCACAGATTGCTTCACCGATTCTTTACGGTTTCATCAGAATGTTTGCAGGAACGTATATGTCGCTGTTCTATTACAGCCCCGTTACGTTCGCAGTCGCAATCATCTTCCTTCTCTTTGTTAAGCACGGTGAATCAAAGATTACGGATGAGATGATTAAAGAAGCAAGAATGTCAGAAGACTAATATCCCGGATTTGGAGGAAAGAATAAATGAGCGAGACTCTGTTAAAAGTCAGAGACCTGAAAAAGAGTTACGGATCACATCAGGTTCTCAACGGTGTATCTTTTGATTTACCTGAAGGCAAAATCGTTGGACTTCTCGGCCCTAACGGTTGCGGTAAAACATCAATGATCAAATCAATTGTCGGTCTTATCAATGATTATGAGGGCAAAATTCTTATCAACGGCAAGACTCCCGGTGCGGAGTCAAAGGCGATTGTTGCCTACTTGCCGGAGAAAAATTACCTTGCTCCGTGGATGACACCGAAACACGCCATCAACTATATGGCAGATTTCTACAAGAATTTTGACAAGGAAAAAGCTCTTGAAATGGCAAGGACTTTCGACCTTGATCTGAAGCAGAAAATAAAAACAATGTCCAAAGGTCAGCAGGAAAAGCTCCAGCTTATCCTTGTTATGTGCCGAAAGGCAGATCTCTATATTCTCGACGAGCCTCTTGGTGGTGTTGACCTTGTTTCAAGAGAATTTATCCTTGATACAATTATGAAAAACCACTCGGAAAATTCCACAATCCTTTTGTCAACTCATCTCATTTATGACATCGAACGTGTCCTTGACCGTGTTCTTATGGTTAAGGGCGGTGAGCTTGTTGTCAACACTGATGTTGAAAAGATTACTGAAAGCGGCAAGAGTGTAGAAGATTTATTCAGGGAGGTGTTCAGCTATGTTGGCTAAACTTTTAAAGCACGAGTTCATTGCAACAGGTAGAATTATGGGTGTGCTTTACGCTGTTGTTGCCATTATCATGGCGTACATCCTCGGTTCCTATTATATCGGCAGAGATCCGTCTGAGTCTGTGAATACCGCGCAGATGCTTGGCATGATGGTACTTATTATAATTTCATCCTGTAACTTCATACTTACAACTGTTGTTATGGTTACCAATTTCCAGAAGTCTCTCTACGGTGACCAGGGTTATCTCAGCTTCACCCTTCCTGTCAAGAGTGTTTCACTCCTTGCATCAAAGGTAATTGTTTCAACAGTATGGTACATTGCAGCTTTTGCTTGCCTTATGGGTACGATGGCTATTATGTACTTTGTTATCAAAGAGGACTACATCGGTCAGGAAAGTTATGCGATGATCGAGTCAATGCTTCCGCTGCTTCTCGGCGGCAAGTCACTTGCAACTGTTATTGCATCAGCAGTTATTTCGCTTATTTCTTTCTTTATCCGTTTTGCAGTGCTTTCTGTTGAAGTTTATTTTGCAATCAGCCTTGCAAACACAAGACTTTTCCAGAAGAGATACCTTCTCTGGACGATTGTTTTTTCAATGGGTACAATTTATATTGCAGAAAGCATTTCAACTCTCATTTCAAATGAAATTGACTTTGGACTTTCTGTAACAGGCGATTCTATAAAGCTTGTAACAGACTATCTTCAGGTTGATGCAGGTGCATCTTTCATCAATCTTACAACTCTTATGATTTCGCTCGTGTTCGGTGTGGCATTTTTCTATGCGACACACTATGTTATGAACAAAAAGGTTAACATAAGATAATGCGAATCGGAATTTTTGGCGGAACATTTGATCCGCCGCATATAGGGCATAAGAAATATGCCGACGAGTTGAAAGCAAGGCTTTTTCTCGACAAACTTATAGTGATACCGACTGCTACTCCACCGCATAAGCACAAGGAAAGCACTACCACGTCAGAAGACAGAGAAAATATGGTAAAAATCCTTTTTGCCGATGACAGTGGGGTAGAGGTCAGTGATATGGAAATTGCCCGAGGAGGAAAGAGCTACACTTTTGAGACCGTAACTCTTTTGCGTCAGCAATACCCTGATGATGAATTGATTTTTCTTATGGGTTCGGATATGCTTCTTTCTTTCCACCTGTGGAAAAATCCCGACGTGATTCTGGACAAAGTCCGAATCTGCGCCGTTACACGCAGTGACGGAGTCGGTGAAGAGGTGTTAGACGACTATGTCCGTGAGCATTTTCCCGAAAAAGAAGACAGATTCATTGTCTGCGAATTTGATCCGATTGAAATGAGTTCAACCGAAATCCGTAACAAGGTAAAATCGGGAGAGCCTGTTGAAGGGCTTGTAAGTTCGCAGGTGCTGGAATACATAAAAGAAAAGGAGTTATACCTTTGAACGGCTGGACTGATGAAAAAATCATTGAGCTCATAAGGTCGAAGCTGGAGTTAAGACGGTTTCAACACAGTCTTAATGTTGCCGAAAGTGCCGGATATTTAGCCGAAAAATATGGTTACGATGCGGATAAGGCGTACACGGCAGGACTGCTGCACGACGTTATGAAAAACTCCTCACCGGAGGAGCAGCTGGGGGTTATAACTGAGGCAGGGATTGAACTTTTGCCCGAAGAACGTGCCAACCCTAAATTATGGCACGCGATCGCAGGCGCGGCGTATATAAGAACTGTTATGGGTATTGACGACCGGGAGATTTACCGTGCCGTCAGGTACCACACAACAGGAAGGGCAAAAATGACGCTTATTGAAAAAATTGTTTATCTTGCAGATTACATATCGGCAGAGCGTAATTATAACGGTGTTGAGGATATGCGACGGCTTTGTGAAGAGTCTATGGAAAGTGCAATTCTCTATGCGCTCGAGTTCGGTATTCCCGACCTTGTAAAAAAAGGCAGCGTGATTCATCCTGACAGCGTTGACCTTTACAATGAGGTCATAATTCAGAAGCAAGGAGGAAATAAGATATGACATCACTTGAAACAGCAAGAAATATAGTTAAAATTCTTGACAGTAAAAAAGCGATTGATATTTCACTTATTGAAACAAAAGAACTTACAATAGTTTCCGATTATTTTATTATTGCAAGCGGTACGTCGAGCACACACGTGCGTTCACTTGCAGATGAGATTGATGAAGAGATGGCAAAACTTAACGTGTTGCCCGACCACGTTGAGGGCAGAGCAACAGGTTGGATTCTGCTTGATTACGGTTGTGTTCTTGTTCATGTTTTTGACCCGCAGTCAAGAGAGTATTATAATCTCGAAAGACTCTGGGGCGATGCAGCACACGTGGACATCTCCGACATCATTACACCGGACTGATTAAGGAAAATATATTCGTCAGGGCGGATAGCATCCGCCCGTGAATTTGCATAAAGCTAACACTCGGAGGAATGTTGAAATGGGTTATGATTTTAAATCAACAGAGAAAAAATGGCAGGATAAATGGGAAGAAAGCGGCGTTTTCCATGCGGCGGATTTTTCGGATAAGCCGAAGTTCTACGCTCTCGTAGAGTTCCCGTATCCCAGCGGTGCAGGTATGCACGTTGGCCATATCAAGGCTTATTCAGGTCTTGAGGTTGTATCAAGAAAAAGAAGAATGCAGGGTTACAACGTATTGTTCCCCATCGGTTTTGACGCTTACGGTCTTCCGACAGAGAACTATGCTATCAAAACGGGCATCCATCCCCGTAAAGTAACCGATATGAATATTGAAAAGTTCTCAAGCCAGCTTAAGAGAGTCGGTTTCTCTTTTGACTGGACAAGAGTTGTTGACACAACACAGGAGGACTACTACAAGTGGACACAGTGGATTTTCCTCAAGATGTTCGAAAACGGTCTCGCTTTCAGAGACAAGACTCTTGTTAACTACTGCCCGTCTTGTAAGGTTGTTCTCTCAAACGAGGACTCACAGGGCGGTAAATGTGATATTTGCCATTCTGACATTGTGCAGAAGTCAAAGGACGTATGGTATCTCCGTATTACTGAGTATGCTGACAAGCTCCTTGAAGGTCTTGAGAAGGTTGACTATCTTCCCAACGTAAAACTTCAGCAGCAGAACTGGATCGGCAAGTCAACAGGTGCCTTTGTTGACTTTGACGTTAAGGGTTCAGATAACGAGAAGCTCAAGGTTTATACAACACGTCCCGATACACTCTTCGGCGTAACATTTATGGTTATGGCTCCCGAGCATCCGATGATTGATAAGTATGCCGAGAAGATTGCTAATATGGCAGACATCGAAGCATACAGAAAAGAGTGTGCAAAAAAGACAGAGTTTGAAAGAACACAGCTCGTAAAAGACAAAACAGGTGTATGTATTAACGGTCTTTCTGCTATCAATCCCGTAAACGGCAAGGAAATTCCGATTTACATATCAGACTACGTTATGATGGGTTACGGTACAGGCGCTATTATGGCTGTGCCTGCACACGATGACCGTGACTACGACTTTGCAAAGAAGTTCGGCATCGATATCATTGAAGTTATCAAGGGTGGCAACATTGAAGAGGCTGCTTACGCAGGTGAGGGTGAACTTGTTAACTCAGAGTTCCTCAACGGAATTACTTCAAAGCGTGAAGCTATCGATACAATGGCTGATTACCTTCAGAAGAACGGTATCGGTGAAAAGGGTGTTCAGTATAAGATGAAAGACTGGGCATTCAACAGACAGCGTTACTGGGGCGAGCCTATTCCCATTGTTCACTGTGACAAGTGCGGTATGGTTGCTGTTCCTTATGAGGAGCTTCCGCTTAAACTGCCTCAGGTTGAAAACTTTGAGCCGGGTTCAGACGGTGAAAGTCCGCTTGCAAAAATCGATTCTTATGTAAACTGCAAATGCCCGAAGTGCGGCGGTGATGCAAAGCGTGAAACAGACACAATGCCTCAGTGGGCAGGTTCATCCTGGTACTTCCTGCGTTATATTGACCCGTGCAATAACGAGGCTCTCGCAGACAGCGAAAAGCTCAAATACTGGGGTCAGGTTGACTGGTACAACGGCGGTATGGAACACGTTACACGTCATATGATTTACTCACGTTTCTGGCACAAGTTCCTTTACGACCTTGGTGTTGTTCCGAATGATGAGCCTTATGCAAAGCGTACTGCTCAGGGTCTTATCCTCGGACCTGACGGTGACAAGATGAGCAAGTCAAAGGGTAATGTTGTTGACCCGAACGAGGTTGTTGATGAATTCGGCGCAGACGTTCTTCGCGCTTATGTTCTGTTTATGGGTGACTACGAAAAGGCTGCTCCGTGGTCTGCGTCATCCGTGAAGGGTTGTAAGAGATTTATCGACAGAACATGGGGTCTCCAGGATATCCTCACAGACGGCGACGATTACTCAAAGGACCTTGAGTCACTTTTCCACAAGACAATTAAAAAGGTAACAGAAGATATTGAAAATATGAAGTTCAATACTGCAATTGCAGCATTGATGACACTTCTTAACGCAATCTATGATAAGGGTGCAATCAACAAGGCAGAACTCAAGACTTTTGTTACTCTTCTCAATCCGTTCGCGCCTCACGTAACAGAAGAAATCTGGGCACAGCAGGGCTTCGGCGGAATGCTCGCTGACGGTAATTGGGTAGATTTTGACGAAGCAAAGTGCGTTGATGACGAAATCGAAATAGTTGCACAGATCAACGGTAAGGTAAGAGCAAAGCTTATGATTCCTGCAGAAATCGAAGCTGCTGATGCGATTGCACTTGCAAAGAAAGATGAGAACGTCGCAAAGGCTATCGAGGGCAAGCAGATTGTCAAGGAGCTTTATGTAAAGGGCAGACTTGTCAATATTGTTGTAAGATAAAGAAGTTTTTTCTCTTTCTCTGCAGGATTTTTGGTAAAATAAAAATTTCCTGTTGACATCCATAAAAGTGTATGCTACAATAAGGTGTATATTAGAAAATTGCCCCTGCAAGTAGCGGAGGGAGGGAATACAATGAGTCAGGTAAAAGTTAAGGAAGGCGAATCTTTAGATAACGCTCTCAGAAGATTTAAGAGACAGACTTCAAGAGACGGCGTTATT
>JAZNCK010000036.1:0-36661 GCA_045587505.1 Acutalibacteraceae bacterium
TTGTATTCGGAAAGCATCTGACTTGCAAAACGGTCAGCATAAGTTTCAACCGGACCGTAGCCGAGATATGTTACATTCTCAAATCCCTTGGGCATTGTGATTTTGATACCGAAACGAGGAAGTGCGGGAGCGTTATATGTAACAACTGCTCTGGTGCTGATGTTGAGCTTTCCGTCTGCAGTAAATGTATAAACAATCTTAGCATTGATCGCAGGAGGCATGGCTGCTGCAGCAAAAGAAACTCTTGTTTCAATCACGAGCTTGTCATCGCTTATTTCTGTGATTTCACTTGAATATGTTTTCTGCTTAACCTGCTCATATCTTGCACGTTTCCACTCATCTGCAAAACCGTTGCTTAAGTGGTAACTGCGGTTGACGTTGAATTCAATCGGATTTGCCAGGAGTTCTTTTCCATTATTGATTGAAGCGATCTTGCCTGAAATCTTGTCAAATACATATTCTGTTTTGCCACAGCTTACTGTGATTGAAGTTCTTGATTCAGTGTACTTAACAGTATCATTTTTGCCTGTTGCAACAGCTACTGTCTCGTCTGAGAGAATAAACTGCTTGTAACCGACTTCAAAGCCTTTTTCTGCCCATAAAGTATCTTTATTCTGAACAAAACGGATGATAAGTGTTGTAAGCTCATCTGCCTGAACACTGTCAAAGAGTTTGTATTCAGCCTCACCGCGTGCAGGAATCTCTGCTTTTTCAACAGAGCCGCTTTTTACAACCTTGCCGTTTTTTTCAACTGCCCAGTTGAATCCGATGTCTTCGAGGCTTGTAAAGTAACGCTTATTCTTAACCTTGATTGTTCCGTCAGCGTACTCAACCTCAAACGGTTGGTATGTAATCTTCATATCGTGGAAGCCGGGACGAAGACGTCTGTCGGGATAAACAAGGCCGTCAATGCAGTAAATCTTATCATTCGGGAGATCACCGAAGTCTCCGCCGTAACGGTATTTCGGACTTTCGGGTGTGCCGATGTTTACAGCGTGGTCGCAGTATTCCCAGATACAACCTCCCATATAGTTGTCGTATTCTTCGAATTTGCCCCAGTGCAAAGGAATGTCGCCTGTGCTCCACGCCGCGACGTATTCGCAATAGTAGAAAGGCTTTTTGTTTTCAGGGTTTTTAAGGTAAGACTCAAGATAGTCAAGTGAAGCATACATACGGCTTTCAACGTCGGAAATATCGCTGAAATCCTTGCAGAGTCTTGACTGATACTCAAGATGAGCATTTTCGTAATGGATGATAGCGTCCGGTTTGCGTGAACGGATATAGTTTGCCATCTGTCTGTGGTTTTCACCGCAACCGGATTCGTTGCCGAGTGACCACATAATGATACAACCGTGGTTCTTGTCACGCTCAAAAAGTCTCATCGCACGGTCGATATATGCCTCACGCCATTCGGGAGTATCTGAGAGAAATGCCCAGTAGTCCCAATACCAGTCACCGTAGTTGTAACCCATACCGTGTGTTTCAATGTCAGCTTCATCAATTACCATAAAACCGATTTTGTCGCAAAGTTCCAGGAATCGCGGATCATTCGGATAGTGTGATGTACGGATAGCGTTGACGTTACCTTGCTTGAGGATGTAAAGGTCTCTCGTCATATGCTCCATAGAAACGGCATAGCCTGTCTCGGGGTGAGAATCGTGTCGGTTGATGCCGCGGATTTTTATTTTCTTACCGTTGAAAAGGAAGCAACGGTTTTTGATTTCTGCTTTTCTCACAGCAAGAGGGAAGTTGATCCACTCGTTACCGATGTTAAGTGTGAGGTTGTAGAGCTTGGGAGATTCTGTGTTCCAAAGAACGGGAGAGTCAACATTTATCCTGAATGAGCCGTCAGCCTTACCGTCTGCAACCTTACAGCCACAGGGAGATGTGAGTGTCCATTCAATTAAAGCGTCACCTGAAAGTGTAACATCTGCGTTGATTCCAACAGATGAGAAATCATCTGCAAAGCTGTATTCGATATAGATATCCTTAAGGTAATTCTCATCACGCTCAAGGATGTAAACATCACGGAAGATACCTGAAAGACGGAAGAAGTCCTGATCCTCAAGGTAGGAGCCTTCACACCATTTAACAACAAGCACCTCGAATGTGTTTTCACCGTTTACGAGTGTATCTGTAATTTCGAGTTCACTTGTATTGTGGCTGACCTGACTGTAGCCGGCAAATTTGCCGTTTACCCAGAGATAGAAGCACGGTGCGACACCCTCGAAGTTGATGAAATACTTCTTTCCTTCGGTCTTTGTAAAATCAATCTTACGACGGTAGAATCCGCAAGGAATAACGTCGGGAAGATGAGGCGGATCAACCGGATAAGGGTAGTCCTGATTGATGTAGTTCGGAACATCGTAACCGCGATCAAGCTTCATCTGCCAGCAGAACGGAACTGTCATTTTGTCAGGGCAGACAACGGAAGACGAAAAGCCCTCTGCCTCAATGTCGAGCTCCTCAACATTTTTAAAGAAGGCGAAGTCCCATTCGCCGTTGAGTAAAGTGAAAAATGCCGAGTTCTCACGTGGCAGTGATGCTGTTTCAGCGTTCTCTGACGGCACAAAATATGCCCTCGGAGCTTCACAGCCGACGTGCAGATGCTCAAGCATTCTGTAAAATCTTTTAACCATAACAAACTCTCCTTTTCCAAGGTGATTTAATAAATTTTAACACATATAAATCGCTATGTCGAGAGGAAACGGAAAAAGTTTTGAGTTGAAATAAAGTTTTGATATGATATAATTGAATAAAAAGGGTAACAGGGGTGTTCAGATGTTTAAGAAAATAATTGCAATAGCTGTTGCTGTTCTGATTATAGGGGTAATAGTCAGCAATGTGATCAAAGCATCGCAGATGCCGAAGTTTCCCGAAGCAATGATTGCGGAAAATACAGAATCTGACTATGTTGATATTGTTATCGGAGACAAACGTTATGAATTGATTGAGTCAGAAATTGCCGACAAGGAAATCAAGCTGACCGACAAGATTGCTATGTATAAGGACGAAGTATCAATTATATTTAAATACGCATCTTTCTATTCGGTGAACAATGAACCGGATTGTGATATGATTGTTGATGATGTTCAATATGCATTGTTCTGCAACGTTGAGGACAAAGAAAAAGCCGGGGCGTATTATGACGATCTTAACAACTATAAATTTTACGGTATGAAATCGGATGAAAGTAAAGGATTCCTTGAGAAAAAAGACTTAAAAAAAGCAGAGATTTTAGATACAGTTAATAAGGATTTCTTTGTTGCAATTGAAAAAGCAACGCACGCAGACAACGGTGATTTTGAGAGAATGTCAATCGGAATAAACGATGACGATGTAAAAGAGTGGTACACAGTGTCTGCGGTGAGTTCGGACGGTCTGATACAAAAAAATTATGAGTTCGTCAGAACGAATAACGGATGGTATTATTTTAACAGTATCTGGGTTACCGACAATAAGGATATTGATTATTGCATTATGAATTTTGAGGATATCCGCAACTATATGAAAAGTGAGTAGAAAAGCCTGAATAAGTAAAAAATTCCGCACACTTTTATGTACGGAATTTTTGTTGTATGGCATTTTAAAACTATAACTTATACGGTTAAAAAACTTTTTTCAGGTTCTTTTGAATTTTATTTTCAACGTATCCTTGTGAAAGATAAAATTTATGAGCGTTTTCTCTTTCTATACCTGAACAAAGACGAATCCCGACAGCTCCATTTTCTTTTGCCCATATTTCACCTTTCTTTAGCAATGCAGAACCAATACCTATTCGTCTATAATCATTATCAACAGCAAGACCTAAGCAATTCTTATAATTATCAGCATATATTACATCATAATTTACAAGATGTATGTAACCAACAACTTTATTTCCGATGGATGCAACAAATATTATTTGAGTATCGTCATTGATTGTTGAATATATTTTGTTTTTTTGTTTTTCTGAATCATAGTCATAGCCAAGACTTGTTTTATTGATGTAATAAATATCATCTGCATCACTATGTTCAACCTTACGAACAATAAAATTCTTACTCATTTTATATTCTCCTTGGCAGTATTGATGGATGCAATTAAGATTTTTTTCAGTTCAACGCAACGCTCTTGTATTCCTGTGTTGTTATAGTATCCGGCATCAATAAAAAGTTCAATCCAGTATTCTGTCTCATAGCATTTTTTAAGGCTATTTGTAATTTTGCTATAAAGTCAGCTTTGCTGTGAGCATAAAATGCTTCTCTGATGTTTGCACCAATACTTGTGCCGGAACGTATAAACTGATTGATTAAAACACCTTCGCATTTATCGGCGCGCAATTCTTTGCAAACATTCAAAACCTCGAGGGCGAATATTTTAGATTTACTGATTAAAGGGCTGTCTTTCATATAATACTCCTTTGATAAAGCATATTTTAACCGCTTTATAACAAACTCTTCACTATTAACTCTTACTTATTACCTGAAATTCCGTGTATTAATGATATAAAGTGAAGAGTGAATAGTTAATAGTGAATAAGTAAAAAATTCCGCACACTTTTATGTACGGAATTTTTTGGAGCTGGTAGTCGGACTCGAACCGACGACCTGCGCATTACGAATGCGCTGCTCTACCAACTGAGCCATACCAGCGATTATTGCGTGAACCATTATAATATATCCCCACAGAAATTTCAAGTGTTTATGAAAGAATATTTCAAATCTTTTCTTTAGTAAGGTTTTAAAAACATCTGAATTTAACAATAAAATCGATTCAAACAGACAAAATTTTATATATATCTATTGTCTTTTTTGGTAATATGGTATATTATTGATTTATATTATTACTGAAGAGAGGTAATCTTATGAAAAACAGTCTTTGGACTAAAATTATTGCAACATTAGTTGCCCTTACATTTGTTTTCAGTGCCGTTATACCTGCACTTGCAGGAGCAGACGGCGAGTGCGACGGCGACTGTGGACAGTGCCCGTCACTCGTTATTCCGGGTATCTTCCAGTCGGAAGTTTTCTTGTATGACGAAAACGGTGAGATCGCATTAAACGCTGACGGTCAGCCGTATGAAGGACCGTTCTACCTTGAGTCAACAGAAGAAATTGTGAAGATTGCTTTGAGCAAGGCTCTTGTTCCTCTTCTTATGGCTCTTGTTTTCCAGCACGATTTTAACGACTCACTTGCTAAAGGCGTTGGTGAGGCTATCGGCGAAATTCTTATGGAAAACATCAGATGTGACGAAAACGGTAAGGTTGTAAAGAACATCCGTGCAACAAAGTACAGCGCAAGCGTTGCAGAACTTTCAGAGCACGACAGAGACCACATTCTCGACAACGTACCGCTTGAAAAGTACATTGAGATTGCAGGTGCAGACCACCTCTATTTCTTCTCGTACTATTCACTCGGCAATATGATCGACACTGTTGAAGAGCTTTACAATTATATCCAGATGATTAAAGAGCAGACAGGTCACGACAAAATCAACATCGTGCCTATCAGCCAGGGCGGTTCACTTGCTAACCTCCTTCTCCAGATGTATAAGGACAAGGGCAGAGATATTTCTGAAGATATCAACCGTATAGTTTATGTTGTTCCGGCAAAGAATGGTTCTACTCTTGTAGGTGAAATCATCGAGAACGGTCTTATTGACGACGATGAAGCACTCTATGATTATATGATTCCGCGTCTTATGGATTACTCCTGGAGCAGTTATCTGATTAACCTTGCAATCCGTATTTTCCCGAAAGATGTTCTCAACAGCGTTCTTGATGCTGCAGTTGACGGGCTTGTAAACGGACTCAGATACAGTACACTTATCTGGGGTCTTTGCCCGGCTGAGAACTATCCTGCAGGTGCGGAAAAGTATTTGGCTGACGAGAGTATGAAAGAGATCAAACGTCAGACCGATATATTCTACAATGCTCAGGTCAATGCTGACCAAAATATTCTCGATGCAATCGATTCAGGTGTCAAAGTTTTTGATATCTGTGGATACAACTATTCGCTTTATGCAATTGTTGACAGTTGGGATAACGTGAATGCAGACGGTATTATCCAGCTTGAATCAACATCAATGGGTGCTGTCAGCTACGGTGTTGATGTCGAACTTCCCGAAGGTTATGTAACGGAAGATCCGAAGTGCACAAATCCCGACCACAACCACATCGATCCGCATAACATTGTCGATGCACGAGCAGGTCTTCTTCCTGATCATACATTCTATTTCTACAATCAAAACCACGAGAGAACAGGTAGCAATGACGTTGTTATGTTGCTTGCAGTTGAACTTCTTACTGATGAAAACTTCACAGATGTCTATACATATCCTGACCGTTTCCCGCAGTTCAACACAGCAAGAAATACAAAGGGCATCATCAACGATATCAAGGCGGCAAAGGCTATGGATACGTCCTCACTTGATCCTGCAGTTGCACTTGAGCTTGAAAATGCAATTGCAAAGGTTGAAGCTCAGCTTGCAGACACAGTTGTTGATAACGAAGCACTTGATGCAGCTAAGGAAGAGTTCTATGTTGCAAGAGCACATGCTCAGGGCAGCGAATATGTTAAACCTGAAGAGGATAAGGTTGAAGCGACTCTTACCAAGATTATGAAGTTTGCAAACGATATCACATACAGATTCTTCGGTCCTCGTGGCTGGTTTGACAGCAAATAAATAAAACTAAGGACGGGGCAGGTAACTGTCCCGTTTTTTCAGGAGAATAATTATGACACCTATTAAATTTTATCTTGTAACGGATACTCATTTTTACGAACCGTCACTCGGTGCAAGCGGTAAAGCATACGAGGAATATATGAAGACCGAACAGATTCTGCTTGCCGAAAGCAGTGATATGGTCAAAGCCGTTTTCTCGCAGATTATGGCAGATAAAGAAACGGAATATGTTATTATGCCGGGTGACCTTTCAAAAAACGGCGAAAGAGAGAGCCATAAGAGCCTTATCAAAGAGCTTTATAAGCTCAAAGAAGCTGGTAAAAAAGTTTTTGTCATCACTGCGTCGCACGATTATAACGAGTGGTCAAGGAGCTTTGTTAATGATGAATTAGTGCCTGTTGAGGGCGTAAGTCATCAGGAGCTTTATGATCTTTATTATGACTTCGGTTATTCTGAGGCACTCGCCGTTGATAAGCAGACTCTTTCTTACGTTGCAGAAATCGCACCTAAAGTCCGTCTGCTTGCTGTCAATTGTGACAGTAGTGACGATGCTAAAGGTATCATTGACGACAGACTTCTTGCGTGGTTGCAGGAACAGATTGATCTGGCAAAAAAAGACGGTTGCTTTATGTTTGCCATTAACCATTATCCTGTTGTGCCTTGTGTACCCGTATTTGATCTTGTAGGCGATGCACAGGTAAGAAACTGGAGACGCTTTGCAACATTTCTTGCAGATAACGGTGTTGAGCTTATCCTTACGGGCCATATGCATATCCAGAGTATAAACGAGTTTTATTCCAAGCAGGGTAACAGACTTATCGACATCTGCACAAGTGCTACGGTCGGAAGTCCCGTACAATACAGAAAAATTGACATTTCTGCCGATGCGGTTATGAAGGTCGAGACCCTCGATGTACCCGATTTCGGTTGGGATTTAGGCGGACTTTCTGTCCGGGAATTCTGTGATAAGCAGTTTGTTGTATCTAATATTAACAAAATCAACCGTGCACTGGGCGGTGACGAGGCATATAAAAAGATTCTTAAGAAAGTGCTTAATTCAATTAAAATCAGCACACTCGGAAAAATCTTTTTTGTCAAACCGGACAAGTCTATAAAAGATAAGAAGTTTATGGAATTTGCAGGTGAGGTCGGATGTTGCATTTTTGCAGGTGATCAGCCGTACAAGGAGGGTACTCCGGTCTATAATGCAGTGGCAGGTGTTCTTAAAAGACTGAGTTTTGTTATTAAAAAATTGGAGCCGAAATTGCAGAAGGGCGACGAAGCGCTCGATCTTACTGCAATGCTTCTGAATACAATCGCAAACAATAAAGGCTTCTCAGATAACAATGCCGTATTTACACTGAAAAACATCAAATAAACGTACAGAACAATATATTGCATGTTGTTTTGTTGCAGGCAAAAGTTTAAGACGTTCGGGAAAACGGACGTCTTTTTTTTTGAAAAATTTTCTAAAAAGCATTGACAAAAATAAAAAACCGAGTTATTATAATAGTGGTTAGCGAGTGCTAACTGCTTATTTTGAAGATGCGGTTAGCTAACGCTAACTGATAACAGGTTCAGGATTCAGGTGATATTATGAAAACGCTAAAGGAAGTCAAAGTAGGAAAAAAGGCGAGAGTTCTTAAGGTACACGGTACAGGTGCTCTCAAACGCAGAATTATGGATATGGGAATCACAAAAGGTGTAGAAATTTATGTTCGTAAAGTTGCACCCCTCGGTGATCCGATTGAAATCAATCTTCGCGGGTATGAACTTTCTTTAAGAAAAGCTGATGCAGAAATGGTAGAAGTAGAGTAAGAGAAAGGAGAAGATTGACTATGTCTGTTAAAATCGCTCTTGCCGGTAACCCAAACTCCGGTAAGACTACTTTGTTTAATGCCCTTACGGGCTCAAATCAGTATGTCGGCAACTGGCCGGGTGTTACTGTGGAGAAAAAGGAGGGCGCACTTAAGAAGGATAAGAATATCATCATTACGGACCTTCCCGGTATATATTCGTTGTCACCTTACACTCTTGAAGAGGTTGTTGCACGAAATTATCTCGTAGGTGAGCGTCCCGATGCAATACTTAACATTGTTGACGGTACAAACATTGAGAGAAATCTTTATCTCACAACACAGCTTATAGAGCTTGGAATTCCTGTTGTTATTGCTATCAATATGATGGATATTGTACGCAAAAACGGAGATAAGATTAACATAGAAATTCTTTCTCAGAAACTCGGTTGTCCCGTTATTGAGATTTCTGCACTTAAAGGTGAGGGTATACAGGAGGCTGCTGATGCTGCAATTGCCGTTGCCAAGGAAAAGCAGAAAGGGCCGAAACATATTTCTCATATTTTTTCGGGTGCGGTTGAACATGCTATTGCTCACATTGAAGAGGCAGCTGTTCACAATATGCCTGAAGAACAGCAGAGATGGTATGCTGTTAAGATTTTTGAACGTGATCCTAAAGTGCTTGAACAGTTGAACCTTGATAAGAACAAGCTCGAACACATCGAGTTTGATATAAAAGACGTTGAACAGGAAATGGATGACGATGCAGAGAGCATTATCATCAATGACCGTTATGTCTACATAGAAAGAATTATGCAGGGCTGCTGTAAGAAAAAACATGCCGGAAGAATGACTGTTTCAGATAAAATTGATAACATCGTAACAAACAGGATTCTTGCTATTCCGATTTTTGTTCTTATCATGTGGCTTGTGTATACAATTTCAATCGGTACAATCGGCGATTGGACTGTCGGTTTTATGAACGATACTCTTTTCGGCGAAACAATAGTTCCGGCTGTTACAGCGGGACTGGAGTCTCTCGGTTGTGCGGCTTGGCTTGTAAGCCTCGTTGCTGACGGAATAGTCGGCGGTGTTGGTGCAGTACTCGGCTTTGTTCCGCAGATGGTTATTTTATTCCTCCTCCTCTCATTACTTGAAGACTGCGGATATATGTCCCGTGTAGCCTTTATTATGGACCGTCTTTTCCGCAAATTCGGTCTTTCAGGCAAGAGCTTCATACCCATGCTCGTCGCCTCGGGATGCGGTGTTCCGGGTGTTATGGCAAGCCGCACAATTGAGCAGGACCGTGACCGTAAGATGACAATTATGACAACCTGCTTTATTCCTTGCGGTGCAAAGATGCCGATTGTCGGTCTTATTGCATCGGCACTTTTTGGTAACAGTCCGCTTATTGCTACCGTTGCATATTTCATCGGTGTTGCCGCAGTTGTTATTTCAGGCATTATTCTGAAAAAGACTAAGGCTTTTTCAGGCGATGTTTCTCCGTTTGTTATGGAGCTTCCGGCCTATCACGCACCGCTTGCGTCAAATATTTTCCGCACAACATGGGAACGCGGTTGGTCATTTGTCAAGCGTGCAGGTACGGTTATCCTCGCTGCGAGTATTATTATCTGGATTCTCAACTCGCTTTCATTTGATGGAGGATTCCACTATATTACGGAAGAAAATGCAGGTGCATCAATCCTTGAAGTTGTCGGTGGTGCGATTGCCGTAATCTTTGCTCCTCTCGGATTTGGTACATGGCAGGCGGCAGTTGCTACAATCCTTGGCCTTGTTGCGAAGGAAGAGGTTGTCGGCGTATTCGGTTCACTTTCATCAATGGCTGATGCCGACCTTGCTTTCGAGCTTATCGAGGGTGGCGGAGCAGAGGCAAGACGTCTTGCTATTATCGGTCAGGAAATCTTTGGCGGCAGCAAGGTTGCAGGCTTCTCATTTATGATATTCAATCTTCTTTGCGCTCCGTGTTTTGCAGCTATGGGTGCAATCAGACGTGAGATGAACAATGCAAAATGGACTGTAGGCGCAATCACATATATGTGTGTGTTTGCTTATGCAATGTCTCTTATCGTTTACCAGTTCGGCTCATGGTTTGAAGGTCAGGGTAATATAATCGGAACTGTTGCAGCAGTTGTTGTGCTTGTATTTATGCTCTATATGATTTTCAGAAAGAATAAGTATGAAAACAGATTAAAGGTAAAATAAGGAGGTATTCATTATGAATGCACCTACGATTATAGTTGCCGCAATTATTGCGGTGGTGTTTATCGCAATAGTCATCAAGTCTGTTGTTGATAAAAAGAAAGGCAAGTCCTCATGTGCCTGCGGATGTTCAGGCTGTGCAATGAGTGATGTTTGTCACAAAGCAAAATAAAGACTAACGCAAGGTGTTTTAAGCACCTTGCGTTTTTTGATGCTATTCAATTGTGCTGAAATTATTTCTGATTTCAGTTGCATCTCCTGTTGTCAGGTAGTAGTCATATTCAAACGGTGAATAGCTCTCGAAAGCCATAACTCTGATAACTGCGATGTATGATGTTGTAGCGTCAACAGACGGATCGTGATTTGAGGTAGTTTCACGGCCAAATACACCTGTCAGGAAGCTTGTTTCGTCAGGCACATAGACTCCGATTCCGAAGCTGTCATCAAACTCACCGATGAAAGCTGCCCAGTTCTCGGAAGAATTGAACTTAGGATAACCGGCATCCGGCCAGAAGATCAGGTCAGGTTCAACTGAGAGTGTATCGTTTGTCCACGGCTCGTCACCGCCGTAATAAACAAAACGGTTAAACGGTTCAATACAATAGAAAGCAGGAATTTCCTGATCACGTATCTGTGCCTCATAACCTGAAAAATCAACAAATCGGCAGGAAACGTGCAGTTTATTGTCTTGGATGTCGTAGGTTGCTTCCATATATGACGGAGTGATGTGCTCTTTTTCTTTTGCCCAGTCAAGCGGCTGACACTTGATATAAATAGAATTTTCATCGTATTTCAGATCAACTATTTTACTGTTGTCACCGAATTGGTTACCGCCCTGAACAGGGTTATATGACCAGGCATTACCCATATATTCGCCGCATTCATAATCTCCCGTTGATGTTCCGTAATAGGACTGTTGAACAAGTCTGCCCGGATCGAAACGGTTAATGAGGTTTACGTTCTTGTTGACAACCCGGGCGTTGTATCGCTTACCTGCATTTGAATCAACAAAAATTCTTCCGTCAACCTCAACAGCCTCAACGTTTGAATTAAGATCCTCCATATAGCTGAGTGCACCGCCCCAGAGAAGGTTGACTCCTATTTTATAGTTTTCAGTCTGAATGAAGACATCTTTATCAGGAATCTCGCGGTTGAAAAGTGAAATTCCGTGAACATAAATATTTGAATTCTCCTTATCCAATGATTCAAAGGAAAGTGAATAAATCATATTCGCCTTTGTGCCTTGAAGCATATTGTTAATAAATGAATAGAACACCTTATTTTCGCCGGGCTCAAGGAAGAACTCCTCACTTTTATCCACAACACCGCAACGGTAATTGAGCTTGCCTTTTACATAGGCATCGGTTGTGTAAGAAATTGCATAATAGTTAAACCAACCGTGAGTTGTGTTTTCGAACGAAAAACCTGCAGAATTGTCAAGTTTTAATCTACCGTCTTCGAGCGAGACTCCTTCATCAAGTGTAATTTTCTCGGACTCACCGTTGAGCGAAACACTGTCTTCTGTGAACATCCCTGTCGATACGGTAAAATCACTGTCGTTCAGGCAGGAAAGGTAGCTTATCGGGTAAGACGCAAATCCGAAAATAAACGAAAGCACCACACTGAATGCTTTTTTTAGAAAAACAAACAAAATAATGCACCTCACAAACTTATTTTTTATATGGTAACATATTTACTGCTTTAAAGCAATCCAAATTTTTCTTGCAAAAGGCTTATTATTCTGATATCATAAAAATAAAAGAAAGGTGTGTTTATTATGTACGGTTTTATTGCTTTTATCAAAGGTTTTCTTTCTGTAGTTCTCACAGTACTCAACGTTTTTTCCTGGTGTATTTTCGGCAACTTTACTGCTGAAACAAAACCGCTTTATGACGATTGCAGACTCAACTTTGCCACATTTTCAGACGTTCATATGACAGAAGAAAAAGCACGCGCGGATATTCTTCGTTTCGGTCTTCAGGATATGCAGGAGTTTGATTCACAGCTTGATCTCGTGGTTGCGACAGGAGATCTTACCGATCACGGTGAACCCGAAGAATGGGCTATGCTTGAGCGTGCATTTGCAGATTATACACCTGCAAAAAATATCATTCTTGCTCAGGGCAACCATGATACATGGACAAGTGACGATGATTACGCTCTTTCAAAGAAGCTCTTCATCGATTACAATAAGAAAATTGCTGACAGAACAATTAACAACGTTTACTATTCAACAAAAGTAAACGGTTACACATTTATTGTTCTCGGCAGTGAATCTGACCATACTTATGCAACATTCAGCGATACACAGATCAACTGGCTTAAAAACGAAATGAAGAAAGCGGCAAAGGACGACCTTCCAATTTTTGTTATCAGCCATTGGCCGATCAATGAATCACACGGACTTCCGGAAACCTGGGGCGACGATGAGCCTATGCCCGATGACGGCGGTATCGGTGACAAGTCTGCAGAAGTTGAGGCAATCCTTAAATCCTACGATAATGTATTCCTCATCTCAGGTCACATCCACGCGGGTTTTGTCAACGACAGCCAGACAAACATTTTCGGCTATACCAGCGTTGAATCTGACGGTTCTTTCCACAGCATAAATCTTTCACCCTACATGTATCTTACAGCTCTCGGCAGAATTGCAAACGGTACAGGCTTTGTCTTCGAGGTTTACGATGACGTCGTTGAGATCAGAGCAAGAAGCTACAGTGCAAGTGTATGGTATACAGACTATAATTTCACAATTAACCTCGTCTGAATTTCCCCACAAGGCGAATAAGCCACCATAACCTTCTCGACGTATCGCATACGCCATCGCAGGTTATACTGTCTTCTTCATCCTTGTGGAAAAAACCCATCAAGAAGTATTCCTGCAAGGCGAATAAGCCACCATAAATGTTTTTGTCCTTGCGTAAAAATTTCAGCATAAAGTTTCACAAAAAGACGAACAGGTCAACAAAAATAACAGCGGTAGAAGTAATTTGCTTCTACCGCTGTTTTCACTGTTCTTCCTTATATTTTTCTGCCTGAAGATTAAACATATAAGCATATTTGCCGTTCATTGCCATCAACTCTTCGTGAGTTCCGCTTTCGACAATTTCGCCTTTTTCAAGCATATAAATCACGTCTGCCATAACAGTAGTGGAAAGTCGGTGTGAGATGAATATAACCGTCTTATCCTTTGCTGCACGTGACATAGCCTCATTGAGAGAATACTCTGAGACGGGATCAAGATTTGCACTCGGTTCATCGAGTATTGCAAACGGGCAGTCTTTATAGAATGCACGGGCTACGGCAATCTTCTGTGCCTCGCCGCCGGAGAGAGAAAGTCCGCTATCATCAAATTCTCTAAGGAGAATAGTATCTGCTCCGTTTTCAACTTCTTTACTAAAACTGCTCTCCTGTAAAGCTTGCATAACCCTTTGCTTATCAGGATTTTCATGCATCGCAACATTTTCGCCGAGGGTTGCACCGAAAAGGGAGAAATCCTGGAAAACTGCAGCGTAATTACTGTGGTAAGAACGTACGTTCCAGTCCTTGATGTTCTTGCCGTCAACGGTTATCTGTCCTTCAGTCACGTCATAAAGACGGAGAATAAGATTGGTCAGCGTTGTTTTACCTGCACCGTTGTAACCCACAAGTGCGATTTTCTGATACGGTTTTATTTCAAGGTTTATATTTTTAAGTGTAGGAGTATCGTTGCCGGGATAGGTGAAAGAAACATTCTCAAGTTTGATCGGAACGGGTTTATCAAACTTTTTAACGGTATCACCGTCTTTGATCTGTTCTTCCGCAGCCATAAATTTCTTATATTTTTCAACATAAAGTCCGTTTTCACGCACACCGATAGCAAACCAACTCGTCATAGCAAAAACACTTGCACTGACGGAACTTACACCGTTGAATGTGGCAGCAAAGCTTCCGAGGCCGATTTCCTTTGTAACAATTGCTTTATAGCCCATATAAATCGTAACGCCAAGGCAGATAAGCAAGGTCATCGGCAGACTTTCCTGGCTGAAATACAGTGCACACTGTTTCTTGAGGAAAGGTGAAACGGTAAAAATGCGGTCGATGATGTTCTGATTATACCTTCTTTCAATCATTTCACCGGCAGGGTTAAGTCGCAGTTCTTTAGCATAATCCTGAAGATAAAAAACACGTGAAAAGTAAAGATTTTTTCTGTCAAGCGGAGTCATGACTTTTTTCTTTTCGATGTTAACTTTAGCTATCAGTCTGCCGACAGGTACCATAATTCCGACACAAAGTGCGATGAAAATGAAACATACAGGATCGATTGTAACGATAACAGCCGTGATTGAAATTATTGAAACAATATGAGTAAAAAAGTCCTGGGTACTTGACATTATGCTGTCAACACGGTCGCTCATTGTGTTCATCGCAAGAACAAAATCATTGTAAAACTCGGGATTATCATAGGACTGAAAGTCCATTTTTGCCGCCTTTTCGTAAATCTTTGAATAGAGTTTATAGTGCAGCTTTTCTGCTTGTCTTGGTCTGTAAATCTCATAAAAAACAGTGTTACCGAGATTACCGAGAACAACGACTACCGCAAATATGAGACAGGCAACCGCAATCCGATAAAGGTCGGTACCCTGAGTTACAACATCAATTATGTATTTAAGTAGCACCACATTTGAAAGCAGCCACGGCAGGTTAGACAACACATCAAAGAAAAGAAGTGAAATAAGAAGCATTGGTGCATTATGCATAACAAACTTCAGCATAAAAAGATAGTTTTTGAAGCTGTGTGCACTTTCTGCCCTTTTACTATTCTTCATCTTCACCGACCTCCTCTCTGTAACCTGAAGCCTGCAAAGTGAACATCTCGCAGTATTCACCGTCAAGACTCATCAGTTTCTCATGATTACCTTGTTCAATGAGTCTGCCGCCTGAGAAAACAAGAATATTGTCACTTCTTGTGGCACTCGAGAGACGATGGGAAATGTAAATAACAGTCTTGTTTTTTGTGCCTTCCATAAGACTGTCATACATTTTTGATTCGGCAACCGGATCAAGCGCACTCGACGGTTCATCAAGAATTGCAATGTCAAAGTGTTTGGCGAACATTCTCGCAATAGTCACTTTCTGACTTTCACCACCGGAAAGAAGTACACCGTTCTCGTCGAATTCACGGGTAAGGATAGTATTTTCTTTCTCATCGAGGGAAAGAATTTTATCATAAACACCGCTTTGCCTGAGCGATTTTCTGGCAATTTCAATATTGTTGTCATCAACTTCCTGAATCAGAACATTTTCAGCAACAGTCATCGCAAAGATTCTGTAATCCTGAAAAACGCTTGCAAATCTCTCACGGTATTTAATGAGGTCGTATTCTTTGATGTTGATTCCGTTGTAAAGAATTTCGCCTTCATCCACATCATAAAGACGCATCATAAGTTTTGAAAGGGTAGTCTTACCTGCACCGTTGTGACCTACAACGGCAATACTTTCACCCTTATTGATTTTAAACGAAACATCCGTCAGGGTGTTTTTTTTGTTACCGCTGTAGTGAAAAGAAACGTTTCTGAATTCGAGACTTTCAAATTCACCGGGTTCAAGTCCGCCACTGACGATTTTGGGCTCGTAAGCAAGGAATTCACGCAGATTCTGCACCCAAAGGCATTGTTTCTGTTGCATTGTGAAGTATCGGGCAAGTTGATTTAATTTATTTCTGCAGTTTGTGATTGCAGAAATGAGCACGGAAAAGTCAGAAATAGGCAGATCCTCACGCACAATCAGTCGGTAACATCCGTAACCGAAACCGCCGGCAATCGGAATAACTTCACCGAAGAAATCACTGAACATTTCAAGCACGGCAATCTTCCAACCGTATTTGTTAATAGCGTTTATATTGTTTTCTGTTGCTTCTTTAAAACGGCGTTTGACAACCGTAAAAATGTCTGTTGTCTTGATTTCCTTTGCAAAATCCTTTAGCAGAACAGTTCTTTTTGTATAATCTTTCTGTCTTTCAAAGGGAGTCATTTCCTTTTCTTTTTCAAACTCAACGTTGTTGCGTTTGACACGGAAATACATAACAATAACAGGGCAGATTATGATAATCAGGAGCAACGGATCGAGCTGATAAAGGTAAATTACAAGAAAAATTATACTGATAACCGAGCCTAATGTCCAGGCGGAGCCTTCGATAATTCTTTTATAGGCACCTTTTTCAACAACCCACGTTGCACGGTTGTAGTTGTCAAAAAATTCGGGAGTTTCATAGCAAGCAAGCTCAACCTGCTGTGCTTTTTCAAAAATCATCCTGTTTATATAACCTTCATATTTGAATTCATATTTTTCTCGCACAGGATGAAAAACAATATAGCTGAATAAGTCAACGGCAATTTTGCCAAAAACTATCAGGCTTATTTTGATTGCAAATTCCTTGAATGTACCGTTACCTTCAATAATTGAAATTGCAGTTTGCAGAAACATAACGTTGAAAACAACAGCATAGTAAACATTTTCCGCGATATATGCAAGGTAAATCAGGATTGTTGCAATCGGAGCGCTCTTGAAACTGCATTTGAGCATAAAAGCAGTATTACGGAATATGTGTGCCTTTGCTTTAAAGTCAACTACATGACTCATGTGTTATATCACCTCTTGTGATTGCAGATTATTCAAATGCTTTTGTATATGCTTTTGCCCAGATTTCAACGAGCTTTCTGTCCCATTTTCTCGGTATACCGAGGCAAAGTGCAGTAACTGCCGTGATGCGGTTACCTGCGCCCAGCATTTTCTTGAGAATTACGGGATCGGCAACGGATTGCTTGGCTTTGTTAAGAAGGTCGGGTATGTCAAAGAAATCAATTACGTCATAGAAGCTACCGAAGTTTTCTGTCATTGTAACGTTATGGTCTGTAAGAATACCTGATTCAAAGCAATAGTTAAGGTCTTCGGGCACAAATTTGAACATAAGGTTCTTTACACACTCAAGTGGTGCAAGACCTGTACCGAGATGTTTGTAGAAAAGCACCTGATATTTCCAGAGGCTTTCCACACTGAAAGCCTGAGCAGAGTCATTTATAACTGTTTCTGCAAGAATCCTTGCTGCTTTGAGTGAATTTGCGATACCTGAGCCGATAAGCGGCACTGTCATAAATGCACTGTCACCGATAGCAGCATAACCGTCAGCAACCATAACGGAAAGGGGATGGCGAACAGGAATTTCAACAAACTGACCGCCGCGGACAATCTCAGTGCCGAGGCGAGGATTTGTCGGGCGCAGGTAATCAAGATGACGGTTAACCTCGTCCATATCGAACTCCTCGAATCTGCCTATGAGCACATCGGTATGCTCCTCTTCGGATGCAATCCAGCTGATGCCCTTTTTGCCTTCCGGAAGGAGCAACACCTTGAATTTATCGGCAACTTCAACATCACTTGCTTTATTGTAGAAAGCACGGAAAATTGTGATTTTCTGCTGACGTGTGATTTCTTTTTCGATCATAAGACTCTTCGGCAGATTACGACGTATAGGCGAGTTCATACCGCAGGAATCAATAATAAGATCGGCGAAAAAGTCACCCTTAGCCGTACGGATACCTACAACACGGTTGCCGAGCATAATCGGCTTTTGTACTTCACAATCGTATACGATTTTAACACCCTTGTCGATTGCGTTTTTGATGAAATGGTCGTAAATATCTGTTCGTTCCATTTTGATTTCCAGTTCATCTTGGGGAACGTGCTGGTAAAGCTTATCCACACCGTTGGGTGCAACAAAAGTCATATCTTCCTTGTATTCAAACTTGTCCTCATCAGGCATATCCATTTCTGCAATTTTAAGTGCCTTCGGAGAAAAAATATCTGTCCAGTCGTAACCGAGCTTACCCTCTGATTTCATTTCATAAACGGTAACATCGTAACCGCTTTCTGCAAGGATTGCAGCTGCGGCAATACCGCCGTGGCCAAGACCTGCAACTATAATTCTCTTTGCCATAATAACCCTCCGAAATTTTCAAAATACACGAAAAGTATAGCACTAACGATGTTTTTATTCAATACTTGAGTAGTCAAAAGTTTAAAAAGAAAATAAAAAAACGCCCCGACGGGCGAAACAATAATCAAGTATATAAAAAGTGTTATAAAATTGAAATAACCCCTGACCGAATGTTTCTTTACACATTTGAGCCGGTCAAGGGTTATTTCTGTTCATTCTTGATATCTAACATCTTTTTATATACCTCTCTTTCTTAGTTTAGGAATCACTTTAACAATCCTGAAATTAAAATTCATAATGTTTTTACGGTTATTGTTTATTCAAGTCACCATTGGCATTCAGAATTTTTATATTCCGGTTATTAAAGCTTTGCTCATCTTAATTTTAAAATCTGTTCTGAATTAACTTAAAATTCTTTAATACCACTTAGGGTTGAGCTATTGTTCTGACCACGGATTTTAAGTCTGAATCAGGACTGAAATTAAATTTAACTGAGCTTTGGCTGTTACCTGTTCATCGGTATCACCTGTTCCTTTCTGTGTCTATAATATAACATACTTTCAACCTTATTTCAATCCGCAATATTCAATAAACTTAAAACCCTTAAATTATGCAAAACACAGAAATGTTTTCTCAAGCCTCTAAAACCGTTGACAGACGAGGACTTTGTATGATATTATAAATATGTTGGGCGGTTGAAAACTGCCCTTTTATTTTTAAGTTGTTACCTGTTGTGAGATTGGCACAGTTTGCTTTCTGAAGTAAATAAATAATTAACTTTGCTATGGTAATTGTAGTCAAAATATGTTAGAATACGGGTGATCTATTCTATTTTGCGAGGTTATTTATGAAAAGAGTAACTGAACTTGACAGAGAAACATTGAAATACTATGCGCGTATGGCTGCGGAAAGTTTTGTCGATGATCCCGTGCATAAGTTTGCAACAAAACACGTTGAACGACGCAAGAAATTTGTCTATCATTTCCTGCTCGAAAGACTTACTTCGTCAAACAAATGCGATGTTTTTTATGTCGACGATGAAGCGAGGGCACTTTGTGTCTGGCGCGATGCCCATAATGAATATACTGTTATGGATTTCCTTAAATGCCCGAATTGGGTGTTCCTTTGTTATTACATAACATCGACAGTCAAAACGCTTATGGCTTACAGTCATCTTGATTCTAAGGTTTTTGAAAAAAACACGCTGATAATTTCTCCTGTATTTGTTGATCCTCAACATCAGGGCAGGGGAATTGCAAAAGCGATGATAAAAGCAGGTATTGAGGAGTTTGTTCCTCAGGGATATAAAATCGGCCTGGAAACTCAGAATCCTGATAATGTAGGTTTTTACGAAAAACTTGGCTTCAGAATAATTAAAGAAGAGTTTTATAAGTTTGAAAAAATTCATAACTACTATATGGTTTATGACCCGGACGAAAAGGAGTAAATTATGAAAAATTACAACCACGTTCTCAAAGTGATGGAAAAGCAGGATTATCCTGCAGATGCAAGGGAAGTGATTATCCGTACTGAAGAAAAAATTCTTGGGGACGAAAAAGCAAACAAAATCTATGAGGCTATGTATCGTGCATACTGGCTTAAAAAGAAGAATTTCGATGCATTCAACGATAAGGTAAAGGCACTTGCAGAGATGATTGGCGAGAGCGAATACACAGTTCAGCTCGTTCTTCTTCTCAATTGCACAAAGCCGTTGCTTGCTGAGTATAAGAAAAAAGGTATCAGCGAGGATATTTATTGGAATACAATTATCGACCTCAAGGTTAAGATGATAGAATGTATGGAAAATCACGGTGTTTACGGTACATTTGTTGCAGGTTGGTTCAGGCAGTTCTATACCTTGGAGCGTTTCGGTATCGGCAGATTCCAGTATGAGCTTTCCGATTTCTGCGAAGATTATTACGATGAGCATGGTATTGAATTGCACGACAGCCAGTTCGTTCTCGGACTTCACATTCCGTCACATCTCGGTACGCTTGATTACGATGTCCGTCTTGATTCATACAAGAAGGCATACGAGTTTTTTAAGGATAGATTCGACGGTCCGATGGTTGTCTGCTGTGGCTCGTGGCTTCTTTACCCCGACAATCTCAATATCCTGCCCGAAAAGTCCAAGGTAAGAGACTTCCTGCTTGACTTTGAACCGTTGGATATCACAAGAACTTATGATTTTGGTGATGCGTGGCGAATTTTCGGTGAGCAGAACGCACACAAAAGACCTGCTGACCTGCCGAGAAACACAAGTATGCAGAGAGCTTTTGCAGAATGGTTTGAGCAGGGTAAAAAGTGCGGTCACGCGTACTGTATCCTCATCTTTGACGGTGAAAAGCTTCTCACACGTAACACAAGAGAAGAATTTAAAGAAAAATACGGATATTAAAAAATTGTGCACTTTGGATAACTCCAAGGTGCATTTTTTGTGTAGTAATATTTGATCGGATATGTTAAAATATTGAAAAATGGAGGTATGTTCTGTGAAAAGATTTATCAGTATCTTATTGGCAATTCTCACATTTATTGTTTTGCCTTTGCAGGTTACTGCAACACCGGCAGTTGAAACGGTAGAAGACGGATTTTCAGCTTTACCTGAAATAGTGCCGGAAACAACCGGAATCCGTACACGTAAGCAGGTTGACGGCTTGCGTTTGTATGTTGATGAAGAAAATCCGCTGTTTATGATAAGAAACTGCCCGATATGGGGCGGTCCTCAGACAGGTGAGGCTTTTGCAGAATATGCAATCAAGACATATTACGCTTTGCCTGAGGATGTCAGAAATTTTGCCGTTATTTATATCGATGAAGGAACAACGGATATGACACCGCAGCGTCAGCTTGAATTCTGGGATGAGCTTCTTACTATAACTGACGAGGCAGGCGTTCCTATTGTTTGTCAGTCAGAGTGTTTCTGCACAAACAAAACACGCGATCCGTTTACTCAGGAAGAGCTTTCGGCAGTGTTTAAAGAGCATAAGTCTCTTATGGGTTTTGTTCAGGTTGAGCTTTCCACCAACGGTGTTACCAACGAGAAACTTGCTTATGACGAGGTAACGGATGACAGAGGCGTTAACCGTAACATCCTTGCAAGACTTAAGTCCTGCATCAAGGCTTGTGCTGAAAACGGAGGACTTTTCATCTGGCAGGATATGGAGTACATCTATTGGAAAAAGAATAATTACGTAAACTTTATTCTTCAGGACAGGGAGCTTTATGATCTGCTCAAGAGTAATACGGAAAACATAATCATTATGGATAAACACAACGGTCACGGCAGACATTTTGCATCTCAGGCGAATATTATGGGTTGTTGGCTTGATGATGTCTGTGGTAACTGGGGAGTGAACCTTGAAAATTTCCTTTGGTATGAGGAAGGATTTATTGAGTATGATGATCTTGGCGTTGCACCGAATGAACCTGACCCTATTACAACAGCAAAGTATCCTCCCGCCCTTTTCGGAATAGATATGATAGCCGACCTCATCGGCGGTGCAACAGTTTATGCGATAGAAGGCACATTCAGCAGAGGCGGTCTTTACCACTTTATTGACGGAGAGGTTGTTTTGACTCCTACTTTCTACGATGTACTTTATCCGTTTTATCAGTATGTTCTCAACGGAGCAGTACCGTGCAAGGATGAAGTCAAGCAGAATATTAAAGTAGCATACAAAATGACAAGCCCCGTAGCTCCGGCGCTTACAGGTAACGATGCACACCTTCTCCAGGGTCTTTATTGCGACACCTTCACGTTCTGGCAGGAAAAGATAGACATAAATAATGTTTACTTTGACTGTACAAAGACATGGGTACCCTCAACGGGTAGATATTATATTGTACCTATTCTTCCCATTTATTCAGATCCGAAAGAAGTGCTTCCGGACAGTCATATTCTTAACGATTTCAGTTACTTCTTCAGGCTGCTTTTCATCAATCCGATCAAGCAACGTTTCTTTGATAAGATGTATGAGCAGACATACACAGGCGACGGTGTACTGTTTGATATCAACGATTATATTTACGCGTTTAATTCAAATGAGAATAAAACGATAGATGCACAGCAGACAGTCAATTACACATTACCTGACAGCAAAAAGGATATAAATCTTAAGCTCGAGTCACACACCTACGCAATTATCAAAGAGGATAATGAGAAAATTAACATTGATATGTGCAATCTTCGACTTGACACAGATGAGGTGTGTGCGGGTCTGGAATCCGAGAATGAATTTATGATCGAGTACGCAACAGGCGGAAAGCGAAGTGACCCGAAAAATTTCCGACAGACGGTAATTGAACTTTCAGGTTTTGATTCAAAACCTACTGTAACGGCAGACGGAACAAACTCAGCGAAAATTAAAGAGGAGTGGAACGCAGAAAAAGGAACGCTCACTCTGACAGTAATTTCCAACGGTAGGGTAAGAATGACAATCGGATAAACATACACGTCAGTAAACACCCGTATGTTCACACGGAATATACGGGTGTTTTTGCAGTTGTGTTCTTGATTGAACTTTTTTTGTTGTTATGATAAAATTATAAAAAATACGGGAGGATGCTATGGAATACAAACGGCTATTAAAAGACAATTGGAAAGCAAAATGGATATGGCTTGACGAGGCGAAAGCTGACAAAAATGCGTGGATTTGTTTTAACAAAAAGATAAATATTGCAGAAATTCCTGAAAAACTTGTTGCCCGTATTGCGGCAGAAAACAAATACCGGCTTTATATAAACGGTAACTGTGTTGTCCGTGAAGGTGGTCTTAAAAGAGGACCTACGCCAACGGGTTGTTATTTTGATGAGGTTGATATTTCCGGATATTTCATCAACGGTGAAAACCTTATCAGTATTCTTGTCTGGTATTGGGGAAATGAAGCGAGTTATTCAAGCTCTGACTCAGGTCAGGGCGGACTTCTCTTTGAGGCTGAAAATGATGGTGTTTCAATTCTCTCAGACGGTAGTTGGAGTGTTATAAAACACCCTGCATTCAAGGAAGATTCAGGTAAAATGCAGCCGAATTACAGATTACCTGAAAGTAATGTTTACTTCGATGCACGTGAAGATCTGGCGGGTTGGAATAAACCTGACTATGATTTTTCACATTGGACAAAGGCAACCGAGTACGCTGTTGGCGGTAAAGGTTGCTGGGGAGAAACATACAGCCGAGATATTCCTCTGTTCAAGGATTTCGGATTAAAGGATTACGAAAACAGCCGTGAGTATGAGGGTGTGAGTTTTCGTTTAAAGAAAAGAATTACACTCAGAGTTCCCTACAATGCACAACTTACGCCTTATCTTAAAGTTGAGGCCAAAGCCGGAAAGAAAATTGTTATTACAACAGAAAACACTTATACGGGTTCGATTCACAGCACTTATATAACAAAAGACGGTGTTCAGTCATTCGAATCACCTGCATGGTTTAACGGTGAGCAGATAACCTATGAAATTCCGTCAGGCGTTAAGATCATAAGCCTTAAGTACAGAGAAAGCGGATATAACACAGAATTCTGTGGTAGCTTCGAATGTGAACGCGATGATATGAATACCCTTTGGCAGAAATCGTTGCGTACTCTGTACGTTACAATGAGAGATAGTTTTATGGATTGCCCCGATAGAGAAAGAGCACAATGGTGGGGTGACGTAACAAACGAAATGATGCTGACAATGTATAGTTTGTCACCGTCGTCATACTGCCTTTACCGTAAAGGTGTAAGTACAATGCTTTCGTATATTGACCCTGAAACAAAGGTTTTACAGACCGTTGTGCCGATCAAAAATGATTATTTTGAGCTTCCCTGTCAGCAGCTTGCAGGTGTGGGTGGCTTCTGGACGTACTATATGTACACAGGTGATAAGGATTTTATAAAATCCGTTTACAAATCAGCCGTAGATTATGTCAACTTATGGAAAATCAGCGAAAACGGACTTGTAGAACACAGAGGCGGATCGTGGGATTGGCAGGATTGGGGTTCAAAAATTGACATAGCACCGCTTGAAAATGCATGGTATTATTACGCCCTTATAAGCATCAGAAATATGGCGGAGCTACTTTCTGACGAGAGTGTCGTAACAGAATTTGACGCAAGACTTAAATCACTTTATGCTGCATATCAGATACTGTGGACAGGCGAGGGATACAAAAGTCCCGACAACGAAGGCTATGATGACAGAGGTAATGCAGTTGCAGTGTTGTCAGGTCTCTGTCCCGAAGAGAATTATGTCAAAGTAGAAAAAATTCTTTTTAACATACGTAACGCAAGCCCGTATATGGAATATTATGTGCTTGAATCTTTGTGTAAAATGGGCAGATATTCTCTTGCTGAGCAAAGGATGTGCGAAAGATACAGCGAAATGATTGCTGAGGATTATTCAACCTTGTGGGAAAACTGGATAAAAAAAGACGGTACCTCAAACCATGCGTGGTCAGGCGGACCGCTTGTAATAATGAGTAAACATATTGCAGGTATCAGACCCCTCAGTGCAGGGTATGAAAAAATTGAAATCAGCCCTCAGTATGCACTGCATAAGAAAATTAACTGCACAGTACCTGCAGTTAACGGTTTTATCAGGTTTGGTTATGAAATGAATAACGGAAAAGCAAAAATAAACCTTGAATATCCTGAAAGCAGTGAAGTGACGTTATACGTTCCCGAAAACGCCGACGTTACAGTTAACGGCAGTAAACCGAACATTTCAGTTCATATAGAAGAAATCAGACTATAACAGTAAATTCACGGGTTGTTCCCTAAGGAGAAAATATGAAGGTTATTATTGCTTGTCTGAATTCAAAATATGTCCATGCTTCACTTTCACCCTGGTGCTTGCTTGCAGGAGTTCGTGAATTTTCAAAAGCTTCTTATGATGCGTTGGTTTTGGAAAGTACAATTAACGGTGATATGGCATCTTTTGCTGAAAAAATTATAAACGAAAAACCGGATGTTGTGGCTTTTTCATGCTATATCTGGAATATTACTAAAACTCTCGAAGTATGCAGTATTATAAAAAGTAAGCACATATGCAAGATTGTTCTGGGTGGTCCTGAGGTTGCATATCGTCCCGGAGATATTCTTGAAAAATATGGATTTGCTGATTATGTGCTTTCGGGTGAGGGAGAGTGGACATTTCCTGAATTTCTTGACAATATGAACGGTGATCTGACACTTGTTTCGGGCATTACATACAGAAAAAACGGTCAGATTATCACAATCCCCGAAAAAGAATACACAGACAGTCCTCCGTCACCGTACAGTGAAGATTTTTTCGAAAGTCTCAATGGCAGAATATCCTACATTGAAACTGCAAGAGGATGTCCTTACCGTTGTGCTTTTTGCCTTTCGGGCAGATGCTCAACTCTTCGATTCTTTGATATTCAGAGGGTGAAAGATGATATAATCAGACTTTCTCAAAGCGGTACGCAGACGGTGAAATTTGTTGACCGTACATTTAACGCAAATGCACAAAGAGCTGATGAAATTCTGATTTTTATCAAAGAAAATTACGGAAAAGACATTCCTCGTAATGTGTGTTTTCATTTTGAAATTGCAGGTGATATTTTAAAGGAAAGCACACTGGAGATTTTGTCATCAATGCCTTATGGTGCTGTGCAACTTGAAATAGGTATGCAGTCTTTTAACGAAGAAACATTAAAAATAATCAACCGAAAAACCAACACGAAGAAACTTGTTGAAAACATCAGAAAACTTATAAGTTTCAATAATATGCACATTCACATTGACCTTATCGCAGGGCTGACGGGTGAAGACCTTGAAAGTTTTAAAACAGGTTTTAATATCGGCTATTCACTTAAAGCGCATATGCTCCAGATGGGATTTTTAAAACTTCTTTACGGTGCGGATATGCGTGAGAACAAGGAGAAATATCCCTGCAATTTTACCGATGAGCCACCTTATGAGGTCAGATCAACCCCGTGGCTTTCGCGCGATGAGATAAAAATGCTCAAAAACTGTGAGGATGCTGTTGACAGACTTTATAACAGCGGTCGGTTTTTGTTTACTCTCGAGTATCTTACAGACGAAATCGGCATATCACCGTTTGACGTTTTTAACGATTTCGGAAATTCTGTAAACGGCAACAAAATGCGGCTGAGTGAATACGCAGAAAATCTTTACAATTTCTTTTGCGATAAATGCGACAAGGGAATATTAAGAGAAAAAATCCTTTGTGATTTGCTCTGCTGCTCATCATCAGTACAAATTCCCGACGTTCTGAAAATCAAAGATCCTTTTTATAAAAAAGTTAAAAAGTATTTTACGGAGAATGGGGATAAAAACACAAAAGTTGCAGTTCTTTATTCAAGAAATCAGGTTTTTGCAGTCAACCAGAGTGGCGGCAAAAATCTCCATAACAGATTTGAAGGCGAATTCTATGATATTGATAAAATAGACGTCGAGGGTGCATTATCATAATAATGGTGCTTGAATAACAAAATCTGTCTAAGCAGACACCGAAGATACAAAACAGTCTTGTTAATAACACCTTTTTACGTAATAAAAAGGTGTTATTTTAAATATTCTTTATCTTGACGTTTGTATTGTTGTATGTTAGAATGCAGCTGTATACAAAAAACGATGAGGGGTATAGTTATTGTACTATCGTATTTTTTGTGTTTTTTGTGTTTTGCAACTTTGGTTGCAAAGTTTAATTTAATAATTGGAGGAAGTCGAAATGAAAAAGAAATTTGGAATTATTGTTGGTGTTATAGTGGTAATTGCGGCCATTGTTCTTGGTGTAATGTTTTTATCACCAGACAAGGATACTTCGGCAGAAAAAACATCTGATAATGCTCAGACAACTGTAAACAGCGACAATGTTGAAGTAATGAAAAATACTATTGATCTTAACACTATTGGTCTGAGTGAGTATGGTATTTCTGATGATCATGAAATCAGCAAAGCACATCCGTCATCACTGGGTAGCGTATATCTTGTTCGTGATTTTGGCGCAGAGGAAATAAAAACATATTTATTTGTTACAACACAGGACGAAGTTATGTATATGGATACCGAAACAGTTTGCGGTGGCCGCATTTCGGTTGCTGAAAGTGACACAGGTGCATATACAGTGCAGTTTGCAAATGTTGACGGGAAAGACGGTGAAGAAATCCTCCTTTTAACAGATACAGGAGGAAATGGCGGTAAAGGCATACACGAGACGACAGTATGGAAAATCAATGATAATAAAATCCAGCCTATACACTTCAGCGATGAAGAGGTTTTTGATGTAACTCTTAAAGCACCGTTTACTGTAGTGTTTAAAAATGAAGAGTTAGGTTATGAAAAAGAGCTTGTATGTGAAGAAGACAGCGAGTCCCTTTTTGATGACAATGGCAATCCGGATACAGATGAGTATAGCGGAGGATTTTATCCGCCGTATGAAGTTACTGTTGATTCTGACGGAGATGGAAAAACTGACAAATGCATAGTGTCTTTGAGAAGTTGGTCATATCTTAGCAGAAGTTTTGGCGAAGGTGAAAGTGTAGAGTCAGTAGTTAAATATGTATTTGACGAAGGTAAGCAGGAACTTGTTATATATGATGCGTATGTGGAACTGACCTCTGAAAGTTGAAAAATGAACCAGGAGTTAAAATTTTATCCTTGAAAGCAAGTTGAATTAAGTTGCAGTTCAGTACAGTTTTTGACTGAAAGATTAAAGAGAGTATGTTTAAAAAGACATGCTCTCTGTTTTTTTCATTAGATTTTGTTTATGATTTAGCACCCAAACTCAAAAAGGGTGTATCTTCCGACATCTTCACCATTGACCACAAATCCGAAAAAGCTGTAAAAAGATTGTTTTGCCTTAGTGTATGTGTTAAAATGTAAATATAAAATGGGGTGTACACAGTATGAAAGATAATAAAATTCATATTGCCTATGGGGTTTCACGTTAACTGTTATCATTCTTATACAGGTGATACAAACGATAATCTCGGCTTCGGTTCGGATATAAAGAATTATCAGAAAAACAGTACGATAAAAGGATTTGTAGTTATGTTTGAAGAGTCTTTACAACTTATAGAATCAGGGATCGGGAAAGCTTTTCCTTGTGCCGCAGTTGCTGTCGGCGTCGGGCATAACGTTTTTGTGCGCCGATTTTTCGGACAACGTCAGATTCAGCCTGCTGCTTCAGGAATAACCGAGGAAACACTTTTTGATATTGCGTCTTTGTCAAAGCTTGTTGCAACATCTATGGTGGCATTGAAATTCATTGAAAACGGTATGATTTCTCCTGACGATAATATAGGAAAATTTCTAGACTATACAGGTAACTTCAGTGATTGCCGAGTCCGCCATCTTATGACTCACACATCAGGTATGCCTGCAGGTATTGCGTTGTTCAATATGTCACACAAGAACGGTGATGCACTTTACTCTATCCTTGATGCAGACCGATGTTGCAAAACAGGCGAGGATGTGATTTATTCCTGTATGGGATTTATCGTACTTCAGCGTATTCTTGAAAATGTCGGTAAGGCTTCGCTTGATGAACTTGCACGAAAATATGTTTTTGAGCCTCTCGGTATGAAAAAGGCCTGCTATAATCCTGTTGTTACAGATTCACAACCTGTCGCCGCTACAGAACGCTATCCCCATTCGGGAGAATGGGCAACAGGCCATGTGCACGACGAAAACGCATACTTCCTTGGTGGTGTTTCGGGAAATGCCGGTGTTTTTGCAACTCTTGACGATATGATTTCTTTTGCAGGAATGTGTTCTGAAAGAGGTGTTACTCAAAACGGAGATACGTTCATTTCAGAAGAATTTTTTAATCTTGCCATAAAAAACTATACACCCGACAAAAAAGAATCACGTGGTTTTGGTTTTCAGCTTAAAGGTAATCAGGATTTTCCGGGAGGTAAACTTTTATCTTCAGGAAGTTACGGTCACACGGGTTTTACGGGAACAAGTTTTTATGTAGACCGCGAGACAGGTCTTTGGGGTGTGCTTCTTACAAATGCAGTGCATTACGGAAGAGATAACAGAAACGATTATTTTTTACTTCGCAGAAGTTTTTATGATAAGATAATTACAGAATACAATCAATTGCGCAGGAAAGGTAAAATATAAAAGCTTAAACAACCGGTTTTGTTTACCTACGATTGCTGCATAAAAGTTCCCGCCGAGGATTTTTCCTCGGCGGCTTTCAGTTTATCTGTCTACTGATTTTCGTATGTTCCACTCATTTTCTTCAAGAAGTTTTTCAGCTTTTTCAGCTGAACAGCCGAGAATTTCGGTAACAATTCCGATCATTCTTTTGCGTAGCTTCTTGTTTGTGGGTCTGAGATTTATCATCATGTTTTCATAAACACAACCGCATTTGACCATAGAAGCAGTTGAAATCATATTAAGAATAATTTTCTGTGCTGTTCCGGCTTTCATTCGGGTCGAGCCCGTTATAACCTCCGGGCCTGTGTCAGCACAGATATCAATATCTGCCGCTTTGCCGAGCTCGGTATCGGGGTTGTTAGTAATTGAAGCGGTTTTTGCACCAATACTTTTTGCATAATTGATTGCCGAAATAACATAAGCTGCCGAGCCTGAAGCAGAAATTCCGATCAAAACGTCCTTGTTGCAGAAATTACGTCTTTTAAGGTCTTCGATACCTGCTTCGGGATTGTCCTCAGCGTTTTCTGCAGCCTTAAACATACACTTTTCTCCGCCTGCTATAATTCCGTTAAAAAGGTCATACTCAACGCCGAAGGTTGGGGGACATTCAGCGGCATCACACACACCGAGTCTGCCGGAAGTTCCGCTTCCGATGTAGAATACTCTGCCACCTGATTTTATTGTATCGGTAACCGTATCGCATACAACCGAAATCTGTGGTAATGCGACATATATAGCCTTTGTCACAACTGCATTCTCATCGTTGATTACCCGGAGCATTTCGTATGTTGACATTTTATCGATATGATATGTTTTTGGGTTTCTGGTTTCAGTTTTCAACATCAGAGTTCACCGTCTTAAATAATTGATTTTGCAATCAATACTGCTCCGTCAATCATCTTCTCGTCTGAGAATACAGGCAAATCGTCTCCTTCCAGGTGGTCAGCCAGGAAAGGCAGAAGTATTTCTTTTTGACTGCAAAGTCCACCGCAAATAACTGTCTTACCGCCGTTTTTAAGATGTTTGCGTGCTGTCTTGATTATCTTTGCTACTTCATAAGTATTTCGTTCAAGAATTCTGCGAGCCTCGTCGTCACCCTGTTTATATGCCTCGAAGACTACGGGCGCCAGAGAAGCAACGAGCGTGGCTCCTCCTTCATAGATTGCAGGAGCAGAAGAATCAAGGCTTTGGCCCAGCTTTTCTTCGACGAGTCTGAAGATAAGTGCACTTCCGCCTCTTCCGTCAAGGTACTCAAATGCAGAAGTAAGGGCATCGGAGCCGTAATTGAAGCCACAGCCGCCTTTGTCTACCAGATATCCTCTGCCGGAGACACGGTGAAGCTCACCGTCGCAACTGCTGAAAGCGATAATACCGGTTCCCATAATCATAGCTACGCCGTCTTCATCTTTAAGTGCAATTTTTATTACACTGTCGGTATCTCTGCCGTTTGAATATGCACCGAAGCCGAATTCACCAAGAAAACTGTTGATTTCAACCTTAAGGTCTCCCGTGCCGCCGCCTGCAAGACCTGCAAACACGGCGATTTCAGCGAAATCAACCCCCTCACAAATCTCTGTGATTCCCTGTCGAAGTATTGATTTTGTGTTTTCAATTCCGATATTGACAGGATTTGATGCACCGAGGAAAACTCGTTTTATCTCTTTTTCATTTAAATCGGTCAGAAGAAATTCTGTTTTTGTTCCTCCACCGTCAATTCCGAGAAGATATTTTATTCTGTTTTCAGACATTATAAACACCCCACACAATTATACTGACAAATGTTATTACACATTATAATATCAAATTATCATCGTTCGGTCAATCGTATTTTGATTTAAAATCAAACAAAATACGGCAAGAGACTAACTTCAGTTGTTTGACAGATTGGTTGTTGAGCTTTAAAAACGTTTACGGAATTTCTACAAGTTTTGAGAAGCTGAAAGGGGATAAGGGACATAAAGCGAACAGTCGAAGCATTGTGCTTGATCTTGATATGTTATGTAATTCATAACAGGCAAAGGGTCGCAGACTTTTAAAGCCTGCGACCCTTTAAAATTTGTTTTATGTCAATTACTTTGAGTTATAAACACTCTATCCTTTTCGGGTATGCCGTTATCGTCGGTAATACACTAATTGATTCTGATAACAAGATCACTTTCGGGATAGCAACAGCACGGGTGTATGAAACTAAACTGCATATCTGCTATTCGTCTTTTATCTTCACCCTCAGGTATATAAACTTTTCCACTCACAAGTTTACTTCTGCAGAAACCGCATTCACCCGTGTGGCATCTTGCGGGTACTTCAATGCCTGCACGTTCAAATGCACAAAGAACGGTTTCACTGCTGATTGCTTTAATTACTGATTCATTTGAACGGTTAATAACAGTGATGTTATATTCCTTCGGTTCTTCTTCGGCTTTCTTACCGGAAGAGAAAACTTCAAAGCGGATATATTTTCTTTCTTTTTCTAACTTCGGAAGCTCTGTTTCAAGGAATTTATATAAACCTCCCGGTCCGCATACAAAGATGCTGTAATTTCCTTCGGGTGCATATTTCTTTATAATGTCTGCACCTACAAAGCCCTTTTCGTAGCCTTTTTCCTCACTGTGGCTCAACACATAAATTACATTGATTTTTTCATTCTTCTGAGCAAGTGAGTCAAGCTCTGCTTTGAAAAGTATTTCATCTGAATTTCTGCAACCGTACAGTAAAGTAAGGGTACAATCCTCATCGCCCTGGTCTATTGCTCTTGCAAGTGAAAGGAACGGAGTTATGCCGCTGCCGCCTGCAATGGCAACTATATTCTCAGCATCTCTTAACGGGTTATATGTCATATTTCCTTCAGGTGCATAAGCAGTAACTTCATCGCCTACACTCCAGTTGTCAAGGATATAATCAGAAACGAAGCCGTCGCTGATTCGTTTAACGGTAATCTGATATTCACCGTTTAATGCGCTTGCGGGAGAAGAAGCAATTGAATATGAACGGGTAACAACGGAATTACCTATTTCAAGTCTGAAGGTAAGGTACTGACCTGCTTTAAAGTATGCAACAGGTGCTGCTGAGCTTTTAAAATAATAGCTTTTGGCAATATCAGCATGTTCTTCGATTCTGCTGATTACAAGTTTTTGCATTTTGGGGTGAAGGCTTTTAGCAACCTTATTTACACCAAAATCATCAGTACAGGTCGGTAAAACTGCTGCAGTATTGTTAATAAACTGAGTTCTTTCTGTTAAAAACTTTACTGTATTAACACTATCCTTAAAGGTACCGTTAACTGAAAACTTTTTCTTGCTCATTTACTTTACCTCCTTTTCCATAGCGAGTATTGCAGCCTTTGCTGCCATATCACCGGTTGTATAGCTGGGTGAATAACCCATATGTCTTGTGGTATATCCACCGGCAAAATAAAGTCCCGGGATACCTTTATCTATCAGATCAAAAACAATTCTCTTAACGATGCCGTCTTCCTTGCTTGCTTCGTAGCCGTAAATTGTGCCTGCCGGAGCATCGGTATAACGAGCATAGGTCATTGGTGTGGAAATTTCAATTTCTTCGATATAATCCTTAATTGCGATACCTGTTGCTTTTTCGAAATTCTTTATCATTTTTTCAGCAAAAGCAATCTTTGTTTTGTAGTAATCTTTAACAGGAACCTTGCTCCATTCATCTCCGGCGAAAATAGAAGTCATATAAAGGATGCTTGTGCCTTCAGGTGAACAATCGTCAAAAGCTCTGTTAAGGCAGACTGTAGCCTGAACATCATTGGTTTCAATCTTCTTACCAAGCTCATAGCACTTTCTGTTATCGTTAGTCGGATAAATGAAATAAGTGTGGTTGTTGAGTCCCAACTCATCTGCAGAACGGTTAAGACCTAAAAATACCGCAAAGCCTTTTGCACCCAGTGTCTTAGCATTTACTTCCTTTTTAAGTTTCTCAGGAATGTCTTTTTCATCTATAAGTTTTGTGTATGCGTTATAAGGTGAAGCGTTGCAAACAACTGCCTTAGCGTTGATTTGTGTACCGTCATCAAGCACGACACCTGTTGCCTTGCCGTTTTTGACAATGATTTTCTTAACGCTTGTATTAAACCAAGCATCACCACCGTTTTCGGTAAATGCCTCAAGCAAGGCAGTGCTTATCTGGTGGCTTCTACCCCTCGGGATAACAGCACCGTCAATGATATACGAGTGAAGCATTGTGAAATAGTGGATAACATTGAGCTCGTCAGTAGGCTGACCGAGGTAGCACCAGTAACCGTTAATAATGTCTCTTGTTTTCTGACTTGTGCCGAATGCTTTGAGAACTTCGTCAACGGAATAGTTAGCGACTTTAAGGAACTCTGTATGCTCAGAGAAAATTTCCTTAATCATTGCAGGTTTGAAATCTTCGATGTTGCTGACAAAATCAAGGGTTTTTTCAATACTCTCAATAAGTTCAAAAATCTTTGCAACTATGGGAGCTGAGCCGGGATCGTATTCCTCAAGTTTAGTAATAAATGCTTTCTTACCCAAAGGCATTTCACAATCGCACTTTCCGTCCAGAGTGATAAGTCTGAAAGCCTCATCAAGCGCAACCCATTCTATTTTGTCTGCAGCTCCTACTTCGCTGAAAATTTTCAGTAGCGGAGATTTTCCGGTAATAGAGCCGATACCGCAAAGCTCGTGAAGAGATGCTTCAAATTCGAATCTGCCTCTTACAAAACTTGTAGCAAAACCGCCGGGCAAATTGTGACGTTCAATAAGCAACGTCTTTTTTCCCTCTTTGGCAAGGCGTGCCGAAGCTACAAGTCCGCCGTTACCGGCACCGATAACAATTGCATCGTAGTTTTTTACCATATTCCCACTTCTTTCATAGTAATATTTGGATACCCTTAAATTATAACATCAAAGCTAAGCAAAAAGCAACAGTTTTTAGGCTGTTGCTTTTGAAATATCGTTCTATATATTGAAATTTGAATTATCCGTTGTCGGTTGTATTTTCCACAATCTCCACATCACCGAATTTATCACCGTTTACATACTCACCGTTTCGGTAAAAAAGCTCTGAATTCAGATTTACAACCGCATTTGCAGGTATATGCAAAACAGCTTTCGTATCTTGCGGCAGAGTAATATCAATGACGTAATTTCCGTCAGTTTTTTCGGAGTTCAGAGTGATTAATCCCTTTACGCTCGGAACGGTACAGCTTATACTTTCAGACAGAGTGTACTGAGGCTTGATTTCAACTTTTTCGTAGCCGGCTTCAAGAGGGGTAATACCTGCAAAATGCTTGCTCATTATAACAAGAGGTCCGCCACTCCATGCGTGATTCTTAGTGCCTCGCCAGGAGTCCCAGAATTCCCACAGAGTAGAATAGTCCTCACTCATCATACCGTCGTATCTTTCTTTGATCCTGTCTCTTGCAGTCTCATATTTCCCCATTTCACAAAGAGCTTCAAGAACATAGTATTCCATATACGGGCTTGAGTTCTGAGTGGTTGTGAGAACCTCTGCAATAGTGGCATACTGTTCTTTCTCTGCAAGTCCTGCCAGAACAGCAAGGGCGTTGGCTCTGTCATCAGGCTTTCTTGCATCTTTACTCTTGAATCCTTTTTCCGTCCAGAGGTTCTTATAACCCTTTGAGATAGTGTCTTTTCTTTCGGTAATAAATGATATATCCTCATCTTTGCCTAAAATTTCCGCCATTTTCTCCGTTGAGGAAAGAGCATAGTAAACCCAGGCGTTTTCAATAGCTGTCATATCAGCCTTACTGCCCCAGTCCGGCCAATCCCACGAGCCCTCGCGATGAATGACAAGATCATCTTCACCCATTTCCCAGAGCTTCAGGTAGTCAACAGATGCATCGTAAACCTTTTCGAGAAAAGCTTTGTCACCTGTATATTCATAGTAGGTGAGGAATCCGACGATTCCTGCAAGCTGTTGAACGGGAAGTTCAAAATAGTCACCGCTTATCGGTACAACGGTCTGGAGTACTTTTGTGTCATCGATGTGAGAAAGCATGGCCTCCACACCTTTTTGGTACAGCAGATATGAATTGCTGTCCATAGAGTACATTGTCATAATCATTTCGCTTGTGACGTCGCCCCACCACTGAGCTCTTTCTCTGTCGGGACAATCCATAAAATTATCACGCATGGTAACATAGAGGGTGCGCAGAGATTTTTGCCACAGAGAATTCAGGAATTCATCATCACATTTGAAGTTACCGCAGAATGAACTGTCGTATCCCGTTTCGCGGTATTGCAAAGAAACAACCGTAACACCCCGGGGGATTTTATAAGTAATATGCTCACCGTTAAACCAGCCCAAAGCCTCGAATTCCTGTTCACCTTCTTTTGTTTTATAGGTAGTTGAAACTGCACCGATCAAAGTGTTTTCCGTTGTAATGCGGATTTTCTTTCCGGCAGGAGCTATTACTTTAAGATAAGGCGTAATCTGTGCGTTATACGGGATATCCACGGTGATTTTTTCACCGAAAAGCTTTTTAACGGTATAATTCTCGTAAACAGCCGAGTTCTCATAATCCTTAAGACCGTAATCCTTCAGAAAAGGTATTCCTCTAGGATAAAGCTTGCCGTAAACACCTTCACCGCCGACAGCGTATTCGGTTGCGTTTTCCCAGTCGGAAATATCATAGTCTTCATTTATCCAATCGCTCATATCTTCCCTTGCATCGAAATAAATACTGTATTCGGGAAGTCTGTAGTTAGGCGGATAAAAAGGGCTGTCGACATAGGCTGTGTTTCTTTTTACCTTCCAACTTTTGTCGGAAATTACAGAGATGTCCTCATTTACGGCTACAAAGATAAATCCACCCTGACCGCTGCCGCTGTAGGAATAGCTTGTCTCATTATCCCAGAAC
>JAZNCK010000037.1:0-28124 GCA_045587505.1 Acutalibacteraceae bacterium
GAAGAACGGTATAAACATCGTTGGTACATACATAGACAGAGCACGTTCGGCAACAACGGATAATCGACCCGACTTCCGAAAAATGATTAAGGACAGTTCAAACAAGAAATTCGATGCTGTTATCGTATGGAAACTTGACCGATTCGCCCGAAATCGTTATGATAGTGCAAAATACAAAGCCACACTTAAAAAGAATGGTGTAAAGGTTATTTCTATAGCTGAGCATATCTCTGATGACTCCAATGGAATGATTTTAGAATCAATGCTTGAAGGCATAGCTGAGTATTACTCTAAAGAGCTTTCAGTAAAAGTCATCCGAGCCTGAAAGAAACGACCACCTATTGGTGATCGTTTCTTTTTTGTATTTTAATTGATTCTTTACTGCAACATAGCAGCGGAAATGTATCACGTCAATATAACTTGTAGTAAGACGAAAAAGCGGCGTTGTGTCCTTACGAACACAACGCCTGATTATAGTATTATTATGTCAGTATATGCTGTCAGTTGAGAATGTTTTCGTATGCTTCAAACATTACGGTTGCTTCCTTTTCGCCGAGTGAAAGCAATTCCTGATAATGACCGAACGCAAGTGCCATACAATAGTCGTTCTCAGGAACGATATAGCCGACAGCGTCGTTTGCGAGGCCGAAAACTATAACATCATCACCGAAGATTTCACAGAGTGTCTGTCCGGCGTACTCTTCGTTTTTGACAGAGCCTTCGGCTGTAAGTGCGTCTCCGCCGTAGACAAGGTCTGTGCAGATTTCACCGGGTACAAACGCAATTCTGATGTCTTTACCCATTTCCATATAGCCGATTTCGGTTGTAACATAGTATTCGCCTGCAGACTTTTTGATAAGGTAGTTGACAACGCCGAGCTTACCTGCTGCCTTGATAACGGGATTGGTAACGTGAACTTCAACCTGAGCGAGCTTGATGTTGAGAATGGGATCAACCGGAGCTTCCTGAGCAGGCACCCAACCCTCGTACCAGGGAACGTAGTTGTAACCTTCAATTTCTTCTTCACTGAAGTTGAGACTCATAAGATAATCGTCAGCGAGAATTTCACTTTCTGTCATTGTCATACCGAGAACCATTTTACCGATTTCTCTGCCGTAGTTTGCTGCTATGTCAACACGCTTTTCAGCCGGGGCACTGATTCTGCCGATGTAGATACCGGCAATTGCACCGTTGAAGAACATAAAGTTGTAGCCTGCGTTGTTGATTGTTTCACCGATGTAGTAGATATAGTCGCCTGAAATACCGTGTCCTTTTGTGGGATCGTCTTCTGTTGCGAGGCCTACAACGTCAGGGTGAGCAGACATATTAAGAATGATTGTTGGCGTTACGGTTGCGTCATAGGGTGTGAAAACAAAACGCTTAAGCTCTGTATCAAGTGAAGATGTTGAAGGTCTGTTTTTGTTGCTGAAATATTTTGCACCGATGTCTTTTCTTGCGAAAGTCATAGTGCCTTCGGTCATTGACTCAACAGCCTGAGTGATGGCTTCGCAAACCTTGGAATAGAGGAAATCCATATATTCAGGGTCAGTTCCCTGTTCGGTTTCGATGAAGCCTGTAAATGCACTGAAAATGTTTTTGGGCCACTTGCGGAAAATATCAGTCCAGAGACCCTGTGTGTCAACACCGGAGTGAGTGTGAGTTGCAAAGAGATTTATGGAATTGAGCTGATTGCGTGCAGCGAACTCCGAGAGAAGACCTCTGATGTGTCTGATGTCGCCGTTTGAAACACCGATTGAGTCGATAGTTGCAAAAACAGCGGTGCCTCTGCCTGAGCCGTCATTAAGGGCGATAACTCTGACCTTCATATCATCAAGGATTTCACGAACATCATTTGTGAAGAAGTTCTGTTCACTGATAAAACCGCCGCAGAAAAGATCATAGTCTTCCCAGTTCTCGGGGACAAGACTTGCACTGCTTTGTCCGAGAGACCATTCAGCGCCTTCTTCTGCCTCGTCGATAAAGTCGGCAGTGCCTTCATAGAAGTTGTCATACACATATTCGTTTTCGTCAACGAATTTATCGTTTTCTTTCATAAACAGGTTGAGAACGTTTACGATGTTTTCAAAAACTGTGCCAACAACTCTTGCAATTGCTTTTGTGGTCGGGTCTGAAGATGACTCAAAGTCGATTGCGTAAACAGGTGTGGCGGTAACTGAGAAAACCATCACGAACGCGAGGATAAGAGATAATGCTTTTTTCTTCATAATTTTTCCTCCTGATTATATGTTATATTAGCAAAATATCACAGAACGAGTTCCTTGTCAAGAGTCATCACACCGCAGTTTTTGAAGTGTTCGGGTTTTTGTTTTGTCAGTTTCTGCGGCCCTTCAGTCGGGTATAATCGAAAGAAAAAGCATTTTTTTAAGAATATGTTTAAAAAAGATAAAAAATATGGTATTATCGTTTCAGAAGACTGCCGATTATACGGAAAGCCCGAAAATATTCGTTGAGGTGACAAACTATGTTTGCAAAAATTTATAACACAGAAATAAAAGTAAACTATAACCATACGGAAGAGTTCAACAGATATCCGTCCGACATTATGGCTGAATATAACCAGTGTATCGAGGAAGGTCTCGATATGGAGAAGCACAAGGCTTTGTTTGAGTCTGTTGCCGCACTCGAAAACGGTGAGATAAAAACACGAATGAGTGATCTGATTTTTGAAACGGTTATAAATGCGGATATGCATTGTGACTATAAGTACAATGAGCCGAATGAGCTTGATGCAATCAAGGCTTTACGCAAACCGCACGAATTTGATACAGTTGAACCGGATGAAGAATCCCTTCGCAAGAAATTGCTTGGTGCGTGGACGGGAAGAGCTTGCGGCTGCCTGCTTGGTAAGCCTGTCGAGGGTATCCGCAGTGATGAGTTTATCCCGTTACTTAAAGAAACGGGCAATTACCCTATGCACCGCTACATTCTCAGCACGGATATCACTCCCGAGGTGATTTCACATTATAAATTTTCCCTGCTTAACAAGGATTTTGCCGATACGGTTGACGGTATGCCGATTGATGACGATACAAACTACGTTGCACTTGCACAGCAGATTGTTGAAAAAAGCGGCAAAACTTTCAGCTCCAATGACGTTGCATTGGCCTGGTTGAGATATCAGTCCGTTAGTGCGTATTTCACAGCGGAGAGGATCGCTTACGTGAATTTTATAAATTGTATCGAACCGCCTGCATCAGCTATGTATAAAAATGTATGCCGTGAGTGGATCGGTGCACAGATACGCGGAGATTACTTTGGCTATATAAACCCCGGCAATCCCGAAATTGCAGCAAAGATGGCTTTTACGGATGCAAGGATTTCTCACGTCAAAAACGGAATTTACGGCGAGATGTTCGTGGCAGCTATGATTTCCTGTGCCGCAGTTACAGACAGTATTGAGGACATTATCCTCGGCGGTCTTGCGCAGATTCCCGAAACATCACGCCTTTTTGAAGCTGTTATGAAAATTTTTGACGGTTACAAAAACGGGGTTAGCGTTGACGAATGTTTCGACATTATTCACGCTGAATACGATGAGCACACCAGTCACGGCTGGTGTCACACAATCTCCAATGCGATGATTGTTACTGCTGCGTTGCTTTACGGTGAGGGTGATTTCGGAAAGTCAGTCTGTACTGCTGTCGGTATGGCTTTTGATACGGACTGCAACGGTGCAACCGTTGGTTCAATCCTCGGAATGCGCGGAGGAATAGACTGCATCGATGAATACTGGCAAAAGCCGATTAACGGTAAAATCCATACATCAATCTTCGGTGTCGGCACGGTTAATATTGCGGACGCTGTTGAAAAAACCATTGAGCATATTAACGGATAATATTAAGGGTATTTGAATATAGTTTTATAGGTTTTTCAACATTTTTGTATAAAACTATACATTTTTACACTTTTATTGAACGCTTTAAACAATAAAAGTCTTGCAATATGTTTAAAAATAAGGTATAATGAATCAAATATTTTTATGAAATCGTTAATTTCGGTTTCAAAAATTTAATATGGAGGCAATTATTATGAAGAAAAAGTTAGCAATCGTAATTTCTCTCATTCTTGTTTTCGCAACACTTTTCTGCACAGCTTGCGGTAACAAGGAACCCGATGCAGAAACACCTGCAGCAGGTCTCAACTCTGTTGAAATCAATGTTGGTACAGGCGGCACAACAGGTACATACTATGGTTTCTGTAACACAGTAGCAACTGTTCTTAACGAGAAGGTTGGCTCAAAGCTTACAGTTATGTCATCAGGCGCATCAAAGGCTAATATCCTTGACATCGACGACGGTATCGTTCAGATGGCTATCGTTCAGAACGACGTTATGGACTATGCTTACAACGGAACATCTCTCTTCGAGCAGGACGGCGCTATCAAGTCTTTCTCCACTCTCGGCGCAGTTTATGCTGAAGTTTGCCAGGTTATCGCAAGAGCTGACTCAGGCATCAAGACAGTCGCAGACCTCAAGGGCAAGAAGGTTTCTGTAGGTGACAGCGGTTCAGGTGTTGAATTCAACGCTCAGCAGATCCTCGGTGCTTACGACATCAAGTTTGAAGATATCGACAAGCAGAACCTCAGCTTCCAGGCATCAGCAGATGCTCTTAAGGACGGCAAGATCGACGCATTCTTCTGCACAGCAGGTGCTCCGACAGTTGCTATCACAGACCTTGCTACAACAACAGGTATCGTAATCGTTGAAATCGATGCTGAGCATCTTGCACAGCTTCAGAAGGATTACGGCTTCTATGCAGAGTACACAGTTCCTGCAGGCACATATAAGGGTGTTGACAAGGATGCTAAGACTGTTGCTGTTAAGGCTACATTCATCGTAAGCAACGAGCTTGAAGAAAACGTTGTTTATGAACTTACAAAGGCTATCTATGAGAACAAGGACGAGTATACACACGACAAGGCTAAGGAAATGAGCCTTGAGTATGCTGTTTCAAGCATCTCCGTTCCGTTCCATCCCGGTGCAGAAAAATACTTCAAAGAGGTTGGCGCAATCAAATAATGAGCCATAGGCTTTCATTGAAGTTAAGAAAGTTAATTCCAGTAGCCGTTGTTTTAATGCTAATCATAACAGCGGCTGCTGTTTCTTTCAAGGCTCTGTCGTGCGAGTATCTGGTGTTATACGACTCTGATACCGGTAAGGTGCATATAACCGAAAAGGCAGAGGAGGGGATGATGTTTTCCGTCGAGTTTATTCACTCGGTCAATCAGACCCCTTTAAGAGATACTTATATAATCGAAAACGGAGAAATCCGTGCATATTCCACTCTTTACCGTTCATTCGGTGCAGGTGTTCAGACGGCACTTGAGGGTGACCAGAAGATGACTTATGACGAAGAGGGGAATATGATTATCACGGGTTTTGACATAACCTATGACCCGTTGAGGTATATTGTCGGAACGGTGTCCGATCATATACTTACTCTTGATGACGAGCAAATCAGTCTGCGTGATATGTGCGGAAGAAATGCAAGGGTTGTTTTTGAAATCGTCACGGGATTTGAAATTCTGACGAAAGGGATGAAATGATGTCAGATACAAACACAAAGCCCATCACCATGGCGGCTGATGAGGATGAAGTAATTGACGTTGACCAGTTGATGGCGGACTTTGACAAAGAGTCCAATACCCGCCACTTCAAAGGTATATTTGAAAAGATTATCAAAATCGTAATGATTCTTTTCTCTGTTTACGTTATGTTCGACGGTTGGACAGGTACAATGGAGGAAAGACAGAAAATGTCGTGGTTTATAGGTGTAATCGTCTTTATGGCGTACATCCTTTACCCCGTCCGCAAGAAAGAAAAGAAAAGAATTAACCATGTACCTTTCTTTGACTACATTTTTGCAGTGCTCGGTGCAGGTTCATTCTTCTACTATGCAATCAACTGCCAGGCAATCGTTGACAGAGCATCAAGAATCAACGAACTTGACATTGCAATCGCAATTGTAGGTACGCTTCTGTTGTTTGAGGCTTGCCGTCGAGTTGTCGGTCTGCCGATTGTCTGCGTTTCTGCTGCGTTTATTGCGTACGCATTTATCACTAACAACACAAATCACCCGTTAAGAATGATTATGTACAAACTCTTCTATACAACAGAAGGTATTGCAGGTACACCGCTTAACGTTTGTGCATCCTTTATTGTGTTGTTTATCATCTTTGCATCTTTCCTTGAACAGTCAGGTATCGGTGCGTTCTTTGTTGATCTTGCAAACTCAATTGCAGGTAAGTCAACAGGCGGTCCTGCAAAGGTTGCAGTTATCTCCAGTGCTATGGAAGGTATGTATTCAGGTTCATCCGTTGCAAACACTGTTGGCAGCGGTTCTGTTACAATCCCCACAATGAAGAGATGCGGCTACAAGCCTGAATTTGCTGCAGCAGTTGAAGCTGCCGCATCAACAGGCGGACAGATTATGCCCCCGATTATGGGTGCTGCGGCTTTCCTTATGACTGAGTATACAGGTATGCCGTATGCACAGATTGCCATTGCAGCAATTCTTCCCGCTGTTCTTTATTTCACAGGCATCTTTATGATGATCCACTTTGAAGCAAAGAAACTCGGACTCAAGGGTCTTCCGAAAGAGTCAATTCCGAATTTCTTCAAACTTATTTTCTCAAAGGGTTACCTTCTTCTCCCTGTTGTTGCACTTGTTATTGCAATGAACCACTTCTCCCCGGCAAAGGCAGCTATCCTTGCAATCTTTGTTGCAATCGGAGTCAAGCTCGTTGAAGGTGTTGTTAGGTCAATTATCCACAAGAAGTTTGAGTTTGAATTTGAAATTTATCTGCGTTCACTTGCAAACGGTACAAAGAACGCAATAGGTGTTGCTTTAGCTTGTGCTGTTGCAGGTTGTATCTCAGCTATGGTTCAGCAGACAGGCCTTGCAAACGTGCTTTCATCACTTGTTCAGTCAGCAGCAGGGCTCCATCCGATTTTTGCACTTCTTCTTACAATGATTATGTGTATTGTTCTCGGTATGGGCGTTCCCACAACTGCGAACTACGTTATTATGGCGTCAATGGTTGCACCGATTCTTATGCGTAGCCTCAGCATTCCCGTTCTTGCGGCTCACATGTTTGTTTTCTATTTCGGTATCGTTGCAGACATTACACCGCCCGTTGCACTTGCAGCGTATGCAGGTTCAGCGATTGCGAAGTCCAACCCGATGAAGACGGGCGTTACGGCAACACGTCTTGCTATCACAGCTTTCATCGTTCCGTACATCTTTGCGTTCAGCCCGGAAATGCTTATTATCGGTTCGGATAAACCGTGGTACGAAATCGTACTTCTTGTTATTACGGCTCTCTGCGGTATCTTTATTCTTTCTGCAGGTATGGAAGGTTATCTTCTTAAAAATATGCCGTGGTGGCAGAGAATTATGGCTATTGCAGGCGGACTTTGCATGATTATCCCCGGTCTCGTTACAGATCTTGCCGGTGTGGTTATTATTGCAATAGTTATCCTTCTGCAGAAATTTGTTACAAAAGATAAACCCAAAACGATTGCTTAAATAAATATACTGATAAAGGAACTGCACGGCGGTTCCTTTATTTTTTATTGACAAAAATAATGCTGAGTGATAAATTATTTGCAGGAGGAATTATTATGTTTTTACAAAAAATCTGGGCAATTATCACTTTGCCGCTTTTACTTTTATCAATGTTGACTACACCCGTCGCGAAGGATACGGCAACGGCAGACCTTGTTTCGACTCATAACTTCGTGTTTGAAAAGGCTCTGCTTATGGGTCAGGGTATCACGACCGACGGTGAATATTATTACACAAGCGGTTCAATTACAGCATTCAATCTTACCGCACTTGCAAAGTTTACATTTGAAGATATGACAATGGTTGACAGCAATGTAAATCCGCTTCCCGAAAAATGTACTGATCGCGGCAACAACCATATTGGCGGAATCAGTTATTATAACGGCAAAATTTATGCATCCGTTGAAGGTGGCGACGAGTGTTACGCCTGTATTGTCGTTTTTGATTGCGAAACTCTTGAGCCGACAGGTGAGGTATATGACCTGCCGAATGAGTATTATTCCGACGGTGTGCCGTGGTGTGCAGTAGATACTCAGACGGGGTATCTTTACGCATCAAAGTGGACCGACATTGAAACAATTTATGTCTATGATACGGCAGATTCAATGAAGCCTGTGCGTGAAATTGACCTGAAAGGAATGGAGAAAATCCACCGTATTCAGGGTGGCGAGTTCTATGACGGTACGCTTTACCTTTCAGAAGATATTGAGAACAACGGTACAATCAAAAACATCCTTGCCGTTAATCCCAAAACGGGTATGGTAACTATCGCTGCCGAGCGTGACGTCGGTGGAGACAATATCGAAGCTGAAGGACTTACCTTCGGAGAAACAAAAAACGGTGCAGTGATGCACGTGCTTGATTACAACAAAATTATCGGTGTTACTGTCAGACATTATAAAGTGGATTTTTGATTTGCAGTAGCAGAGATGATTTTGAAAGGAATACTTATCGGGCGGTGATACGGTGTACTCAGAAGTAAGGAATATAAACGGCTTGCCGACACTTACGGTCAACGGCGTTCACATACCGGAAATGGCATACATCACATACATTCCTGAAAACAACTGTTATGAAGACTTTGCTTCGGCAGGAGTCAGACTTTTTTCCGTTAATCTGAATTTTTCTGAAATGCCGATTAACGAAAATGCACCTGTGCTTGTTTTCCAGAAAGGTATTTTTGAAAACGAAAAACCGGATTTCAGCATTGTATGCAGGAATTTTGACAGAATTCTTTCTGCTTGTCCCGACGCATACATTTTTCCCAGGGTTAATGTAAATGTTTCCCGTGCGTGGGAAAAGTCTCATCCCGATGAGCTGTGTGAATACGGAAAAAACAAAAGAACAAGGGCTTCGTTTGCTTCGGATTTGTGGGCAGAAGAAGTGAAGAGCTGCCTTGTTCAATTGGTTGAATATATTGAAAAAAGTCCCTATGCCGACCACGTGATAGGTTACCAGATAGCAGGCGGCAATACCGACGAGTGGTTCCCGTTTGACGATTACGGTTTTTACTCCAAGAGAGCCAAGGAGAAATTCCTGGAGTATTGCAAAGATAACAAAACTGCTGCTGATGAAGAAAACTATTTTAAATTCGCGTCTGAAACGGTTGCCGACAGAATAGTTGATTTTGCAACGGTTGTCAAAAATATTACGGACAACAAGAAGATCGTCGGAGCTTTTTACGGTTACACAATAGGGTGTCCTCACCGCGCACAGTGTCACCTTGCACTTGGCAGACTGCTTGAAAGCAAATCGGTGGATTTCCTTTGTTCACCTCTTACGTATGTGCACGGCAGACAGCCGGGACTGGACACTTATCCGATGATTCCCGTCGGGTCTGTCAGACATCACGGTAAGTTGTATTTTTCGGAAAATGACATCCGCACGCACTTATCCCGTCCCGTCAGTCCGCACCCGAATTATTCGGTCAAAATCTGGACGGGACAGAAAAAGAGTATCAGTCTTCAACAGATAAAAATAAATTTCTGCAGAGCACTTATTTACGGCAACGGAATGTGGTGGTTTGACATGTGGGGCAGGTGGTACAGCGACCCCGATTTTATGCAGACTTTTGCACAGATGTTGGAAATCTGTAAGGACGGACAGGATACTCCCGACTGTAAGGTTGCACTTTTTACGGATGAGAACTGTTATTTTGCCCTAAAGGGTCATAAAAATATTATCTGGAAGATCTGCAATACTCTCGGTCTGACAGGTGCGATGAACGATGTTTATCTTGCATCGGATTTTGACGAAGTGTATGACAGATACAAGGTTTGTCTTTTCGTTCAGCCGACACAAACCGAGCTTCTGACACGCTGTGTGCAAAAAGCGAAAGCCTCAGGCAAGGCGGTAAGGGTGCTCAGTGATGATGACATCAACATCACCGCAGAAGAAATCAAAGAGTTTCTTTTGGAGAACGGCGTGGAGCTCCCGACACCGCAGGAAGCTGTTGTTTACACGGGTAAGAATTTCGTCGCATTCCATGCCCACAAAAAGGGCAGATATGATTTTTCCGTTGACGGAAGAAGAACCTTTACGGACCTGTTCACGGGGGAGGAGATCACTTTTCCTAAAGAGATTGACAAAACGGTCTGTTGGCTGTTCCGACGGTAACAAAGCAATAAAACAACACGGTACGGTTCTTGTTAACCGTACCGTGTTTTGCTGTTTATTTCATCAGTATTTCTTTTAGCTTGTCAGGGTTTCTTGTTGTTATATTGTCGGGAGCGAGATTGATAACCTTGTACATATCGGAAGTTTTATCAACCGTCCAGACGGAGACAAATAGTCCGTTTTCACGGAACGTTTCAACCAACTCTTTAGTTGCGTGCTTATATTGGAAGTTTATTCCGACAGCACCGCAGTCTTTGATTGTTTTTACAAGTGAATTAAGGTAATCCGCATTCTGCTTTTTGTTTACCTTCATATTGAGATAATACGGCACCTCCGGACTTTTCTCTTTGACCGCTTCAACGTCGTTTTCAAAGATACCTGTGTAGAAAATCCGATGAGCGAGACCGTGCTTTTCTGCAAGGGGGTAAATTTTTTCAAGATAAGCCGTATTCTTGACGTCAACGTTTATCTTAATGTCGGGATAGTCTTCGAGTAACCTGAAAGCCTCGTCAAGAGTTACCTCGTCACCCACGGGGGCATCGTGCGAAAGAACAGGAACATTGTCCTTATTGTAGTTGAGGTCAAATTCAACGATGGTTGCACCGTTTTTTACAGCTGTAACGATTGATTCAAGAGAATTACTGCGGGTTCCCATACAGCCCGTGTGGCCCGTTACTGAAAAATCTTTGTCGGTAGCGATGGCCTGATTACGGCAATTACAAGAACGTTTTTTGTGCAGGAGAACACCACCTGCAAGAACAGCAAGCGAAAGACAAGAGCCGGTTAAGATAATTATTGTTGTATTTTTCATAATTGCACCTCGTTTAAAGCTCATCGATACCCGAATCACGCTGTGCATCTACAAGATCATCCTTGATGTTCAGAATACGGAAGGAACTTTTTATTCTGTCTATAAAATGGCGGGGGAAACGCAGGAGCGTGTCAAAAAATCTTATCACCCAGAAAAGCGGAAGGAGAAACATAAATTTTTTGAGCACGGGGTATCGTATAGCCATTGTCTGCTTGTCCGGGAATATAGCTGAAATAAAGTTTTTGGCTTTTTGGGATTCGATTGATTCGTCGTTTTCATTGATAAAATCATTCAGGAAATTTATGTCTGCGGTTCCGTATACTCCGCCGGAGATGATGTATGACGCCACACTGTTGTATTCTCCGTCAAAGTTGCCCGAATACCACTTGTCTGCAATCTGTTCGATTTTTTTGTAAAAATCAAGAAGCTTGATTTTTCCGAGTTCTTCACAGATGTAGTGAAGGTCAAGGTCGGGATATGCTTTACGATAAACATACAGGTCCAGCAATGTACGGATTCCCGTACCACCGTAACGGTAATGCTTTGCAATGTGAGCAACAAGGAAGATATACAGGTCTTCACGGCTGAGTTCATAACGGTAAGCGTAACCGTCACATAGTTTTGCTCTTTCAAAACCGACACCGAAGTAATTATACAACGTTTTGTGTTTCTTGTTAACCATTGCACGGTGGAATTCTATGTAAGCGTTACCTCTTTCGACGTTTGTGTGCAGGTCGCCCTCGTCACAATAGGTAAATCCGTCTGCAATAAAGGCCCGGACAACGTCGTCGCACCTGCTTTCTTCTGTAAGCAGGTCGAGGTCACCCATTGTACGCATATCAGGAGAGGGGTAAAGATTTTTGACAATATAACCCTTGAGAGGCATATGGCGTACCTGCATCTCTTCGAGTTTATCCATTGCATCGCAGAATTCAATTTCCTGCTGAGCCTCAACAACGATTTTCTGCATCCGGAATTCTCGCAAGAACTTAAGTGTTGCCGGGGCAGGCTTAGTGATAAGTTTTTCGCAAGCATAGGCAATTATGTTGAGCACACACTGCCTGTTGGCGAAATCAATGATTTTTTGCCAGTCGAGATTTTCTGTATTTTCGGGTGGGGTTGTGCCGTTGATAACAGACGAAACAAGGTTAATTGCATAGGTACTGACTTTCTTGTCAGCATTTATTTTTGTGTCAGACATAATTCACCTCCGTTGACTTTTAAAATTTATTGTGGTAACATTAAGTAAACCTAATTAAGGGGAATGTTTATGGCTTATGATTTAGTCAGATGGATTGCAGGTGCATTGATATTTTTCCTGCTGATTGCCATTCTGGTTTTGTTTACTAAAAAAATGGGTAAGGTCGTGCTTATTTCGGCATTTACTTCTGTTATAGTTGTGGCAGTTTCTTTACTTGTACCTGTTGAAAACTATTTTTTCAGCTTTAACAGCGTTGAAGACATTTTCAATTATCGTTATCATGAAAAACTGCTGACCTATGCTGAATGTGATGAAGGTGTACTCTGTGTTGCGCAGAAAGATGCGATAAACTATGTTTACTATTCTTTTACAAGAAGCGACGAAGGATATAACCTTTCAAAGAACCTTATGTCAAACGTGGTTATCCGTTCAAGTGAACACGGAATTTACCTTCTGGAAAAGTTTGAAAACCAGACGATCATTATGACTCAGGTAAGTGGTTCAGCATACAAGGGCAAAACGTTTGAATCCTGCGACTACGGCTATTATTACTACGCAGTGGTGGACGGAAATGTTGATTATTCCGCACTTACCTGCGAGGGCGAAAAGGTAAAGCTGGTCTGATTATAAACCGATTTTAACAATATCTTCTTTTTCTGTATTGTCGCTGATTTCAGCGGCAATATTGTTTTTATCACATATTATGAACATAAGAGTTGCCATCATTCCGTACGGCATCGGGCAGAATTCACCCGGATTTACAAGTGACATCAGGAAAAGTCCGGCGTACGATATAAACAGCGTGATGTTGAAATGAGTCACCCTGCTCCAGACGGTCTTCATTCTGTTGTAGAATTGGTAGACAAAGGCTATGATACCGACAATTCCGAAACTTCCGATTACCTGGAACGGTGCGGAATGATACCAGCACAGGGCAAATTTTGCCGGGTCGTGTACGTCGGTGTTTCCCATATAGCCGAGGCCTCTGCCGAAAAATATATTGGACTTGAAGTCCTCTATTGCACGTGTCATAAGTCCTGCACGGATATCGACACTTTCAATTCGCAGAATAACAGGCACGAAAAATTCGATAAGCGGTTTTGTGAAGAGTGTAAGAACAACAACTACTACGCTTGCAATCATAACAAGAGTCTTTTTTCTGTTCTTTCTGTCAGAGTAAACAACAGCGAAAAGGCAGAGTGCAAGCTCAGCGGCTCCGCCCAATGCACCGCCTCGTGAACCTGTGAAAAGAATTGCGGCATACTGAAGAAAACCTAAAAACAGATAAGGATATTTTTTTGTTGAAAGGAAGAACGAAAACGGCATTGTCAACATAAGGAATGTTGATGCGTTGTTTCTCCATTGGAAGTTAAGGGGACTCATTTTTTCAATAAATCTGTCCCAGAAAAGTATGTAGTGGTTAGCTATCATAAAAACGCAGAAAAGACCGAGCATTGTCATCGCAAAAGAAAAATGGAAACGAAGAACGTAGTGCTCGCTTTTCGGTCGGTAATGCGTGTTCATAATGAAGTAAACAATCAGCATACCAATACCCAGACCGAAGGTATGATAAAGTGCTGAGAGGTTAAAATATTCGTGCATTGTGATTTTGCCGAGTCCGCCGAGCGTGACAGCAACCGCAACGGCAGCGGCGCCTGTCCAGGTTTTGCCCCGGTCAATATTTTTGCGATAGACTATCATATGAAAAGCAAAAGCGACAACGGGAATGGGTACAAGCCAGAGAAATGGCAGGAAAAAACTGAACGAATCATAGCACTGAATGGAAATACAGCACGCAAGCAGAAACGGCAGAAGTGTCGCAATAATATCATCGCAGACAACAAGGTTGAAGCAGGTAATAAGCCCGATAACAACGATGCCGTAACCGATTGTGGCGTAATTGTTCAGGCCTGCAAAGGCGGGAAGATCTCGCATTATAACAAATGATGCCGCAAGAATCACCTGAATAACCATAAAAGTTTTTGAAAGAATAAACTTGCGCATAGCTGCGATAGTTTTGTTCTGTTCCATTTTATCTGAAAGTCTTGTTTTAGCCATATTCTGAACACCTCACTGTGCCAAAGTATACTATTATAAATATAGCATATATTCCCGTATTTATCAATTATATTTTCTTCCACGGCAAAAATAGGTAAATTTTATTTATCACAACATTGACAAACTACGCAAAAATGATATAATCATTGGTGTAAAAATTTATAGGAGTGATTTAAATGCCACTTGTTAACACAAAAGAAATGTTCAAGGCAGCTTACGAAGGCGGTTACGCTATCGGTGCCTTCAACGTAAATAACATGGAGATTATTCAGGGTATTGTTGAAGCAGGTAAGAAACTCAACGCTCCCCTTATCCTTCAGGTTTCAAAGGGTGCAAGAGCTTATGCAAACCACACATACCTTGTTAAGCTTGTTGAGGCTGCTGTTGAAGAAACAGGTCTTCCCATTGCACTTCATCTTGACCACGGCCCGGACTTCGAGACATGTAAGTCTTGCATCGACGGTGGTTTCACATCAGTTATGATCGACGGTTCACATCTTCCTTATGAAGAGAATGTTGCTCTTACAAAGAAGGTTGTTGATTATGCTCACGCTCACGGTGTTACAGTTGAGGGTGAACTCGGTCAGCTTGCAGGTGTTGAAGACGACGTTAACGTTTCTGCAGAAGACGCTTCATACACAAATCCCGATCAGGTTTACGATTTCGTAACACGTACAGGTGTTGACTCACTTGCTATCGCTATCGGCACAAGCCACGGTGCATACAAGTTCAAGCCCGGCCAGAAGCCGCAGCTTCGCTTCGACATCCTTGAGGAAGTTTCACAGAAGCTCCCCGGTTTCCCGATCGTTCTCCACGGTGCATCATCAGTTGTTCCTGAGTTCGTTGAGATCATCAACAACTACGGCGGCGAGATGCCTGATGCTATCGGTATTCCTGAGGAGATGCTCCGTCAGTCAGCTCAGATGGCAGTTTGTAAGATCAACATCGACTCAGACCTCCGTCTTGCTATGACAGCAGCTATCAGAAAGTATATGGCTGAGAATCCGAGCCACTTTGACCCCCGTCAGTACCTCAAGCCTGCTCGTGAAGCTATCCAGGGCATGGTTGAGCACAAGATCAACACAGTTCTCGGCTGCGGCGGCAAAGCATAAGTTAATTCAAACAATTCAGGCAGTTGCTAAAGTGACTGCCTGTTTTTTTTAGAGGTAAAGACTATGTTGAACAAACTCATTTCAATGTTGCCGAAAAATATCGACGGTGTGCTGATTGTTTCTGAGACAAACAGAAGATATTTCACGTCGTTTCCTTCAAGCGACGGAGTTTTACTCGCAACGAAAAACGGTTCGGTTTTCCTTACGGACAGCAGATACATCGAAGAGGCGCAGAACACGGTTAAGTGTTGCGATGTTGAAGAATTAAGAAAAGCGAACGAACAGCTGCCCGAACTCTGCAAAAAGTTCGGAGCGAAGGTGCTTATGACAGAAAGCGAACGTCTCACTGTTGAGCAACTCAGGGTATACCGTAGGGTGTTCAAAGGTATAACTCTGACGACTGTCGGCACGGATAAGCTTATCGACAAGCTTCGTATGGTAAAAACGGAAGAAGAGATTCAGTCTGTCATCAAGGCACAGCGTATAGCAGAAAAAGCATACGACCACATTCTCGGTTTTATAAAAGAGGGCGTAACCGAAAGAGAGATTGCACTCGAGCTGGACTTCTTTATGCTTAAAAACGGTGCAGAAGCAATTTCTTTTGAAACAATTGCAGTTTCCGGTGCGAACACATCGAAGCCGCACGGAGTACCGACGGACAAAAAGGTCTGCCGCGGCGATTTTGTTACAATGGACTTTGGTGCAATGGTCAACGGCTACCATTCGGATATGACGCGAACGGTTGCAGTCGGCGAAGTCAGCGATGAACAGGTGAGGGTGTACGAGACTGTTCTCGAGGCACAACTCAGAGCTCTTGCAATTCTTAAAGAGGGAATCAAATGCTCCGATGCAGATTTTGCTGCGCGGAATTATATAAATGAAAACGGTTACGGTGAATACTTCCGTCACTCTACAGGACACGGTGTGGGTCTTGAGATTCATGAAAAACCGAATCTTTCACCAAAATCCACACAAGTTTTGCAAGCGGGAAATATCGTCACCGTTGAGCCGGGAATTTACATTCCGGGCAAATTTGGCGTCAGAATTGAGGATTTAGCAACAATTACAAAATTTGGTTGTGAAAATTTAACAAAAACTGCAAAGAAATTGGGAATATTATAAGTATTGACCAAAAGGTTACAATATGTTACAATTGGTAACAGTTTGTAACGAAAGGAATGTGCATATGACTAAACCCATAAACACAAAGAAAATTGTTATGCTTATGCTTTCCATAGCATCAGTTCTTGTGATTTTCTTTGCAATGAGTTTGAGTGCAAGTGCAGCATCGTATTCAAAGATTAAACTCGATGTGCCGAGAATCAGCCAGCGTCCGTCAACGGGTGACTGTGCGATTGCATCAATGGCGACGGTTGAGGCTTATTGCCACGGACTGCCTGCAGGTGACTATAACTCAAAAGCATATCAGGCAGTTTATTCCGCAAACGGTTATTCGATTGGAGCATCCTGGTCAAAGCTCGGTTATAAAACAATTGAGGGCTTTAATATGACTATTGCTTACAATCAGCTCAGGACAGGTTATCCGGTTATCGTTCACAGAACATCACAGCATTATTCGGTAGTTTACGGTTATGACGGAAACACATCAAAGCTCGAGCTTTCAGGTTTCCTTGTTGTTGATGTTGATGATTCTTACAACACCAGAAATCCGTTTTTCAGGCTCGATTCCTGGATTCGCGGTTCACTTGACAGAATGGTAATCAGACAGAACGGTCTTGCAATTTCTACAAAAAACCTCAAAATCACAACAAACCATCCTCCCGTAGATATGGCAAAGGGCGAAAGCTTCACTGCATACGGTATGATAGTTTCTGATTCTAAGCTTACAAATGTTTCAGTCTCTGTCAATAACGCAGCAGGCGCACAGAAGCAGGTATACAGCACTAACCCCGGAGCAACAAGTTTCGGACTTTCAGCTGCTAACAGTAAACTCGACCTTGCAAAGCTTGCGGCAGGCAGTTACACATACTGGATAACTGCAAAGGATGCTTCAGGTGACAGCAAGTCTTACAAGTTTGCATTCAATATCGGCGGCGGTTCAGGTTCAACCCAGAAGCCGGATATTGTAATCAAGGATGTTTCCTACAAGGCAGTTGTCAAGGCTGATCCTTCACTCAATATGAGAAAGGGTGCAGGTGCAGATTACGAGGTGATTGACTCAATCCCGAACGGCACGGTAATCAGCGTTACCGGTGAGTGCAACGGTTGGGCAAGAGTTTCTTACGGCGGTAAAGTCGGTTGGGTTTCAATGACTTATATTGAAAAATATGTTGAAAAGCCTCCGGTTGAACAGACTCCGTCACAACCTTCTGTTCCCGATACTTTTGCAAATTTCTTTGCAAGGGTTGCGAACAAAGGTGCTCTTAAAGAAAAAGCAAGTCTATTCTCTTCAACGGTTGCAACTGTTCCGAAGAATACGATAGTTAAAGTGCTTGGTGAGTCCAATGGTTGGATCAAATTCGCCTATAACGGAAGAATCGGTTGGTTCAGAAAGAACTTCTGTGTAATCAATCTTGGCGATGTTGACAGTAACGGTACGGTTAACTCAAGCGACGCACTTACAATACTCAAGGTAGCAACAGGCTCTAAAAACCTGTCATCAGATGCCGAAAAACGTGCTGATTTCAACGGTGACGGAAAAGTCAATTCAATTGACGCACTTACTGTTTTAAGAGTCTCAACAGGCAAAGTTAAGTATGACTGATAATTAAAAGCTCGTTTTTTAACGGGCTTTTATTGTTTTTATTATGAAAACACTTGAAAAAACGAATAGAATAGTATAAAATAGTAATGTTAATAAATATGTCGGGGCTGTTAGTTTTGCCTCGTGTATATCAAGAAATAAAAACGGAGGAATAACAGTATGGTTTCAGCAGGTGATTTCAGAAACGGTGTAACATTTGAAGAGGACGGCAACGTTCTTCAGGTTGTAGAATTCCAGCATGTTAAGCCCGGTAAGGGTGCAGCTTTCGTAAGAACAAAGACTAAGAATGTTCTTACAGGTGCTGTTACAGAAAAGAGCTATAACCCCTCAGCAAAGTTCCCGACAGCTTTCATTGAAAGAAAGGATATGGAATATTCATACAGCGACGGTGGTCTTTACTATTTCATGGACCAGGAGACTTATGAGCTCGAGCCTATCAACGAGTCAGATCTTTCAGACAACTTCAAGTTCGTTAAGGACGGTATGGTTTGTAAAGTTCTTTCTTACAAGGGCAAGGTTTTCGGTGTAGAACCGCCGACATTCGTTGAGCTTGAAGTTACAAAGACAGATCCCGGCTTCAAGGGCGACACAGCTACAAACACAACAAAGCCCGCTACACTTGAAACAGGTGCAGAGGTTAAGGTTCCTCTCTTCATCGAAGAGGGCGAAATGATTCAGATCGATACACGTACAGGTGAATATCTCGGCCGAGCATAATTCCCGTACCCCAACGAAAGGATGATTTTACAATGATGACAGTTACTGAAAAAGCTGCATATCTTAAGGGCCTTGCAGAAATGGCTCACCTCGACGCAGATAAGGACGAGGTTAAACTCATTAAAGCTATGATTGACACAATCGAAGAAATGGCACTCACAATTGCTGACCTTGAGGACGAAATCGCAATGCTCGAAGAGCTTGTTGACGAAATCGACGAGGACCTTGGCGATGTAGAAGAGTACGTTTTTGACGAGGACGACTGTGACTGCGGTTGCGATTGTGACGATGACTGTGATTGCGGTTGCTTTGACGACGATTATGTTGAAGTTGAATGTCCTGCTTGTAACGAGATTATCTGTCTTGACGACAGCGTTCTCGACGAGGAGACAATTCAGTGCCCCGCTTGCGGCGAAACACTTGAGTTTGAGTTCGACTGCGATTGCGACTGCGACGAAGACTGATTTTACAAAAACGGGGGTAACCACTGAGGTTACCCCTTTTTTATTGGAGAGTTACTGATGAATCTTGATGAAAGAATCGTTAAGAAAAACTATATTTATAACGGAAAGATAATCAATGTCCGTTGTGACGATGCCGAGCTTCCTAACGGCAAACCGTGCATCCGTGAGGTTGTTGAGCATCCCGGCGGAGTGTGTATTGCTGCACTTACCGAAGAGGACGAGCTTCTCTTCGTCCGTCAGTTCCGCTATCCTTATATGGAGGCTATTGCGGAATTGCCTGCAGGTAAGCTTGAAATAGGTGAGGATCCGTTTGAAAGCGGAAAGCGTGAGCTTGAAGAGGAAACAGGTTGTGTTGCAAAGACATACCGTGATCTCGGCAAGTTTTACCCCACCCCGGGCTATTGCGGAGAGATTATCCATCTTTACGCTGCCAAAGATCTGACTTTCACAAAGCAGAATCTTGACGAGGACGAATTTCTCAATGTTGAAAGAATTCCTCTTGATAAGGCTGTGGAAATGGTGTTGAATAACGAGCTCAGAGACGGAAAAACACAGGCAGCCGTGCTTAAGGTAAAAATGCTTCGGGACAAGGGGTTGTGGTAATGGCAAAGGTAATTCTTGCTTCAGCATCTCCGCGCAGAAAAGAGCTTCTTGCCCTTGCAGGTGTTGATTTTACGGTAAAAGTTGCCGATGTTGATGAGGTTATACCTGAGAATGCAAGTCCTGACGAGGTTGTAATGTCACTTGCGATGCAAAAGGCACAGGCTGTTGCTGACGAAAATGCTGACTGCGTTGTCATCGGATCTGATACTGTGGTTGCACTTGACGGCGAAATTCTCGGCAAACCGAAGGACGAAGAAAACGCAGCAGAAATGTTGACAGCTCTTTCGGGAAGGAGTCACACTGTCTATACAGGCGTTGCAATAATACAAGGTAAAAAAACAAAGGTTTTCTGCGAGGCGACCGAGGTTGTGTTCAATGAGCTTTCTGAAGAGGAAATTCTTCGTTATGTTGCAACTAAAGAGCCTATGGACAAAGCCGGAGCTTATGGGATCCAGGGAAAAGGCTGTGTGCTTGTTGAAAAAATCGTCGGTGATTATTTCAATGTAGTCGGCCTGCCCGTATCTAAACTTTACAGAGAATTGAGGGGTTTTGATGTCTGATTTCTTTAATATGCTTGCAATCGGTGTTACGGATTCAAGCAGCGGACTTACAGCCGAGCAGATTGCACAGCAGGCGCAGGAAGCACAGGATAAAAAGATTTGGCTTGCCATTCTTATTGTATTACTTGTGGTTGAATTATTTGTTGCTGTCGGAGTTCCCAGAATAAAAAAGAACAGGGCAGAAAAAAAGGCAAGGCAACAGGCACGACATCCGAAGAAGAAATGAAAAAAGAGCTTTGAGTTTTTTCACTCAAGGCTCTTTAATTCTTTCAGCAGTGCGGTGCAACCGTCAAGCACATCACGGTAAGTAACGTCAAAACTGCGGGTGTACCACGGGTCAGCAACGTCGCCTCCTCGGTTGGTATAGTCCATAAGTTTACGGATTTTTTCCTCAGGGTCTCCGCCAAGAATACGGTGCATATTGCGGATGTTTGCACTGTCCATTCCGATGAAAAGGTCGTATTGGTTGTAGTCATCTTTGCTGAGCTGAACCGCACGCTTGCCTTCGCACGAAATTCCGTGTCTGCCGAGCTCGGCTTTAGCCGGGGGATAGACGGGGTTGCCGATACCGTTCCATATTTCTTCCGTACTTGTTGCTGAAGATTTTATCAAAAAATCATTTTCTTTTCCCTGCTTTTTCACAAGATCTTTAAGAATAAATTCTGCCATCGGTGAACGGCAGATGTTGCCGTGGCAGACAAACATAATTTTTATCATTTCGTTTTACCGTTCCTTTTTATCATACTTACTATATTATAGCTGAAATACGAAAGAAATCAAATAAAAATCGCGAGCAACGGAATCAACCGTTGCTCGTTTTTATCAGTCAGCCTTTATTGTTAACAATTCCACGCTGTGCGGTTGGAGTTTTGTGCTGTATGTGTTTTTGATTTCAAGCGTTCTGTCCTCCCACACGTCATATAACTTGTACCTGTCAGACTTCGGCAGATCAACAAAGCTTTCTTTTATAATTTCTTTTACATCAAAGGAAATATCTGCTTCCATCGGACCTTTATTAAGAAGGCAAACTGCAATTTGCTTGTTTTCGAGTGGTTTTATAAGAATGTCGGTCAGTCCGTTTGTTTTTACACGACGGCACTGAATACCGCGTTTGTCCTGATTGATGGCGATTGCAGCTTTGTTAGATATAATCTTAAGCACCTTGTTGTCGGTGTCGACACTGCCGTCAGGACGAATGAATTCTCGCAGGTCGTTGCCGAGAATGAGTGGCGCTGCAAGCATACACCAGAGTGAGAAATGTGCTCGGTTTTCATCATCGGTCAGGTTGCCGTTGCCGACCTCAAGCATATCAGGGTCGTTCCAGTTACCTACACCTGCGTGTTTGTAAAGAAGAACAGTTCTTTCATAAATTCCGACAATCGAAATCCAGACAGGCTTGATGTCGGGTGTTGTACGCCATAGGTTACCTGCTGTGTGTCCCCATATCCACGGTTTGTTCCATCCCCATTCACAGATTGAGAAGCAGATCGGCTTTTCTTCGCGTCCTTCTCTTTCAGCGACAAGTTTTGTTGCACGCTGAAGCTCTTTGCCCATATTACGGTACTGCTTTGCGGCTGAATCCATTTTTGATGCAACGGGGTTGTGGAATTTAAAAGAGTTCTTGCCTGCTTTAAGCTCCACGGTTATCTGATTTCTGCCGTCGTGGGAGAAACCTTTTGTACCCGGCTCGGTGAGGGAATAAACATCCGTGTCGTTCACGACGATTTCGAGATATTTATCCTTAAGTCCTGCTTTGTGAAGTCCGAGTGTGAGTGTATATATTCCGTCTTCTTCAATATCGATGTTGTTGAAGTACATTGAGCCGCCACCGGATTCAAGTCCGCTGACGTACTTGCCGGTACCTGCCATTTTTTTGTCTTCAAGAAGTATTGCATTACCTCGGAGTTCAGCGTCCTCTGCGTGGAGGACGATACCATCACGGCAGTTTGGCTTAGTAAGAGTCACGGTTGAAATCTCGGGTGCGTTTGTGGGAATCGGAATGTTGTGGCAGAAGTCGTACTTGAAATACTCAATGCCCCATTCGGCAAATGTTTCTGCATCTGTACGCTCGTGGTAAAGGCTTGACGGCAAATCCTCACAGGTAAGAGTACCGTTAGAGGTGTAGATACCGAGCTTCAGCCCGAGTGCGTTTACTTTTTCGGCAAGAGCCTTTATTCCGTGGGGAAATGTGGCGAGGTCACCCTGCAATCTGCCGTTTGCATCACGGGTAGAGGACATCCAGCAGTCATCAATGTTGACGTACTCATAGCCACAGTCAGCAAGACCCGATTTTTGCATCGCTTCAGCAATTTCTTCTATCAGATTTTCGTTGATGTGGTTTCGGAAAAGGTTCCAGCTTGCCCAGCCCATAGGCGGTGTGAGCGCCGTGCCGTTATAAAATCTGTCTGCGCCGTTGAGATGAATCTGAGTTGAAGCTGCAAGTTTTTTAACCGTACAAACAGGACAGAGTTTATTCTGTCGTAAGAATTTTTTGATATCAGCCATAATTATCCCTCCATACTGAGATTGTAGCATACCTGTGGTAAAAAGGCAATTTCGGCAAAGGAAACTTTCTGAAATTTTTTAATAATTCTTTATATTTCCCTCTTGACTTTATCGATTAAAAGTGTTAAACTTTAAAGCGTCAAAACAAAGGCGATGACGAACACAAGTAGGCAAAGATAGGTTTTTTCAGAGAGCTGTCGGTTGGTGCGAGGCAGTAAAGACCTCTTTCTCCGAATACAGTTCTGAGCCGTATGCCTGAAAACAGTAGGGTATATCGGGGGCGCCCGTTACAGCGTTAGGGTATGTCCGTACCCGATAAGGTCGCTTTTGCGATAAATTGAGGTGGTACCACGGGTCAGTCTCGTCCTCTGTGCTTGCGCGGGGGACGTTTTATTTTTATAAACAGGAGGAATTTTTATGACAGACATGATTATCAAAGTTGGAATGCTGGTATTGTTTTTCGGCGTTATGATTGGTGTCGGCTTTTATTGTCGCAAGAAATCAACCGACGTTAACGGCTTTGTTCTGGGCGGAAGAAGTGTAGGCCCCTGGCTTACGGCATTTGCATACGGCACATCATACTTTTCTGCCGTTGTATTTGTAGGATACGCAGGTCAGTTTGGTTGGAAATACGGTATTGCTGCAACGTGGGCAGGTATAGCGAATGCTCTTCTCGGTTCACTTCTTGCGTGGGCTGTTCTCGGCAGAAGAACGCGTGTTATGACGCAACACCTCAATTCTGCCACAATGCCGCAGTTTTTCGAAAGTCGATTTAATTCAAAATCACTTAAAATTGCGTCATCTGTAATTATTTTTATCTTTTTGATTCCGTACACAGCATCTCTCTACAACGGACTCAGCCGACTTTTCGGTATGGCGTTTGATATTGACTACTCCGTGTGCGTTATTATAATGGCGATTTTTACGGCAGTTTATGTTATTGCAGGTGGCTACATGGCAACTGCTATCAACGATTTTATTCAGGGCATTATTATGCTTGTCGGAATTGTTGCAGTTATCGTTGCTGTTCTTAATTCAAAGGGCGGTTTTATGGCAGCACTCGACGGTCTCGGTCGGATTTCTGATCCTGCTGTTTCTGAAACTCCGGGTATCTTTGCTTCATTTTTTGGTCCCGATCCCATCAACCTTTTCGGCGTTATGATTCTTACCTCACTCGGCACATGGGGTCTTCCTCAGATGGTACAGAAATTCTACGCGATCAAGAGCGAAAAGGCAATCAGCAAAGGTATGATTATTTCAACATTGTTTGCGGCGGTTGTTGCAGGCGGATGCTATTTCCTTGGAGGCTTCGGCAGACTTTTCTCGGACGAAATCGATGTTGTTGCAAATGGCTTTGACTCAATCATCCCGACGATGCTTTCAGGTCTTCCGACCATACTTATAGCAGTTGTTGTTATTCTCGTGCTTTCAGCTTCAATGTCAACGCTTTCATCGCTCGTTCTCACTTCAAGCTCAACGCTTACTCTTGACTTCCTTAAAGGTAACGTGAAAAAGGATATGACCGAAAAGCAGCAGCTTTTGATTATGAGAATACTTATCGTTTTATTCATTGCGATTTCGGTTGTGATTGCAATCGTGCAGTACAAGTCAAATGTAACATTCATCGCACAGCTTATGGGTGTTTCGTGGGGCGCATTGGCAGGAGCTTTCCTTGCACCGTTCCTCTTCGGCCTCTATTGGAAACGAACAACCAAAGCAGGATGCTGGGCAAGCTTCGTTTTCTCGTCAGTGTTTATGATTACAAACATTGTGGCAAAGGATATTTTTCCTGCTCTTCTTCAGTCGCCTATCAATGCAGGTGCTTTCTGTATGCTTGCCGGTCTTATTATCGTGCCGGTTGTAAGCCTTATCACAAAGAGTCCGGAAAAAGAATTGGTGGATAATATTTTCTCTTGCTATGACCGAAAGGTTATGGTTAAAGCTAAGGATTCAATCGAAACAGAGTAAAAACATATATACAACAAAAACACTCCGAAGCTCGGAGTGTTTTTTGTTAATTAAACTTCTTCAAAGACGATTTCGTTTATCATATTGTCAAAATACTGCGATGCCTCGGTAAAAATTCTTGAGCCGAGTTCACTGATTTCGGGCCAGTTGATATTGCAGAGCTTTGAAAACTGCTCTCCGATATTTTCGGCAGCATCCCCACTCTTTTTGAGAGCGAGGAGATAGAAAGTAAACGCACCGCCGTCGGAAATGTTATCGTAATAGCCACGTTCGTTTGACTTGAGGTAATCATAGATTGCAGAACTTGCAGTGTCTGCAAGAAATTCGCTTTTGATGTTTTTCTGAATACAATATTCCGCAATGAAGGTCATAAGCACTCTTATCTGGTAAAGGAGTGCGGAAGTCATATTGAAACCGCTAAGATCAACCGCATTGTCCTCGGGTTTGACTTGTGCCAGGTTTTCACCGAGAGCAATTGCTTTGTCTCTGTTGCCGTTTGCGATGTGAAACTGAATCTCATCGGTAAGGCATCTGAATTCGGATGTTTCACTCATTGATTTGCGGACATAGATTTTTATATCCCTGTCGTCAGCCATTTTGCATCTTCTCCCGGTAGTAATTATTTTTCTTCGGCAGCGTTCTTTTTCTGCTTTCTGCGAAGCTTTGCTTTATAGTTAGAAAACTCGCTGTAATTTGCTTCAGGTGTTGTGTATGAAGCAAGGCAGACACAATACTGATTATTTCTGCCTTTGAAATCACTTCCGCCAACTGCAAGCAAACCGTTTTTCTTTGCAAATTTTGCAAGATTCTGTGCAGTTTCTTCGTCGTGCTGCGGACACCAGGCTTCAATTCCGTCAAGCCCTGCAGCGACAAGTTTTTCGATAACATTTGTACCGTCAAATGTACCTGCGTAAGCGAGGACTGCGATACCGCCTGCGTCGTGAATTGCCTCGATCACTTCTTCGGGTTCGGGGAGTTTAGGACGGACAAGGATGCTGTTTTCGCCACCGTCGGCAAAAAGTTCTTTGTAAAGGTCACCGTACAGTTCAGTTGTCATTCCGCTTTCTACAAGTGCAGACATAATATGCACAGGGTAGACGTTGGTCGAACCTTGAGCACACTTCAGAACAAGATCAGCAGAAATCGGGAACTTCTGCGATGCTTTGATCATCATATATTGTGCCGCGCGTTTTCTTGAGATAAGGTTACGGTGGCACAAGCCTTCCAATCGGTCGGGAGAATCGCACAGATAACCAAGTATATAAACTTCCGAATTGTTTTCGCTGTCATAAGAAGAAACCTCGACTCCCGGAACAACCTTGATGCCGTGTCTCTCACCGATGAGTTTTGCTCTTACTGTACCTGCAAGGCAGTCCCGGTCAGTGATAGCGAGAGTGTCAACGCCGCGTTTTTGTGCAAGAATGATAATGTCGTCGATACCCATAGAGCCGTCGGACAGTTTTGTGTGACAATGTAAATCTGCCTTCATTTTTAAAAATCCTCCCTAATTGACTAAAAAGGCTGAAATATGTCGATAATAGCCTAATGCTATTATAACGCAAAATGACATAAAACGCAAGGGAATATTTGTTGATAATGGCAGATCTTTTTTGATTTTGCAATACTTTTGTAAAATCAGAAGGTACTTTCAATCACTTTTGTGCATTGGACGGGGGAGTACACCCAATGATCAATGTGATCTGAATCAGTATAATACTTAATCGGCGGGGTCGGATACTCCGCTTCGAACGCATCGACGATAATCAGCTTGATTTTCATGCGTTCAGGCAGCATACTTTTAATATATACACCTGCGTGGCAACCTGCCGTTATACCCTCGGAGTATTCGGCAAGGCCTGCGAGGTTTGGCGTAAGCTCTACAAAGATACCGTAGCTTTCAATCGAGCGTACGATACCCGGCACGGTTTCACCGGGCGAGAATTCACCTGCATTCTGTTCCCACGTGCCGAGCAGTTCTTTGTGGGAAAATGTGATTCTGCCAAGGTCATCGACAGATTTGACAACAACCTTGATAGTCTGCCCGATGTGGAAACGCACCGACGGGTGTGGGATACGGGAGACGGAAATGCTGTCGATGGGGAGCAGTCCGTTTATTCCGGCGCCGATGTCAAGGAAGACTCCGAAACTTTCCATGTGAGCAACCTTTGCTTCTACTACGTCACCCGGACGCAGTTTTGAAACATAATGGTCAATGCAATCCTGCTGAACACTGCGTCGGCTGAGGATGGCATACTCCCTGTCGTTCATATCGCGGCGGAATCCGAGAATATGGAACATAACAGGCTTATTCACCCGGGATATGAGTGCGATGTCGCGTACAGAGCCGTCAGAAATACCGACAGCACCTTCATTGTGAGGGATAATTCCGTACATGCAACCGAGGTCGACACGCAGGTCATGGTTCTTGTCGCACAGCAGGGCACGGGCTTCCACAACAGCACCTGTGAGGAAAGCCTCGTGGAGTGCATCGGGAGAGGAGAGAATTGCACGGTTTGAGGGCGTGCCGATAAGCTGTCCCTCAGGTTTGAAATTTTGCATAATGTTTTACCACCTTTGTTTTTCTACTTAAAATATATGAATGTTTTGTTTGTTGATGACAAAAAATGTGTACATTCGGTCAGAATTGTGTTATAATACATTATTAACACCAATGTTTTTGATATCGGAGGGATAATGATGGATGTTCGTGTTGGTGACAAGCTCGTGATGAAGAAGAATCACCCGTGTGGCTGTAACACCTTTGATGTACTGCGCTCGGGAATGGATTTTAAAATCAAGTGTGAAAAGTGCGGTCACGAGGTTATGGTGCCCAGAGTCAAAGCGGAAAAGAATATCCGCAAAATCCTCCGTGGGGACGAGGAGATTAAAAAGATGTAAAAAGAATCCTTTTTCAGAGTAATTTTATTTGGAGGATTTTATGCTTGATAAATTAAAATCGGTTGAAGAAAAGTTTGAGGATATCAACGCACAGCTTTGCGACCCCGACGTTGTGTCGGATATGGAGAAATACCGCAAGCTGATGCAGGATGTGAAGCATCTTACACCGATAGTTGAAAAATACCGTGAATATAAAAAGGTTGTTGCCGACCTTGAAGAGGCAAAGATGCTTCTTGACGAGGGCGGACTTGACAAGGACTTCCGCGAAATGGTGCTTGAACAGCTTGAGGATTCCAAAA
>JAZNCK010000038.1:0-3429 GCA_045587505.1 Acutalibacteraceae bacterium
GGTGAGAGAACAATCGGTATCAAGCAGATTCACCTTGAAGAGGATGCAGGTAAGCTTGTTCACGATGATGCAACAAACACATCATTCGTTGACTACAACAGAACAAGCGTTCCGCTTATCGAAATCGTAAGCCGTCCTGACTTCCGTTCATCCGATGAGGTTATTGCATACCTTAAGAAGCTCAAGTCAAGCCTCCAGTTTGCAGGCATTTCTGAGTGCGAAGAGGGTGCTATGAGATGTGACGTTAATATTTCAGTCCGTCCCGAAGGTTCAGAGGAATTTGGCGTGCGTGCAGAAATTAAGAATATGAGCTCACTCTCAGAAATCAAAGACGCAATCGAATTTGAAAAGGTTCGTCACGTTGATGCACTCGAACGTCATACTGAGGTTCTCCAACAGGAAACACGTCGTTGGGACGATGTTAAACGTCGCACTTTCCCGATGCGTAATAAGGAAACAGCTGCTGATTACCGTTATTTCCCCGACCCGAATATTATGCCTATCGTGATTGACGATGCGTGGCTTGAAGCGATCCGTGCAAGTATGCCTGCAACAGCAGAGGAGCAGAGCCTGCGTTATACAGAGATGGGTATTGCTGAGAAGGAAGCAATGGTACTCGCATCAGACAGAAAGCTTTCTGACACATTCGATGCAGTTGTTGCTCTCGGCAGATCACCGAAGTCAGTTGCAAGCTGGATTCTCACCGAATGTATGGGTAATATGAAGCGTCTTGAGCTCGATGAGCTTAAGATTGATACAGCTAAGCTTGCAAGAATTATCGAGCTTGTTGATACAAATGAAATCACACGTCCTGCAGGTAAAAAGGTACTTTCAGCAGTGTTTGAAAGTGATGTTGACGTCGATGCTTACTGTGAAGAAAACGGACTCAACGTCAAGGTTGACGAAGGTTTCATTCTTGAAACAGTTCAGCGTATCGTTGCAGAAAATCCTGATGCTGTTGCAAACTACAAAAGCGGTAAAACAAAGGCGATGCAGGCACTCTTCGGACTCATTATGCGTGAACTCAAGGGTACAGGCAATCCCGTTGTTATCAGAGATTTGCTCCAGAAAGAACTTGATAAATAATAATTCGGAAGTCGGTTATCCGACTTCCGTTTTTTGTTGACAACTCCTGACTATATTGTTAAAATTTATTTGACTGATGCACACTAAGGGGAGCATATTTATGAAAAAAATAGGTAAAGAAGTATTGTTCATTGAAGCAAAATCAAACAATCTCCGGAACGGTGAAGGCTCATTTATCCGTCTGAATGACGGTAGAATTATGTTTGCTTTTACAGAGTTTTTCGGCAATGATTGGGAGGATGAAGCCACGGCAAATATATCAGTGATATACTCATCTGACGAGGGAGAAACATGGACTGAACCCGAAATTCTTTTTAAAAAACCTGAAGATGCGCGGAATATAATGAGTTTTTCGTTCCTGCGTATGGGAAATGGTGACATCGGTGCATTTTATATCATCAAAAATGCCGATCGAACCGACAAAATCGTTATTACTCGCTCTGCAGATGAGGGAAAAACCTGGTCAGAGCCCATGAACTGTCTTGACTGCCTCAGTGAGCAGGATTACTATGTTATCAACAATGACCGTCCCGTCAGGCTGAAAAGCGGACGTATTATTCTGCCCTGTGCAAGACATACCGTTCTCAATACTGAGCTTGATTTCACACCCGGTGTAATCTGTTTCTTTTATTCTGACGATGACGGTTACACGTGGTATAAAACTGATACGGATTTCCCTTGTCCTTTTCCGTCAAATCCCGACGGTTACGAGGAGCCGGGGATTTATGTTAAAAAGGACGGAACGCTCTGGTGCTACATCCGAACAAGCCTCGGTTTCCAGTTTGAATGCTTTTCAAAGGATGACGGCATAACCTGGACAAATCCCGAGCCGAATATTTTCTTTTCTTCACCCTGTTCGCCTATGCATGTCAAGGATTGTGGTGACCTTACGGTTGCCGTATTCAACCCTGTGCCCGAGCACCTTCTGCGTGAAGATTACGAGCCGTGGGGCAGAACTCCATACGTTCTCGCTGTCAGCACGGACAGGGGAGAGTCGTTCAAAAAAGAAAATGTATTCTACATCGAAGACGACCTTACAAACGGATATTGTTATCCTGCAATTGTTGACTGTACCGATGGATTCCTTGTTGCATATTACCACTCCAACGGCACTGAAGTCTGCCTGAACAGTACACGTATCACCAAAGTAACCTATAAAGAAATCCTTCCGCTTCTGTTATGAGGATTAATACAATAAATTTTAATTTGTTGGGATGATTCCGGGTGCACACTCTATTCGGAGTGCGTGTAGGGATGGGCCTCCCGGACCATCCGTGGGATTTGATGTATAACGGACAGGACGCCCGTCCCTACGCCGTGCGTTGTAAAACATCCCTGCAAACCTCAATTTATCATACCAACTGCAAGTATATACTCTCACAAATTAGGTGATTCTTTGAAAAACATAATTACAACAATTGTAGAAAAACAAATGAATACTAAGGTTAAATTTGTCCGTGAGTGCGGCAAGGGTGCCAGCGGATGTGTCTATCGTGTGCGAATAACAACTGTACCCTATACACTCGCGGTCAAAACAAGCAAATTTTACGATAATATTGTGAAAGAAAAAGATATGCTTGACTTTCTTTCTGCACGTGTTTCTTATAAGGTTCCCAAAACTTATTTTCTTTACAAAGAGAGAGAAACCGTGTATATGGCAATGGATTTTATTAAAGGGATAAGCGGAAAAAGCAAGATTGTGGAGTTTGTTCCGGTCAGAAAGCACCTCAGAAACAGTATAATTGATGCTTTAATGAATGCTCAAAGCATACAAAATGCTAAATTCGGCAAATATGATAACCCTGTTTATAACACTTGGGCAGATTATTACAGAGATTATTTTAAGGGAATTTACAGCTTCACAAAAGACAAGTTCAGCAAAAAAGAAATCGAAGCTGAAATAATGAATGCAATTGAAATTATCAATAAAAATTTCGATAAGATTTTTATAAAAACATCAGAAAAAGCCTGCCTTTGCCACGGTGATTTCTGGATGCCTAACCTGATAATAAATTTTTGGAAATCCGAGCTTGCAGGTGCTGTTGACCCTTTTGATATGCTGTGGGCAGAACCTGAATACGAGCTTTTCTGCCTGACGCTCGGCTTTGGTGAAAAGCTTAAACTCTATGATGAATACAAAAAGAGAAATCATACGTCGGAATATTGTGACCTGAAAGTTGAAATATATGCATTGTGTAACGAGCTTAACTGGTATATCCTGCTTGGTGAAATGGGGCACGATTATCTGCTGTTCCGTGCACAAAGACTTATAAAACAAGCTAAGGAAAACAATCTTATAGTCTGTTAAAAGAAAAGGTGATAAAATGAATATGCAAGAACGAA
>JAZNCK010000039.1:0-3450 GCA_045587505.1 Acutalibacteraceae bacterium
AGAGAGAAAAGGTTAAAAACAACGGTCAGGAACTTTCGGAAGAACCGAAGAAAAAAGAAAAGAAATTAAAGAAAACTAAAAAGAATAAAAAGAATGAAAAATAAATTCAAAAAGAAAGGTGGCTAAAGGAATGAAAATCAGAAAGCTTGTATCGCTTGTTGCAATACTTATATCTTTTGCAATGGTTGTGTTTACTCTGTCTCCGAAAGCTGCCACTTTCCTTGACAAAAACGGAAGTATAACTATCCGTATGACGGATTCACAAACGGATACACCGCTGAAAAACGTAGCATTCCGCCTTTATTTTGTTGCACGTGCATACGAAAGCGGAAACGGAATCCGATACGAGCTGATTCCGCCGTATGACGAAAGTAAAATCGGAATTGACGATCTGCAGGACGCATCATTGCCTATTCATCTTGCATATTTCGCAGAATCCCGTTCTTTGCCATATACGGAGAAACTCACGGATAATAACGGAGTTCTTGTTTTTGAAGATCTTACACCGGGATTGTATCTCATCGTTCCTGCCCAGGAGATAGAGGGTTATTATATGCCGACACCGTTCGTTATAAGCGTTCCCGAATATGACTATGTAAATAAAAGGTGGGTATTCGATGTTGATGCTTCTCCCAAAATTATCGGTGGTACATCTGACGGGGATAAGGATACTTATATAAGTGTTGTTAAAAAGTGGAAAACAGATGAAGAACTTCCCGAAAAAATTACAGTTGTCCTTCTTCGCGATTTTAAAGAATTTGAAAAAGTCGAGTTGAATGAAGATAATAATTGGTATTACCGCTGGGACGGCCTTTCAAAGGATTTTATCTGGAGCGTTGTTGAATCGCAGGTTCCCGACGGATATGAGGTTTATTACGAAACATCATCCAATACAGTAACAATAATCAACGAAGACGATGACGTTGATGAGCCTTCAACGGAACCCAGTACAGAACCGAGCACAGGCGAATTGACAACAAAGCCGACGGAAATAACAGAAACAACTGAAACAACAGAAACAACTGATCCGGGTGATGACCTTATTCGTACAGGTCAGCTGAATTGGCCTGTTCCGGTTTTTGCGATTTCAGGCCTTCTGCTTTTCAGCATCGGTTGGGCGATACTCAACCTCGGCAAAAAAGAAAGTGAATAAATAAAAAGGAGAGCACTTTATGAAAAGAAAAATCGGTATTACGCTGATAGTATTAGGTTTGGCGCTGATTTTTTCTGCGGCGGCTCTCCTTTTATATAATAATTATGAAAGCAAAAAGGCGCAAGAACAGTCCGATGCGTTAATGATGTCAATCACGGATGCAATCGGACAGAATATGTCTGACGAAACAGATCCGTTCGATACAGAAATGAAGGTTATAGAAATCGATGGCTATGGTTATATCGGTTATCTTTCAATCCCTGACCTTAACCGTAATCTTCCAGTTATGTCAGATTGGGATTACGGCAGACTTAAAATCGCTCCGTGCCGATATTACGGCTCGACGAAAACAGATAATCTCGTTGTTGCTGCTCATAATTACAGAAGCCATTTCGGCTACCTCGGACGCCTCAGACCGGGTAACACGGTAACCTTTACCGATATGGAAGGTGAAAAAAAGACCTACACCGTTACGGCAATCGAGAACTTAAAACCGTCAGATTCCGATAAAGTCAAGGACACAGGCGACGACCTCATCCTCTACACCTGCACATACCGAGGTGCAGCAAGAATAGTTGTAAGATGTTCTGAAGGATAAAATTTGCATATCGTAAATTTTACCGCAATGAAAGATATATAAATAACACCGCAGTTGATACATTTCGTACCGACTGCGGTGTTGTTGTTTTAATAAATTATTTTTCGAAAGTAGCCATAGCATCTTTTATTGCATAAAATGCAGGCTTGGGATTTCCGTTGATATCTGTTATTCCCCAGGCAGTTTCATATGGACAGTCCGACTGTCCGCAGTACCAGCAAGAAGGCGAATCCTTCCAGCAAAAAACGAAAAATCCAGCAAGACAGTTTATCTTTTTCAAAGCCGGCAAAAGTTCTCTGTAAAACTCAGCCTGACCCTCAGGAGTATGGGCTATACCTGTGAGTGTTTCATCAAGATAGCAGTAGAAATGCTTATCCATAGCCTCGAAAACAGCATCTCCCCACGTTGCAGGGTCGGGGTATTCCTCATAGACGTGCGATTTCAGCGCATCCGGCAGCTTTGCGACAAAATTCTCAATGTCGGCACGTGCTGCATCTTCGGAATCATAGCCGTAACGTGCAAGGATTTCGGCACGTTCCGCATCACTTTTCGGTTCGCCGGCGCTGACAAAACCGAATTCTGCCACAATGATAGGTTTTTTAGTTATACGGTTTACCTTGCGGACTGCAGAAACATAGTCGTGCAGCTCGCCACCGTACCACGTACCGTAGTAAAGGTCAACGCCGACATAATCCATATACTGCAGATAAGGTTTCATAAGCTAGTGTAGTTCTTCCATTACACCTGCCGAGTTATAACCGATTATAAGATCACCCTTGACTTCGCTGAGAGCCTCTGCCTGAATGCCGATGAACTTTGCGGCTTGCTCCATTGTCAGCGGATATGTGAAGTTGGAAACACCCATCTCGTTTGTTATCTGTATTCCGCTTATAATATCGCGCAGGTCATTGCAGAGGAATACGGCAATTTCTTTAGTACGATCTGCATTTTCGTCAGCGGATGGGTCAAAACCGCCAATATCAAAATATGATCTTGGGTAAGGCGTGATTGCCAGAACCTTAATTCCCTGATCAGCGTAACCTTTTGCTCTTTCTTTGAACTGAGTATAAGCGGTGCTGATGCTGCCGTCTGCATTATACGGGTACGGAATGTCAAAACGTACCCAGCCAAGACCAAGCTCATCGATACGCTCGTAGTTTTCATCAGTATGGCAGACTCCGTAAATGTATCCGCCAATATTTTCCTGAAGCAGTTGAGCGTCTTTGTTTGTACCGTTAAAGAATCCCGTTATTGATGTGAACAGCAATGAAAAGATAATCAACACGGACTCAAACCAACGAACTATATTCATACGAAAACCTGCTTTCTTATTGTTTGAGTTTATAGTAGCACATACCGCCGAAAAGAGCAAGAATGAATGATATTGTATGAAAGAAATCGGACACCTGTTGTTAATTACAATATATGAATATATCGTGAAAACAGATCCATACTTATCAAAAACAAAAACGGACAAGACTCAAAGTCCTGTCCGTTTCAGTGGTCGGAGTGGCGGGATTTGAACGATTAAAAACACTCCGAGAAACCCAGTAAAATCAACGAATTCGGCGGTCAAAACCCCATTTCGCGGACGTTCCGCCGACGGCAAAAACGAGCAAATTTTGAATAAAACCCACTCGAAAAACAGGGGAGTTGTTGAAAAATAAGAAACCGAATTACACCTCCGCCGGCTTGACAA
>JAZNCK010000040.1:0-6747 GCA_045587505.1 Acutalibacteraceae bacterium
AAGTTCGTCAACTTCATTCGGGTTGTTAAAAATTTCGCCGTAAAGAGTAGAATCATCGTCATGGTTGCCGATAGTGTTGGCAACAGGCAGAGAGCGCAAGGCTTCGGGGGAAAGGTAAGCCTTCATCTGAACGAGGCTGTCAGGTGATTGAAACTGATCACCGCCTGAAATTGCAAAAGCAGCATACGGGTAAGCGGTAAGCATTTTCTCAACCGTGTAATTCCAGCCACAGGTGTCACGAATAAGTATTTCTTCAAGTGTTTCGTCACCGGAACGTCCGATTTGTGCATCGGAAACGTATAGAACGGTGAATTCATCCGAGGGTTGAACCGTAACCGGCTGTGCTTCGCTCCAGACACCGTTTTCGGTGTAGGAATAGTAATAGGTTTTACTCTGCTCAAGTCCTGTTACTGTGACCTTGTTTGACTTTAGGTTTTCGATAGCATCAGCAGTAGTAACCTCAAAATCTTCGGCATCAGACATATCGATGTTTTCCGAAACCTTGAACGCGGGTTTGCTGTCTGTTGAGCTTGACAGCCACGCAAAACGAAGTTCACCGACGGTGGTACCCGGAGTAACAGAAATTACCGTGTTATCAGCCTGTATTTGTGACCATCTTGTCGTAAACTCTGCAAGTACGTCATCCTTGTACGCAAAGCCCGGCTCCGCGAAAGCTGATATACTCATAATAAGAGAAAGGATAAGAACAACAGCTATTGTTTTGATGGTTTTCTTCATATTGATTCCTCCAGTTCCATACTTATAATTTAATACTAAAACAGAAGTTTGTCAACGGAATAAAAAGCAGCTCGTTTTCCTGAGTTGCTTTTTATTCTTCTATGTTTGCAACTTGTTTTATTATCACTCATTCATGTAATCGGACATCATTCCGTATAAAGTGTAACAGGTCCGTACAGACCTCCTGATACAAGGCTTTTTGCATAATTCAACTCGCCTTCAAAATACTGAGACAATTCATTGATATTCCACTTATCAAAGTAATCTGTGTGGACATACCAGTTTGCTGATGTATTTGTCACAACAATTTTAAGGTTATTGTTTTCAGCAAGAATATTTGCAGGTATTTTTAATCTGAACGGAGGTGTCAAAGCAGTTCCGAGTGGATGTCCGTTGAGACAAACTTCAGCAGCATAACGCACATCACCGAGATTGATTACACCTTCTTTTCCAATCTTTTCGCTGGGAATTGTAAACGATTTTTCATAAACAGCACTTCCTGAATAATCACTGCCAATCATACTTGCCCAGTCTCCGAGATTAACGGGAAGAGGTTTTTCGGAATGTTCAATAATTTCAAATCCGTTTTCATTGCAAAACAGTTCAGTTTCTTTACGGAAAACAAATCTGTCGGAAATATCGGTTTTAAAGCTGAATTCTTTCGTGTTTTCAGCATCAGAAGTTTCATCTGTAAGCATTATGACTACTGTTTCACCAATGGCCAAAGAAAGATTAAGAAATCCGTTTTCTGACTGGAAGCTCTGCAAATTCCCCGTTTCTAAATCAAGAAAATAACCGTTCGATGAAGGCAGATGAATGCAATAATTTCCGTTTTCTCCGTATTCACGGAACAAAAAGAACATCTCGGCATTTTCGGCCCTTCTGTGCATTGCCCTTAAGCCTCTACCATCAATCTGAATTACAGGTTCAAGGTCTGAAAGAGTATATGAAACCTGTCCGCCACCTTGAACAAAACGGTCAAGCACAGTTTGAGTCTCAGGAGGAATAAAGGCTCCTTCAGGGATTATGATGTTTCTGTATTCTGCATTGCCTATGCGGATACAGCCGTCATCTGTACTGTCAGAAGACTGAATAACATCATCGTCAACAATATCAAAGTCCACAGTCATATCTTCAAGTGCTCTTCCGAGGTGGTCGAACGCTTTTGCAATAACCTCCGTTTTCAGTCGACCCTGAAAATCGGAAACAGGATAATATAATCCGGTTTCACAGACTCTTTCGCCAAGCGACGATAAATATGACAGCCTCTCCGTATATCTGTTAAACTGACCGAGGAAACGGCAATATGGCTGATTAGCCGTAAAAACGGGGAGCTCCTGTGCAAGAAGCTGACCTTTTCGCCCAAGAGGAAAGTTGAACGGATTGAATATATTTATTCCTCTCGTAGCCTGGTATCCGACAGTATAACGCATTGTATCGTAAGTTATTGCAGCTCCCGCAACACCGAAAATTTCGCTCAATGCAAACTTTGTACCGTTCTGAACGGCAGCAGATGAAGCATATCTCGGAAAAAATCCGTTGTAGCCGTTCATATCGTTTCTTTCTGCTATTTTATTTTCGGGATAAAGCTGACGCCATATAACATCAATTCCCGGAATATCAAAACAACGAAGTGCTCGCATAAGATTAAAATTGTAACCGCCATTCATACAACCGTCAGGACTGTGGTCAACATCAAGATGTCCTGTGAAAGCGATCCCTTTTCCGTTTGCCCATTTTTTGCAGGGTAAAAGAAAATTTTCACAGAACGCACGGCTGCATAAATCATACCATTGATGCAATATGTGAACGTTTTCTTCTGTAGGAGCAATTTCACCTCTGATTAACGGAAGATGTTCTGATATTGATTCGCCATAGAGTTCTTTGTATCTGTCTTGTAATTCTCTGTTAAAAGCCGTAAACGGTGCTTTGGGTTCATCTGTGAATACGGCAGTAACATAATTTTTAAAATCTTCTCCTATTGCAGAAGCATATTTCTCGTGAGTAATTTCTATAAAATATTCTGTTGCTTTTTTGTTGAGCAAATCGGGATAAGCGGAATTTTCAACCGAATATTCCGGATGAGCTTCTGTAACTTTACCGCAGGCACTACCTGATGGCCAACCGCCTTCGTCATAAATCCAACAGTTCATACCGCGTGCTTTGGCTTGTTTTATCGCATATTTACAGAGCTCAAAGAATTCATCAGAAAGATAGTCGGGTGTAAGGTTAGTCGGCATACTGTCGGGTCGGAAATTCTTGGGTTCGGGAAGAATATAAAATGCCCTGATACCGAGATTCTGCATTTCATTGAGTTGTTCATCTATGATTTTTTGGGTGCAGATGTCATTCCATACTCAGACATATACAGGGGAGTGGAAAATGTCGGGTGATATGAAGCTGTTTATATCAAATTTATCGTTGTTTTTCATCGCTAGTCATCCTTGAAATTCAAACATTTGCATCGTATTTATTCTGCTTTTTAAGTCGATTAACAAAGCACTTGAGAGCAATAACCATTATTGCATAGAGTACGGCAAGCAACACGGGATATATCTTAATTCCGAACAGTCCGCTTATCAGACTGACAGCAGGCGGTGCAAGCATAACGCCGATATATGCAAATGCTATCTGTGAGCCCATAATTGATTGAGAAACATCTTTGCCGAAATTGTGAGGTGTCAGATGTATCATATTCGGATAGATTGAGCCGTTGCCTAAGCCCACAAGGAACAAGCCGACAACTGTGACCGCACCGTGAAGAGGAAGAAGCATCAATAAAATTGCAGGAGCGAGAATCACACAGCCGATTCCGATGCGTTTCCAGGTGCTGATTTTATCTGAAAGTAAACCTGAAACGAAACGTCCTACTGACATACCGACATAATATACAGTCAGAGCAAGCGCTCCGTGTTTTGCCTCGAAGCCTTTTTCTGAAACAAGATATGTACTTCCCCATACTCCGCAGGCATATTCGATTGCATTCGTTGCAAGCATAATGATCCATACCTGACGGACTTCGGGCATTTTTGCCATCTGAAAAAGAGAAAGATTTACACTGCTTTCCTCTCCTGACTCATCGGCAGAGGAAGATTTTTTCCACATAGGAACAGAAATAATTAAGAGCAAAGTAATTGCCGCCTGAACATAAAAGGCATAGCGATAACCGCTGCGCCAACCTGCATTGCTTAATGCCTGTGACATAAGATAAGGACTCAGGCTTACTCCGACACCGTAAAAACAATGCAGAAAATTCATATGGCTTGCTTTAAAATGCAGAGCAACATAATTGTTGAGTCCCGAGTCGATCGCACCTGCTCCCAGTCCGAGGACAACGGCAAGCGGTATCATAAACCGGAAGGAGGGTGCAAAAGAGAAACCAAGCAGAGCTGCAGCCGTCATAGCTGTGCTGAAAGCGGTGACTTTAGCTGTTCCAAATTTATTGAGAATCCCTGCGCTGAACATACTTGATAAAACCGTGCAGCCTGAAATAATAAAAGTGAGAATACTTACCGCTTCGACAGGGATAGTCATTTCCGTGTGAATAGCAGGCCAGGCAGAACCGATAAGTGAATCAGGAACTCCGAGACCTATAAATGCAATATATATTACAACTAATAAAAAAGCCATAATTCCTCCGAATCTTAACCTTATATTTAAACGATAAACTGATTATTTTATCTGTGTGAACTGATAAGTGCATATATTTGTGCTAAATTGGAATTTGCTGATTATATCGGTGTCCCTACTTCTATTAAGTTACCGTCTAAATCGTAGAATCGTATTACCCGTTGACCCCAACTGTGTGTCATAAGACGATTTACATATTCAATTGAGGGGTACAACCTTTCTAATTTTTCAACAAATGATTCGATGTCTTGCTCCTCGAAATACAATTCGCAAGAGTTGCTCTTTGGAACAACATCTCTATCTAAAAACGATTTCCAAATTTTTTCGTCCTGAAGGACAAGACCTTCTGTTAAAATCATATTGCCGTCGGCATCAATCTCCAACTCTATACCAAACAAAACGTGATAGAATTTTCTTGATTTTTCCATGTCTTTAACAACGATCAGAATGTTCTTTAATTTCATATCTTTTCTCCGTCAAAGTCTCATTCATATTCCGATAATCTCTCTGATTTCCTTTGCGTCAATATCATTCAGATTTCGGTTTTTCGAAGCTGAAATATACGCCGCAGCACCTGCAGCCTCGCCGATTCCTACACAGATAGGCATAACTCTGAAATTTGAGTGTGCCATATGTGTACCTGAAATATTTCTGCCGCAAAGCAGAAGATTTTCTTTGATTTCGGGAAGAAGACAGCGGTAAGGTATCGTATAGCCGTTTTCTTGAGGAAAGTATTTTTGCATGCCGGTTTTATCCAGACCTGAACCTGCAATGTTATGCACGTCAAAATTAAAGTAAGCATCTTTTACGACATAATCGTCAAAAACTTTAGCTTCGAGGATATCCTGCTCGGTTAATGTGTATTTACCTTTAAAATGCCTTGTTTCGCGGATACCGATTAACGAAGCAGAGCTGATAATAAAGCAGTTTTCGTATCCGGGCACAAATTCCCTTAAATATTTCACGATATCGTCCATCTGTCTGCGGCATATAAGTGTCGCTTTGGTTAAATCTTCCGCACAGGTGCCGTCAATTTCAATGGCATTTGTCATGTTACAGGTAACAATTCCGGGCAGCGTGGTTTTATAAGTCAGAATATGTCCTGCAGGATAAGGAATATGCTGCTTTGCAAGAGCCTGAAGCTCGCCGCTCGGTGTTTCGTATGTTGATTCAAAAGAGCCTAAAAATACAGCTCGGCTGTAATCCACACCGCCGACCTTAAACATAAGGGTTGCAGGCTGCATTTTGTTATCGCTTTCTCTGCCGAGAACAAATTCTGCTCCTGCTCGGGCGGCAATATCTCCGTCACCTGTAGCATCTATTGTGATTTTGGAATAAATATCTGTTTTGCCCGATTTGTTGATAACAGTTGCACCAAGCACCCTGTCACCGTCACAGATCGCATCCTCCGCAAAGGTATAAAGCATAACCTTGCAACCGACTTCATCAAGCATTTCAAGATAAAGTGTTTTTAACTTTTCAGGGTCAATTATATTGGTTATTTTATGGTGAAATCCGCCTTCGTTACTTTCGGCACTTCGCTTTAATATCTCATTGAATAACGGACTTCCGCAGCTTCCTGTCCAATGACTCATAAGCCCTGAGGTTGAAATTCCGCCCACATCACCGCTTTGCTCAACAAGAATAACTTTTGCTCCGTTTTTTGCCGCCGTATATGCCGCCGCAAATCCGGAAGGTCCGCTACCCAGAACCAAAATATCAGTATGTAATTCAAGCTTCATTGTCATAGTTTGCTCCTTGTTATGAGTGTATTATTAACTTTATATACAAATTTGTTGCATTCATTAAAGTAAAACAGAATAAATCTCTTTGCCTCTAACAACCATTTCAATTGCCGTGTCACTCACAAAGTTTTCGCAAATAATATTTATTCTGAAAACATTGAAATTCATAGTTTACCTCTTATTTTATTTATAATTTAATTATAATTCGCACTGTTTCTTTTTGCAACACTTAAAATTAAAACATAATATATATAATTCTGCATCTTCTTCGGTTCGTAATAAAAAGCAGGGAACAAACTGACTGTAAAAAGTACAATTTGTTCCCTGAAATATTTGATTCTGCAAATTGGAATTTGTCAATCAGAAAACACCGTTATTATATTTTTTCTGCACGCAAAAAATGCAGATAAATCCGATTATTAATCCAACAATTAATACTGCAACCGCAACCAATGTAATCTTTTCCGAATCTCCCAGCAGATTTACTATTCCGCTAAGCAAAAGTGCCGTTGAGATAACAAACATAGCTTTTCCGAAAGATTTTCCATATGCGGATTTATCGGTAACGTTTGTTTGATGATAATCATGAATCAAATTGGTTTTTCCCCGATATATTGCAACACCTATCACAACA
>JAZNCK010000041.1:0-5409 GCA_045587505.1 Acutalibacteraceae bacterium
TACACAAGTGACCACGGTTGTCATTTTAAAACACGAAATGCCGAATATAAACGCAGCTGTCACGATTCGAGTATACATACACCCCTTGTTTTTGGTGGCGGTGCTGTAGATAAAGGCGAGATTATGGATTGTCTTGTCAGTCTTATCGACATTCCTCCTACGCTTCTGAGTCTTGCAGAAATTGAGATACCGAAAGTTTATTCCGGAAATATTCTGCCTGTTAATAGGCAAGATGCTCCTGAAAGAGATTGTGTTTTTATTCAAATCAGCGAATCACAAGTCGGCAGGGCAGTACGCACAAAGGATTGGAAGTATTCTGCCAAAGCACTCGGACCGGGAAATATTAAACACAGCGCACGGATTTATTATGATGATTTTTTATATGACCTGAGAAATGATCCTAACGAAAGACATAACCTTGTAAATGATAAAGAGTACATTGATGTCTTAAGAAAAATGAGAGAGTTACTTGCACGCGAAATGGTTAAAGTCGGTGAGAAAAAACCGATATTTTACAAGCCTTTAAAAGCAAAGAGTTTTTAACTTTTATGCGGTTACTGATAATACGGAAAGTGTATCTGTATATATTAAAGCTGTACCGTTTTGTGATTGAAGAGTTTTGATAAAGCTTGAAGCGGAGAACATTGGGGTGTGTTTTTGCGTGTGCTGGGAGAGCGATTGAATGGCATTCAAGAGGTCAGCGGTTCGATCCCGCTTATCTCCACCAAGAAAAATCCGTACACAATCGTGTGCGGATTTTTTCTATCTGTTAAATAAATTTTACCCGACATCGAAGTAAATTTGATGTCGGGTTTATTGGTTATTATGTCAATATAATAAGTCTGTAAAAAGATTTATAATATTTTTAGATTTTTTATGTCACAAATCGTGTTTTGACTGACTACTAAATAGAAAGCAAAAAAAGGAGGTGCATACGGTGGACGGAAAATTATCCGTTGAACAGTTTATCAACGACTGTTACGAAAAGTATTATCAAAGTATATTTAAATACTGCCGTGTGCGTCTCGGTGAATTCAACGAACACACAGAGGACTGTGTTCAGGATGCATTTATCATACTTCAGCAAAAATTGAACGATGGCGAAATAATAGAACAGCCAAGAGCCTTTCTTTACAGGACGGCAGACAACTTCGTCAAACGGACGGTCGGGCATTACAGTAAAGAACGGAAACGGACGGTTGAACTGACCGAAGCGGAAAATGCACCTGCACCGCCGATAATATCCGATGACTTCGACTATGACGAATTCGCGCGGATTCTGATAGCGACGCTATCAGAACAGGAGCAGGAACTGTACATACTCAAATATGTTCAGCAAAAATCATTAAAAGAAATTGCTGAAATTCTGAACGTTCAACCAACAGCTGTAGCGAAAAGAGTTTCACGACTGCGGCAACATATAAAAGACTTAATTTACGAGAAAGATTTATTCGGGTGAGGTGATACCGTGAATAAGATTATAATAAATAAAAACATTCTTGATGAAATTCTTGATGAAAATACATTAAAAATTGAAATAGCAGAACTCATAAACAGTGTTATTGATAACGAGCTTCTCAAGGATGAGCCTGATTGCGACCTGATTGACGAATGTATCGACATTCTTGACAACCTTGAAAAAGACGATTATTCAAATGTTATTCCGTTTATCAATAAAACATATAAAGGAAGATTCAGCAAGAAGGTATGGAGCATCCTTGTTGCCTGCGCGATTATCCTTGCGGCTTCAATCGGCACAGTTGCTGTCGGTTACACGGTAGAGAAAATCCGTGAACAAAAAGAAGCGGAAAAAACAACGAATACAACAGAAACAACAACCACTACCACCACTACTACTACAACTACGACAACTACTACAACTCAGTCCACCACGGATGTTTTACCAACGAAGCTGATTCTTTCCTTTGCTTCAGACTTCAAGGATGAATATGTCGTCGGTGAAAAGTTTGACCCGAACGGAATAGTTTTGAAAGTTGCAATGTCTGACGGCAATGTTAAAAATCTTTCTGCTGATGAATACGAAATCATCACCGAAAAAAACTTCGGCAAAGAGGAAAAATTCGAAACCGTTACGGTGAAATACGAAGACCTTACCGAAACCTTCAAGGTAAGAGTTCTCCGTGATGAAGATACAAAGGTTCTAAACTCTGTTTATGCAGCTTTCCCGGATGATTTTGATTTCAGAACGGACGATATCAACAACATTGACCTTGAGGGAATGGAAGTGTATGCCGTCTACAGTGATAAGTCGGAAGAAAAACTGGGCGAGAGTGATTACACCGTTGAAACAGAAATTCTTCCCGATGGTAAAACGGCAATGATTACGGTAAAACACAAGACGGTTTATGCTCAGTTCGGCATAAGAGAAAGGGTACAGGGTGACAACAATGAATAAAACTCTTTCAAGAATAATTTCACTTTTTCTGGCGATTATTGCAACCGTCGGAATGGTCAGTCTCGGCAATTTTACGATTAAGGCAGATGCCCTGACCTATGGCGACTGGGAGTATAGCATTTATTTTGACGAATATGCAACGATAACGAAATATACCGGTACGGATGCTGTTGTTGAAGTACCGTCTGTTCTCGGCAACAGACCTGTCAGAGTCATCGGCAGGGAAGCTTTCAGAGATAACAAAACATTGGTTGAGGTTACTGTCCCGTCAAGCGTAGAAACCATCCGTGAGTATGCTTTTATTCAATGCTCATCACTCAGAACAGTCAACCTTTCTGACGGTCTTGTCAGCCTCTATAACAACATTTTTGATTTTACGGCAGTTGAAAGCCTGAGTATTCCTTCAACGGTGACTATGTTTGCATTAACAGGATTCTGGGGTCTGCAGCTTAAGGAAATAGTTTTCGAGAAAGATTTTGCAAATCACTGCTCTATTTCAGTAAATTTGGTCGATTTCCCCGAAACTGCTGAACTGGTTTTCAAGGGAATTCCGTCGGTGAGCATAGATTCTAAGTTGCAGAAGCTTGGAATGAAGCAATTTTACAAGGACGGCACCTACCGTTACAAGATATACAACAACGATAATGAGACCGTTCTGACAAGCGGAGATTATCAGTATACGCTCAATCAGGACGGCGCAACAATCGTGCGCTATAACAATTTTGATGCGGAAGAAGTTACCGTGCCGAACAGAATTGACGGTCATCCTGTTGTTGCTGTTGGCGATTTTGCTTTTTCACAAGCAACAGAAGTTGGAGATCGGTGGTGGGCTCTTGAGCTTGAATATACATATAATTTCAAAAAAGTAATCCTTCCCGAAGGCGTTAAAACTATCGGCAGTTATGCATTTGCGGGAGATAACAATCTTGTCGAAGTTATCGTCCCCGAAAGTCTGGAGCATTTCGGCTACTGCTCCTTTTTGGAATGTAAATACCTTGAAAGTGTCAATATTCCTCAGGGTGTTGAAGTTCTCCCTGATGGGTTGTTTTATAACAAATTTTCACTATCAAAAATCACAACAACACTACCGGATAGTCTGAAAGTTATCTGCGACTATGCAATCCGTTTCACAGGTATAGAAGATTATACGGTTGAAGTACCCGAAATGAATGTAAATTTTCCCGACAGTATAGAATATCTCGGGGAAGGCTTATTCTACAGTTGTATAATGATTAAAGAGCTGACTTTGCCTGCAAATCTAAAAGAAATACACGGCACATTCGTAGAGATGTACGAAGTGAAAAAAATCAATTTCAATGATTGCCTGCGTGTAATCGGCAAAGATAGCTTTTTTGCCTGTTCAAATTTAGAGGAAATTATACTCCCTGAAAGTGTAGAAGAAATCGGCTCAAGTGCATTTACAGGATGTTACGAGCTGAAAAAGGCTTATGTACCTGCCGGTGTAACGAATATTCCTTACAGAGCTTTTTATGACTGCAAATCTCTTGATATCCTTGAGTGGAATCCTGCAGAAAAAACAATAGGCGAGGATGCTTTCTACGGCTGCCCGTTGAGAGGCTTTGATTTCACGGATACCCACGGAATCTCCGATCGGGCATTCTACGGCTCGAATATTGAAGCGGCCAAGATAGGTAAGGGCGATTATGAGCCGGAAGAAAAGCAGTATATCGGTGCACAGAGCTTTATGTGCTGCAGTGAGTTGGAAACAGTCGCTCTTGGCGGAAATGTAAACGAAATCGGCTCTCAGGCTTTTGCAGACTGCGAAAAACTCGAAACTGTTGTCATTGCAGATTCCGTTGAAAAAATCGCAGACGATGCTTTCGACGGCTCTGAAAAGGTTACAATCTTCTGTTGGGAGGATTCCTACGCAGAGGACTATGCAAAAAAACAAAAAATCAAGGTAACAACCCTTGTTATTGACCCTATTCCGAATCAGACTTATACAACCAAGGAAATAAAACCTGCGTTGACTGTATCAATGTCTTCACAGAAGCTAAAGAAAAGCGATTACACAGCAGATTTCTACAATAACGTTAATGTAGGAAATGCGAGTGTTGTTGTAACGGGTAAGGGCGATTTTGATATGCTTGTCTCAAAGGCTGATTTTGCAATCATTGCAAAAAATATTGCCGATGTACAGTTTTCATCAATCCCTGACCAAAAATATGATGGTGTCGCTGTCACTCCCGAAGTTTCTCTTAAATTCGGCGGACAAAAGCTTCAGGAGGGTAAGGACTATTCGATTACCTATGAAAACAATAATTCAATCGGGACCGGTACCGTAAGAATTAAAGGAATGGGTAATTACAAGGGCACGGCAACTGTTAATTTTGAAATAACTCAGGAAAAGCCCAGCCCGATTATTCAGTTCTTCAATGCGATAGCAGATTTCTTTGTAACAGTATTCAACTGGTTTATCGGGTTACTTAAATAAGGAGGTATTACTATGAGCAAAAGGCTTAAAACAGTATGTGTCCTGCTTTGTGTGGCGTTAATCATCACCTGTATGCCGACACTCACATTCGCATCGGACGGTTCGTTTTCGTTAGATACGGAAATTGAAAGCGGAGGATTTTACCGCATTGAAAACTACAACGATTTTAAAACATTCATAAAGCTAATCAATCAGCGGGGTCAGACCTGTGAAGGCGCTACATTTGCGCTGACCTCCGACATTGTTATAAACGACGGTGTGTTCTCTCTCGACGAAAACAACACGCCTCTTTATAACGGTGAAGAAATTACGGAAGAAAGCGATCTTATACTATGTGAATCTGCAATGGTTTTCAAGGGTGAGCTTATAAGTAACGGTTATTCAATCAGCGGACTTTACATGACGTCACAAGGCTTATTCAGTGAGGCTTCATCCGCTAAGTTTATGAACATTAAAATCCGCAATTCACTTTTTGAGCTGCGTGAAACACCTGTGGAAAATGTCGGTGCGCTTTGCGGTGTAGCTGAAAATTCGGTTT
>JAZNCK010000042.1:0-3550 GCA_045587505.1 Acutalibacteraceae bacterium
CTGTTGATATGTTCCCGCGCACGGGAAATGTAGAAGTAGTTGCACTTCTTACGCGTAAATGATTTAATCTTTAAAATGGTTGGCGATATTTATGAATACTTATTTTAATGAAATTACTTCAAAACCGATAAACACAGTTGACGGCAAAATTGTCTACAGAATTCCTGCCGGTGCGATGTGTGGCAACGGTGATCTCGGAGTAGTTTTTGACAATGATGATAAAGATCTTATTATTCATATTTCAAAATGTGATTTCTGGAAATTTACTCCCGGAGCACATAATGACGGCGGAATAAAAACCGTAGGAAATCTGCGCATCAAAAATATCGATTTGTCTGATTATAACATTAAACAGTATTTTGATAAGGGTCTTCTTGAATGTAAATTCGGCAAAACAGAAATTGAGTTTTTTGTTGCCCCCGAGAATCTGATTTACTTTAAAATAAAGTTGCCCGGTACGGAAAGTCTGCCTGTTGTCAATGTCGAAATTCCTGACACGTGTAACTCGAATAATTCCATATTCAAGGGTAACGGAGTTGACTGTTATATCCGTAAGTTTGACGGCAAGGATGTTGAGCGTGAATCAGCAGTAGTTGTCTGTTGTCGTGAGATTGACAACCATGCAGCTGACGGGTTGAAATCTGCAAGCTATTGTCTTTCTGTTGTTACGAATTTTGATGACGTTGAATATACAGCAAAAGGCCTTGATATGGTTGCGAATTGTGATTATGACCGTGACAAGGCAAGGACACAGGAAAAGTGGAAATGTTTCTTCTCTGCTTCAGAGGTAACACTTGCGGATAAAGAAATAGAAAGTTTTTACAATTCAAGCCTTTATCATCTTGCGGGCTGTATGGGTAATAAAGAGTTTCCTCCGGGATTATTCGGTAACTTCATAACAGATGATTTCTTCCCATGGGCAGGAGATTATCACATGAACTATAACTATGAGGCACCGTATTACTGCATTTTTTCAGCCAACCATCCTGAATTGTTTGACGGTTATATGGTTCCGGTCAACGATATGCGGGAAAATGCTGCAAGGTTTGCAAAAATGTTTGGCTGCAACGGTTATGCGTTCCCTGTAAGCTTCGGACCGAAGGCGCTTGATGTTTACAGCATGAAAGAATGTAAGGAACACGGTGTGCTTTTCCTCGGTCAGAAAAGCCACGCAGCTTATGCCTGTGTAATTCCCATAATGCACTGGTTTTCAACTTATGACAAGGATTATGCCCGTGATACTTATTACGATTTTGTATTCAATACAGCTAAGTTCTGGGAAGATTATCTTGTTAAAGAAAAGGGCAGATATGTAATTAAAAACGATGCTGCACACGAGATACCGTACTACCGTGGAGAAAAGTTCAGATATATCACACACAAAGGTCAGATCGAAGCCGTAAATGCAATAAATTCGCTCGGACTTGTTAAACTGTTGTTTAACGGTGTTTATGATATGGCGAAGGAACTCGGTGTCAATACGGAAAAATATCCGCTGTGGCAGGATATTATTGAAAATCTGAGTGATTTTCCGACATTTATCAAACATGGCAAAAGGTGCTTCAGATACTCCAAGAGAGGTATTCGTTGGAGAAACGAGAATACTGTAGGTCTTCAACATATTTATCCTGCATCTCAGGTCGGATTTTCTTCAGGTGAAAAACTGCTAAGAATTGCAAAAAATACATATTTTATCAATGACAGACGACTTGATGATAACGGCTCAAACTCATACCTGCCGGCAGGTGCAAGAATAGGTGTTGATCCGGATTTTCTGATCGAGGGAATACACCGGAACATTAAAGAATTTGCACTTCCGAACAGACTTTTCCGTCACCACGGCGGTGGCATAGAGCACCTTACGACAGTCCCTGCAACCATAAATGAAATGCTTCTTCAGAGTTATGAAGGCGTTATCAGACTCTTTCCGTGTTGGAACAGAAAAATGTCTGCTTCATTTAAAAATCTTCGTGCAGACGGAGCATTCCTTGTATCGGCAGAGCTTGAAAATGAACAGATAAAATCTCTTACTGTCACAAGTCTGAAGGGTAGAATATGTAATGTAGAATGTGCGGATATAAAGAGTATAGTAAGAGAGTCTGATAAAACAGAAATGCCGTTCAGGAGAAACGGAAATACCGTTTCGTTTGAAACTGAAGAAAACGCAAAGTATATTCTGATACAGAACATGGACCGATAATAGAACAGTAACGGCAAAATATGTCCCGAGGACCGAAAACTACGTATTTGCGAAATGCGTTTTGAGTGAATCTCTTTATCAGTGTGAAGAGAAAGTGCGGTCCGGATGATTTTGACAGAAAATAAATTTTAAATTTTACTTGATTTAATTTTTGAATAGTATATAATCTATTTGTGATGTTTTAATTAGAGACTGATTTGGAGGTAAACTATGGACGATAATAAGAATCTTGACAAAATCGATGAACTTCTTGAAAGCACGTCGGCAGAGAACAGAATTAAGTTCAGCCTGTCAGATATAGAATCAACAGATACTACACTTGAAGGTCGTTTCGGTACAGCTCCGGAAGATGAGTATGAGGAAGAAATCCCTTCTCCGACAGTTGATGTTACTCCTGTTGAGGAGGAGTTTGACGATGTTGGAGAAACTGCAGAAGCTGAAGAGCCTGAATATGTTGCAGCTCCTGTTATGAAGATTATTGATGAGACATCAACAATCATCACTGACGATGAGCCTGTCAAGGCGGAGACACCTGAACAGAAACCTGCAAAGAAAAAGGTTAAGTTCAATGCATTGCAGATAATTCTTATTGTGGTGTTCTCAATCGCTACACTCTGGTCAGTAATATATACGGTTGACCATACTCTTGCAGCACAGGGCTATTCACCTGCATTCTCAATTTCAAGTACATCTTACGATGACGGTAGTGTGAGCTTCAAGTGCCTTGGCTACAAGGTTCAGTTTATGTACGATTCCAACGACAACCTCACACAGAAGTGCGTTCCTTTCTGGGAGGACGGTCCTAACGATATCCGTTTTAATCAGGGCTTGTTGTTTGAGGTTCAGGAGTAATTTTTTTCGGGATGCTTTCCGTTCGGAAGCATCCTGTTTTTATTTTTGAGAAACAGTTATTGAAAAGGTAATGGCAAAATCCACTAAAATCAGACCCGTTTTTTGAAAATATTTACAAATAGGTCTTGATAAATCTTTCACACATTGATATAATAACAAAGATAGGCGAAAGCCACAAAAGATGTATATAGAGGTGAGGTTACGCGACCGAGCCTATATAAACCGAAAGGAGATTTACAACATGATCAACTATTCACGTGAAGTAGAGGAAATGTGCTGTGTAGCCAAGGGCCCGAATCATGGTCCTGCTCCTATCCCTGAAGAGGGTAAGTGGGTTAAGGCTTATGACGTTAAGGATATTTCCGCTTTCACACACGGTGTGGGCTGGTGTGCACCTCAGCAGGGCGCTTGTAAGCTCTCACTCAACGTTAAAGAAGGTATTATTGAAGAGGCACTTGTTGAAACAATCGGTTGCTCAGGTATGACTCACTCAGCTGC
>JAZNCK010000043.1:0-3150 GCA_045587505.1 Acutalibacteraceae bacterium
CCTCTTAAGCTCAGCCACACAATTGTACAGATCCACGGTAAAGACAGAGTGGAGGGCGTAACAATTGCAAAGGTAGACGAGAACAGAAGACCTATTGCTCAGACAAGAGAGTATATTCCTTGTGATACGATTCTTTTCTCAGTCGGTCTTATTCCTGAGAACGAATTGTCAAAATCTGCAAAAGTCACACTTTCAGACATTACCAACGGTGCTGTGGTTGACCAGGACAGACAGACAACCGTAGAGGGTATTTTCTCTTGCGGCAATGTTCTTCACGTTCACGATCTGGTTGACTACGTTTCTGAAGAAGCAGAAATTGCAGGTAAAGCTGCAGTGGAATATATTAAGGGAACACAGGCTGAAACCGTTTCAATTCCGATTAAAACAGACGGAAAAATCCGTTACACCGTTCCGCAGAGAATTACTCAGAAGAAAGATGTATCGGTGTATTTCAGAGTTTCAAATATTTATAAGAATGTAATGGTTAAAGTCAGCGACGGCAACGATGTTGTTTTTTCAAAGAAAAGAGTCAAAGTTGCACCGGGCGAGATGGAGTCTGTTACATTGAAGAAAGAAATGTTTGATAACGCAAAAGAATTGTATTTTTCTTTGGAGGAGATGTAATATGGAAAGAAAACTTACTTGTATTATATGTCCGCTCGGTTGTGAACTTACAGTTCAGACAGAAGATAAAAAAGTTCTTGATGTTCAGGGTTATACTTGCCCGAGAGGAAAGAAATATGCTGAAAGCGAATGCACAAATCCTCAGAGAACAATTACTTCAACTGTCAGATGTAATGATGGTGGATTAGTTGCGGTCAAAACGGACAAACCTATTCCGAAAGAAAAAATGGCGGAATGTATGGCAGTTATCAACAGTGCGGTTGCGACTCTCCCGGTTTCAATCGGTGACGTTATTGTCGAAGATGTTTTCGGCAGCAACATCATAGCAACACAGAATAAGAAATAATATTACAGCGGAGTGATTCACTGAATCACTCCGCTGTTTTGCTGTTAAAAGCTGTATTTATAAATTCCGGATCCTTTCTTTTCTGTGACCCCATTCTTTAACCGTATTTCTGCCGTAGCACCATACGGAATTTCAATTTCAACTTCCGTCCTGCCGTCTGTCTTTTTCCATTCGCAACGGACGATACCCTTCGGAGTTTTAACGGATGCTTTTGCCCACTGCATACCGCATTCCGTTTCAGGTGCTACCGTGAAGGTTTCGTAACCGTTTCTTATATCACGTATACCTGCAATGTGAGAATAAAGACACTCGTCAAAGGTACCGAGAAAATAATGGTTAAACGAGCGTGTTGACGGCTCCCAGCATTCCCACGCACTTGTTGAACCGTTCTCAATCCAATATCCCCAGCTCGGGTAAGTTGTCTGTGTCAGCAGTTTATATGCAACGTCTGCGTGACCTGTGTTGAACAGTACGGGCAAAAGGTGCTTTGTACCTGTGCATCCCGTATCAAGGTGATATCCGTGGCTGACAATATCATCGACAAGGTTCTGAATAACAGATTCTTTGTTTTCTTCATCAACCATCCCGAATGAAAGAGGAAGAAGATTTGACGTTTGCCTGTATTTTCTGCGATTACCTTTCGGATCCCAATGTGTTGTTTCATAAATCTGCTTTTGAGTGTTGTAGAATTTTTTGTTGAAATTCCTGCGGATTCTTTCTGCGTGTGCAAGGTATTCTTCTTCATCACCTTTGCCGAGAATTTCTGAGATTTTTGCCATTGTTTTGAGCATCGCGTAAACATAAGCTGTACAGCAGATTTCAGCACCTTCTGACGGGTCACAGATCATCTCGCTGAATTCGTCACAGGACGGTGCAACCCAGTCGGAAAGCTCACGTATTCTCCACGTGCCGCCAAATCCTTCGATGTCGTTGACGTCCGTGAGTGCGAACTCACGCAGGTGATCGTAGAGCTTTTCAGCCGGATCTTTGTTATCGCAGAAGTCGACAAGTGCGTTTGTCGCAAAAACAAAGATAGTGTTCCACACGGGCGAATTGCCGAGTCCCCAATCAGATGTCGGAACGATAACCGGCACTTGACCGAAATCCTTGAAGCAGTCGTCCATAAGTTCAACAAACTGTGCCATGTAGTTGCTCATATCAAAGTTATACATCATTGTGTCGAGTGCACAGTTTGCATCGCCCAACCAACCGTTTTTTTCAAAAACAGGTGTGTCTGTCGGTTTCCACTGGAAGTTATTCAGAAGTGTTCTGCGCATAAGACGGTGAAGACTGTTTATAAGTTCGTCGGAACATTCGAAATTACCGATTGTTTCAACGTCGTTCGCGATTCTGTAAAGTGAAATATCGTCTGCAGTAAGGTTTTCAGTGTAGTTTTCAATCTCAATATAGAGGAATCCCTTGTAGCTGAATTTCGGCTCAAAAAGGGCAGGTGAGCCGTCAGAGATAAATGTATCTTTCTGTATGTAATCAAGAGGCCACCAGTGACCGTCACGACCCTGATTACCACCGATTCTTAACAGAGATCCGTTGTCGGTCAGCTTTTCACCGTAAGTGATTGTAACCTTTTCGTCTTTTGGGGCGTTGAGTCTGATTTTTGCCCAGCCGGTTATCATTTCCGGTGCTTCGATAAGCAGGTTGCCGTTATCAAGTCTTGTTATACTCTTTGGCCTGAATTTATTTATACGACGGATAAACGGTTCGGTATGTTCCTTAAGCTCCCCTGCAGGAGCATCAACCCTGACGGCATTTTTCCATCTGAAATCTTTTCTGCGTGCGTCAAATGTTTCGCCGTAGTAAATGCTGTTCTCTGTTATCGGACCGTCATTGGTAACTATCCAGTTTTCATCTGTTGAAAGAACTTCTTGTGTTCCGTCATCAAAAGTGATAACAATATCTGCAATCAATTTTGGTGCAGAACGCCACTGGGCAGTCTGCCAGTTCCATACATGCGTTGTTTCGTTAAAGAAACTGTTTCCGACTTCAACCGTAATACTGTTTTCTCCGTTGCCGATTAAATCCGCAATGTCAAATGTTCTGTAAAAAACAGTACGGGTGTACTGTGAGTGCGGAGGATTGAGCAGAGTATCATCGGGTAGTTTGCCGTTGATTCTGAGCTCAAAAAGTCCGAGACCGCAGATGAAAATTTTTGCATCTTTTAT
>JAZNCK010000044.1:0-2874 GCA_045587505.1 Acutalibacteraceae bacterium
TTGATATACTTGTACAAGAGAAGGTTGACGGCTTTGCAGAGGTTACTGCAGAAGATGAATATACTTTTGAGCGTGACGGTAACTATTATAAATTCGGTCACAATATACTTGAAGGACGAATACGTGAAGTGCCGTGTCCTCCTCATATGGAGTTCAATCACAGAAATCAGTTTGAAAGCTGGAAAAAGACCGGTGACATAATTGCCGCATTTTTCGGACACGACCATATCAATGATTTTCATATAAATATAGACGGTATTGACATTTATCAGACCATCGGTGCAGGTTACTTTACCTACGGAAAAGAGCGCGGAGGCAGGCTGATTGTGCTTGATGAAAACAATCCTACGGATATTTATACCGAAACCATTGAAATAGAACGAATTACCGATGCAGATATATAAAATCGGTTGACATAATAAATCTATTAATTTATAATTTTTTAAAATACATACTTCAGGAGAATGAAATATGAAAAAAAACACACTTAAATTCGGTGAATTCAAACAGTTTAACAAAAAGTTCCTTACTGCTGATTCAGGCATCGACATAGAAAGCGTGCTTTCTGTTGCATTTGACGGTGAGACACTTTATATCGCTCAGCCCGAATGCCTTATCGAATATAAAGACGGTCAAATAAAAAAGATTTCCGCTAAAGTAAGCAAGCTTTTCTCCAAAGGCGGTACGCTTTATGCTGCTGCAGGTAATTCACTTGCAGAAATCAAAAACGGCAAACTCAAGAAGATTGCTGATTTTGATGCACCTGTTGTTGATATTTCTATCGCCATCGACGGCTCATTCTGGCTTGTAACCGAAAAGAGCCTTTATCTTAAAAATGATAAAGATTTCACAGCAATAGTCGATGTACCCGACAATACTGTTTGCCTTGCAGCACTTGACAACAAAGCAAAATACGGCGAAACAGTATATATCGGCTGTTCAGAAGAAGGTCTGCTTTCAATGAAAGGCAAACGCCGCCATTGGGCCGAGATGACACCAGGTATGTCAGGCGTACTCAGCAATAAAATCAACTGCATCGCACTCGACGGTCTCGGTCATCTCTGGGTCGGCAGTGACAACGGACTCAACATTTATGACGGTAAGAATTATTGGTTTAACGGTAACGATTTCTACTCTGTACCCGACGGCTCATTTAATGATATGTTCTTTGCTGCTGACGGTAAGAAGTACTTCGCTACAAACACAGGTATTATCACACTTATTGAAGGTAAGATTTCATACTTCTCATACGGTGTATGGCTTATGCACCCGACTGTTACAAAGATTACTGTATCCGACAACGGTACTATTGCCGCAGTTACACCCAGAGGTATCAGCATTATTACCTCAAAATATATGACTCTTGAAGAAAAAGCAGCCCATTATGACGATATGGCCGTCAAGTACTTCACAAGAAACGAAGGCTATCAGGTATCCCGTGAGCTTCGTAAATACGGCGACCTTGATTCAGGTTGGCTTCCCAACTCCGATAACGACGGTCTGTTTACAGGTCTTTACTGTGCAAGTCAGTGCTTCCGTTACAGCGTTACAGGTGACGAAACCGCTAAGGAAAATGCCAAAAGAGCTGTCAATGCAATGATTAAGCTTACAAAGGTTACAGGTAAACCCGGTTTCACCGCAAGAGCTACAAGATATTCACACGAAGAAAACTTTAAAACAGGTAACAGAGAAGAGTGGCACATCTGCGAAGATAATCCCGATTGCGAGTGGCTCGGTGAAACTTCAAGCGACGAAATGACAGGTCACTATTTCGCATACGGTATCTACTTCGACCTCGTTGCAGACGAAGAAGAAAAGAAACTTATTGCCGATGTTGTAAGAACAATCACCGACCATATAATTGACAATAACTTCCACCTTACCGATGTTGACGGCGTTCCGACAACATGGGCTAACTGGGAGCCTGACCTGCTCAACAATGATGACAGATGGTATTTTGAGAGAGGTACAAACTCACTCGAGATCCTCTCCTTCCTTAAAACAACCTACCACGTTACAGGCGATAAAAAGTACAACGATGTTTACGATATGCTTATCAAGAAACACCACTATGCAATGAACTGTATGCAATACAAGTGCGAGGACGGTCATGTTGCTCATATTGACGACCAGCTTGACTTTACAAACATCTATCCGCTTATCGTATACACAAACAACAGTGCACACAATGAAATATTCAAAATGGGTCTTACTCACCATTGGGAATATGAGCGTACTGAGCGTTCACCCTTCTTCAACATTGTCTACGGTGCACTTACTGATAACAGCTGTGACATTGAAAACGCAGCAAAGTCACTCTCTGAAATGACTCTTGACCTTATCAGATGGCCTGTTTTCAACAGCCACAGAAAAGACATTGTATGGGATACAGAACAGGAAGCCATGGGTATTCCCGCACAGCTCAAATATCCCGTCGAATACTCTGCAAGAGTGCTTGTACACTACGACGGCAACCAGTTTGTATGTGATTCCGGTGCAGAAGAGTTCATTGATATAAACACCAAGAATGTCAACCGTACACTTACACTTCCCTCAACATCTGCAAACGGTATGCGAGCAATGATGCCTTATATCTATCTTCTTCCATACTGGATGGGCAGATATTACGGTCTTCTCGGCGATTAATCAGCATATATAAAAAGGCTTACACATCAGACGGTGTGTAAGCCTTTAAGTTTTTATGATGGGTCGTACATCATATAGTAATTATCTATGCCCTCTTTTTTCCAGTAATCGTGCTTGATTACCTTAAAACCGAGTTTTTCGTAAAACTTAACATTATCTTTATCCTGTGCCTCAAGTCCAAGTTTATATCCTTTTGCGGTAAGCTCTTCGATTCCCTGCTTGATTAAA
>JAZNCK010000045.1:0-2743 GCA_045587505.1 Acutalibacteraceae bacterium
GGCAATTGGGTTTCACTTTATAAAGGCGAATGCATCGGTTACCGCAGTGCAAAACATTTCCCCGTAATTAAAACAAACAAGGTGAAAATAAAAATCACACAGGCTCTCGAGTCACCCGTGCTTCGTTTCTTCGGTCTTTATTATTTTGATGAGGAACTTCTTACTGATAAAACTCTTCAAGCAAGTGATAAAAACCTGCTCGACAGCAGCGCAGCTTCTGTTAAAAGAGAAGCCAACGCAATTGATATAAACCTTGGCGGAATTATCCCGTTCAATCTAATCACACTCAATACAGATAAAAACAGAAAATTTGATATTTTCCTCTACAACGGACTTGATTTCGAACCGTATCCGATTGATACGCGAGGTGACGACATCACTTTCGAAAAACCGATTGATTGGTGTTACAGAATAAGAATTGAGTTTGAAGACAACAAACCGATTGATGATATAAATGTCGGAGTTTATCTTAAATAAGGCAAAGTTAAAGCACCGTGTCGCCACGGTGCTTTGATTTTTAGTGGTTACATATAAAATGTAGTTTACCAAGGAAATTGTAGAACTGCATAAAGTACGGATCCATTGCATCCCAGTACGGTTCATCGTAAAGTGTTGTCCACTTGAACGGTACACGGAAATGATGTGTCATTTCACAGTCACTGAGCTCCCTCTGTCGTGTGCCCTCACCAAGGACCTCGATACCGAATTCTACAAGATTATCATAAAGATCGTCCTGCGCTTTCATATAATGATACATAAAACGCAAACGTGAGAATTCTGCTCTTTGGTTCGCACATTTCCAATATCTCCAGCAAAGTTCCGAACGCTTTATCTCTGACTGCTGTTTTTCGGTCTCAGCTGCATCAAATGCTTTCTGCCAGAGTTCATCACAACGCTTAACATCCATATAGCTCATTCTGTAAAGTGTCTTTGTTGCTTTCTGATAAATTCCGAGGTGCTGATACTTTGTAACCGCATGCTCGGTCATAATATCGATAAACTCACGGATATACTGCCAGCCGGGTCCGTAAACAGCTTCCAGATAACCGTTCATTTCTGTATCGTAATCCATATACGGATCTTTTAGAAGCTGTGAGAGAAGATATGTTCTCATCTCAGCAAACTCAGCATCACATCTGTCAATATAATAGTTACCCTCTTCGTAAACACCTTTCACGTTGTTCTCCGCAAAGATCTGAACATTACGCTGAAGAACGCCGAAATTCGGGAAGATAACACAGGTTTCACTGTAGTTGTTTACATAATCCCAGATATAAATTCTGTCGCAGATTTTGCTCCACGCAACAAGGTCTTCCATAAATGCAGCGTTTACATCACAGTCAGGGTTATCAAGTGTGTGACCGAAACAGCACTCTATTGAACAAAGTCTTACGATAACATCATCTCTCGGAATAACCTTGGTCGGAGTTTTGCGTGTATACTGGTATGCAAAAGTGTCAAATACAATGTTGTCATACTTACCTGTTGCCTTTACTCTTTGAGCAATTGTATTGACAAAAGTTATCATTGTTCCTGCATGTGAACCGTTTGCTTCGTCAAGTGCAGCACAGTTTTTACATTCGCAATATTCCTGATTGTCGTGCTGAGTGAGTGAAAGAATCTGCATGCTCTTCTCCGGTGAGTGCATCTGTTCAAGAAGGGTTATCACCTCGTTGTAAACAACATCGATTGTATCAGGGTTAGTAAGACAAAGCTGTTTCTGGTTTCTTTCACCCTTACGGAGTGCAAAATACTCAGGGTGTTCTGCAAAATAAATTTCGGGTCTGCAATAATATGTAACGAGTGAATGTGCAAAAGGGCCGATATATTCAACTTCGCCTCCCTGCTCAACAGACAAGTCGCGATAAACGCCACCACTCTGTCCGTTTGCAAGTGAAAACTCTGTGTCACGTGAAGAAGCCGTATCTGTCTCTGTGTATTCAAAATATGGCTTATATTCAATATCAATTCCTGCAGGTACCGTAAGGTCTGCGTTTTCGGGGATTTTTATAACCTCTGTTTCATACCACCTGCATCCGCAGAAGTCTTCAAGAAAATCATAAACACCGTAAATCGTACCTCTCGTATCAACACCTGCAATAATCAACTGCTCATCGGTCGAACGGATAACATAACTACCGTTGTCCGTGTGTTTAAAGTTGATTTCTGCTCTGTTTGTGTTGCCCACAACGATTTCAGCCGACTGTTTTTCTTCATCATCTGTAATTGTCTGAATATCCTTACCTGTAATCTGTTCAAGATAATACTCAAGTTTCTGTGCCGCATAAAGATCTGTCTTCACAGAGTCTTTGCCGACAACAATTACTGCGTCACAGACAGAAAAAATATCCTTTTCTTCCTCTGCCCCGGCAACTATACCAAGGGAAAGGATTAACACGATTGATAACAAAATAGCTAAAATTCTTTTCATAAAATCAACTCCCGTATCAATTATATTTTCATTTTAGCATATTGCTTACAGAAAATCAATATTCACACGTTTAGTATTGTCGAGTTAAGCTGAACTGTAAATAAATTTAAAAATACACTTGATTTTTCCTCAAGAGTTGGTTATAATAATTAGGCTGTAAGGCAGATACGGAGAGTTGTCCGAGCTGGCCGAAGGAGCACGATTGGAAATCGTGTAACAGCCATAAACTGTTCGAGGGTTCGAATCCCTTGCTCTCCGCCGAAGAATAACGTTACCTTTTGAGGTGCCGTTATTTTTTTTGCAAGGGATTCG
>JAZNCK010000046.1:0-4141 GCA_045587505.1 Acutalibacteraceae bacterium
CTAAGCAAAAGTGCCGTTGAGATAACAAACATAGCTTTTCCGAAAGATTTTCCATATGCGGATTTATCGGTAACGTTTGTTTGATGATAATCATGAATCAAATTGGTTTTTCCCCGATATATTGCAACACCTATCACAACAAAAAGTGTCGCTGTCAAAAACATAATTATCGAATATGTAATCATAATATTACCTCGTCAAATTCTTATTTGTCGGGATCGTTATACCAGCCGTACCAAGCGAAGCGCAACTGTTTTTGCTTGCAGTATCGTAATGCGTACTATGAAAAATGTATGTTTTCAGAAATTATGATATAACACAATCTGAAATAAACGACTAATCCGGACAGAAGGGGATGAGCATATGCCCGACCTTAATGATTTCTATGCATTCAAAATGACCCGGGGAGACAACTCCGCCAGTGATTCAAACAGAAATACCGGTTGCGGCACAGTAATAATCGTCCTCTCTGTCATCGGTCGGGGTCTGTGGCTCATCGGACACACAATGTGAGGCTTTTTTAATAATTATTATCTACTGTTTCACCGATAGCTTTGAGAAGTGATTTGTCATGAGTTGAGGGAAGGTCACAACTGTAATGCCAAATCATAACACCACCGAAACCGTTATCGATACCGTACTGTGTTTTTTTGCTGATAACTTCAGGAGTGTTGAACCAGAAATCTTTGTTTATTTCATTACAATGGTACCAACCATCTTCGGTCATTTTATCATAGCAACTATTATAACCGTACCAATAAGCAGACAGGTCTGTCGGTCTTGAATAGAAGGGAAGACCGATATTTATTTTGTTTGCGGGAACACCTGAGTCCATAATTTGCTCAATCTGAGCAACAGTATCCTCATAGGTTGCGTGCTTTCCGTTTGCATCAACATAGTCGTATGTCATAAGTTCGAAAGTGTCAACAGCGGAAATAGCCTTAAAGGTAAAATGCATATTCCATGTGCTGGCTGCAACACCGAGGGTATAATCATCACCCAGCTCGCGTTCGAGTGAAACAAGAAATCTGTTGAAATAGTACCATGCCTTATCGGAAATCGGGTATTCGTAGTCAAAGTGAACACCGTCGAAGTCATATTTTTCAAGAACCTCTACAATGTTTTCTTCAAGAACTCCACTTTTAAAAGCTTTGTTGTGTTCTTCGCTCTGTGCATCCATCTGTTCATTCCAATCATTGGAATCTGTGTTAGCCGATGGACCGAGAAGATTTAGGGTAATATGAATATCTCTTTCGCCAATGACAGTACGAACAGCAGACATAACTCTTTCCATTTTTACATCGTCATATTCTACTTCACCTTTGTTATTGAAAGTAGCACATTCAAAAATGATAAGGTCAGTTATGATGTCAAAGTCCGCAGAATTAAGGTCGGATACGGAATAAACACTGTCACCTCTTAAATAGGTTGTTACCTTGAAATCATCCACTTTACCGCCACCGGAATCTCCAATGCCTAAGAAACCGTTAAAAAAAACAATAACGGAAGTTAAAAAACTGAGTATTCTTTGTAGAATTGTCGCCATATTTTTGCCCTCCTGATTCTTATTTATAAATTTATATCATTTGAAAGGAAATAAATCAACATCCATACATCTTAAAAAACTTTTTCACAATCTGTATATTGCGGATATTGTATCAGTATAACCACAATATACAGTTGTTTGAAACGCTTATTGTATATGACTTCGGGAAATAACCTGTATAACCTGTCAGTTCATCAACAGCGTGAAGTGTGACTGAACTAATACTTTTCTGTACACCGAGGTCAATCTGCACCCGGGTATTAAATGAGGATGTTTTCTGTTCGGAACACCAACCGTTTATGCCTTTAGTGGAGTTTGAAAGTATGTATCCGTCAGTAAGTGCATTGAAATACCAGCCCGGAAGACCTTGGTCACGTATACCCGGTGTACCGATGTCAGAGGCTTTATTTTGGATTCTGCAACAGCGGCATCCTTCTTAGCTTGTGTCATATTATCGGGATGATAATGAAATAATATTAAAACTGAAAACGAAGGTAATGATAAGCAAAACAGAGATTACTTTCTTCACCATTTTTAACTTCCACCAAAAACAAAACCAATACAATTATAACAAAAAATATAATTGTATTCAATGCTTTGTGTGAAATATTATGGATCATACATTAGTCAATATCGCTGATACGGCATGATATACTTGCTTTGAAAGTATACATATGAAAATGAATAAAGATATAAATGCAAAAACCTCACCGTAAGAACGGTGAGGTAAATGTAAACTGTTTATTCAGCTTTTTTAGAATACTTTGTCTGGTAGATAATTCTCATAATATTAGCATCAATCGGGCTGAGAACATCACCTGAGCCGAAGAATACAGAACCAATAATAGTCTGACATTCTCTTGACATAATAAGCTCAACTGCATCAAGGTCGCTTTCCTTTGTGCCTGTGCAAAGTGCACCTGCGCCGGAAATAAGAACAGCGTTATTTCCCTTAACAGCCTTTGCAGCATTCTTTGCACCTGCACGTGATCCGTCCCACTTAAAAGAGTGGATCTTTGTACCTGCAATCTGTGCAAAGTCGTCAAGACGGGGAGTAATAGCACTCTGTGCAACACTTACTGCAACAATCTCACTTGCTGTAAGGTGCTTGATGAAGCCTGCAGAAGAATTATTGTAAATCTCAGCATGGATCATAGCACTTGAAGGAAGAACCTCTTCAGAAGTTGATTTTGCAGTTTTGATATCAACAGTGAAAGCCTTACCGTTCTTATAACGGATTTCAAATTTTGATCCGATTCTCGTACTCTCACCAAAATCTGTAATTGCTTTCGGCATTTTGCCTGAACCGACAGTTTTGATGTAGCTGTTGAACATAGCAGTACGCGAATACACGGGAGTCCCCTCATAGAGCATATATGCTTTCTGAATCTTCTCTTCGCAGAGATTTTCAAGCTCAGAAACAACTTCAAATGCCTGCTCAAAGCTATTTCCTGTAACAACAGCACCGTGCTGTTTCATAAGGATAGCCTTACTGTCGGGATATTCTGCATAAGCAGTCTCAACAGCCTTGCGAAGCTTTGATGTAGATGGCATACCGTAATCAGCAACCGGAACACAGTCACCGAAAAGAGCCTTGTATTTTTCAGGCACGTCAATGTTTTTGCCTGCAGCACCAACAACGGAAGCTTTGATCTGATGTGTATGTATAACAAAATTTTCGTCGGGACGAAGTCTGTATGCGTCAGCGTGAACGCCTTTTTCACTTGACGGTTTGATATCGCCTTCATAAGAACAGTCAGCGATGTTTACAACAACTATATCATCGGGTGTAAGTGTCTCGTACGCTCTTCCGCTGGGTGTGATAACGAACTGTGTGTCAGAAATTCTCGCACTCACGTTACCCCAAGTACGGGCGATAAGACCTGTCTCGAGGAGCTTTTTACCTGCCTCAACGACCAGTTCTTTTGCTTCCTGAATATTATAAGCCATATTCTCTCTCCTATTTTATAATCAGCCGATACGACCGCAGTTATCAAATACTCTGTCGAAACGAGCAATTGCGTCGTCGATGTCAGCCTCTGTGTAAGCTGCACTTGTGTAAAGACGGCTACCTGCAAGAGTAACCATACCTTCAGCCATATAAGCAGCACCCATGTGCTCCATTTCCTTCTTACGAGCACTTGTCTGCTTAAGAACATCGGGAATCTGCCACGGCTTTGACCAGTCGATTGAATAGTGCATTGTACCAACTGTATCAAGGTGACAAATTGAACCCTGGTTAAACGCTACGAAGGGAAGGTTATGCTTTTCAATGGACTTCTGAAGACCCTTGATGAGTCTGTCGCCCATTTCGCCGGCCTTCTGGCAAGCGTTTGTCTCTTCAATTTCGCAAAGTGTGTAGTAACCTGCAACACAAGAAAGGGGAGTAGCAGCCATTGTACCGCCGCACATAGCCTTCTTAACTTTCTTACCTGAACCGTCAAGACCTGCACCAAGGTGAGCCATAACATCTTTGTGACCGCCGATACCGCCTGCACCGGGATATCCGCCTGCGATAATCTTGCCGAAGATTGTAAGGTCGGGATCTACGCCGAAGTAGCCCTGAGCACCTGAAACACCGATACGGAAACCTGT
>JAZNCK010000047.1:0-12753 GCA_045587505.1 Acutalibacteraceae bacterium
GTGATACTTTATATGCAATGAAAAATGCGGGAATTGAGCCCAAAAGATTGCGCTTTGTCGTTAAACGGCCCGATACACGTCCTTGGCTGTTTCTTGTGGAAGGTAAAAAAGGAAGTAAACCGTATCTTAATGTTGAACCTATGCTTATTATGTACGCGGATAACGGTGAATTATCGGATGAAGTTATTAAAATTTACGGTGAATATAAGGAGAACACAAAGTGAGCAAACTGTATGTTGTAGGAACCCCTATCGGAAACCTCGGGGATTTTTCACCGAGGGCTGTTGAAACGTTGAACAGTTGCGATTTTATTGCTGCTGAGGATACACGCGTTACCGTTAAACTCTTAAACCACTTCGGAATCAAGAAAAATATGGTCAGCTATTTTGAGCATAACCGTCGTGAACGCGGGGAAATGATTGTAGCGAAAATACTTGCAGGTGAAACCTGTGCATTGGTTACGGATGCAGGTATGCCGGCAATTTCCGACCCGGGTGAAGATCTTGTCAGACTGTGCCACGAGAATGGGATAAAAGTTGAATCTGTACCGGGTCCGTGTGCTTTTACAACAGCACTTGCTTTGTCAGGTATGCCGTCGGGAAGATTTACTTTTGAAGGATTTCTGAGTGTTAATAAACCGAGCAGAAGGGAACATCTGGATTCCCTCAGAACCGAGACAAGAACAATGCTTTTTTATGAAGCTCCGCACAAACTAGGCGCAACTCTCAGGGATATGTATGCATCTTTCGGTGATCGTGAAATTGCTATAGTACGTGAGATAACCAAGCTGCACGAAGATGTGATACGAACGACTCTTTCCAAAGCTGCAGACCTGTACGGAGACGGCGGCCTTAAAGGCGAAATCGTGCTTGTTATTCATGGTGCTCAGCCCGCTGAATCTGATGAAAGTATGACGTTGGAATACGCGGTTGAATTAGCAAAAAAAAGTGTTGAAAGCGGTCTTTCAACAAGCGAAGCTGCCAAGCAGGCGGCAAAGATTTCAGGCTTCAGAAAAGGCGAAATTTATAAGAATTTATTAGGAGAATAATGGAAAATGACAGAATATATTTCACAGCATCCGATTGCCGGAATTGCACTTGTTTTGTTAGCACTAGTGACTGTTCTTGTCTGTATTATGGCTCTTGTTTCAGGCAGAAAAAGAAGTGAAGAGCGAGAGAGGATTATTGCTGATATCGAGCGTGAAAAAGCGTTGAGAAAAGAGTTTAAATATGTTGATGAAACAACGTTTGCTGACGGTAAGGATAATTACCGTCTGATTGTCGGAATGTGTGCCCATATTCAGCAGTCAATTGAGACTCGTGAAGATATGGTTTCAGAATTCAATGCATTGTCTGAATGCAAACGTTATGTCTATGCTCTCGGTTATGTTTTTGAGGACAGCAGAAACGGACTTTCAGCTTTTTTCCGTTCTAATGGTGAACCCTTGCTTTCTGTCGCAAAACAGGCTGTCGATGACATCATCGGAGGACGTTTTGCTGAGATTTTTTCTCAGGAGTTTAAAATGCTCGATGAAAATGATGAATCTGTATCAGTTGACAATCAAAAGCTCGAGAGTCTTGACAGTGATTTCAAGTCTTTTCTTGAAGAAAACGCTGATGTAATTTATTCAGAAGTTGCAGGCTATATCAGGTCGAATAAAGATGAGTTTTGTCAGTCTGTCTGACCTTTTTGCACCCCGTTTTTCGGGGTGCTTTTTTATTCAAAAAAATGTATTTTATTTACAAAATTACTTTATTTTTATTGCCTATTATGTTATAATACACGCGTGTATATAAATTTGATACGCTAATCAAAGTCAAAGGAGCGGTAAACATGGCACATTTTATTTTCTCTGCATTCTGTGACGAGTCCGGAGAGTCAACAATCGGCGGGCAGATTGCTGCCTGTAAAAAGAACGGAATCACTCATATGGAGTTGAGAGGATTCGGTAATGAGCTTAATATCAACATCCTGTCTGTAGAACAGGCAAAGGAAATGAAATCTGAAATAGATAAGTCCGGAATGAAGGTTTCTTCTATCGGCTCAGGTTACGGCAAAATAAACATCAAGGACGATTTTGAACCTCATTTTGAAGCGTTTAAAAATACTGTTGAAGTTGCAAAGATTCTTGAAGCAAAGTACATAAGAATGTTCAGCTTCTATTTTGATGAAGGTGACAGCTTTGAAGAGTACAGAGACGAAGTTGTCCGTCGTGTAAAAACTCTTGTTGATTATGCTGATGAGAATGGCCTCGTATGCTGCCACGAAAACGAAAAAGGCATTTACGGTGATACAGCGGAACGTTGTCTTGATGTTCTTGAGGCATGTGGCGGTAAATTGAGAGCAGTATTTGATCCGGCTAATTTCATTCAGTGCGGAGTTGATACTGTCAAGGCATATGATCTGCTTGAAAACTACATTGAGTATTTCCATATCAAGGATGCACTCTATAACAGTGCTGAGGTTGTACCTGCAGGTCAGGGAGACGGCAGACTTGTTGAAATTCTCAAAAAGTTCGATAAACGCAAGCAGGCAGCAATTCTTTCACTTGAACCTCATCTCAAAGTTTTTGACGGACTTTCAAATCTTGAGACAGATGATGAAACTGCCAATGCTATGAAAGTACATGCTTATGCAACTCATGAGGAGTCCTTTAAGGCTGCAGCTGATGCTATGCATGCTGTTGCCGAAGAGGTACAGCCTATCCGTTTCGGAATCATCGGTATGGGTAATATGGGTACTGCTCATGCAAGGAATTTCCTCAACGGTGATATCAGAGAGATGCGTATTACAGCTGTTGCTGATATTGTTCCTGAAAAACTTGAGTGGTCAAAAGAAAATCTTCCTTTGGCAAAAAGATATAATTCGGCAACAGAGCTTATTGAAAGCGGTGAGGTAGATGCAGTCATCATCTGTGTACCGCATTACTTCCATCCGCCTCTTGTAATCGAGGCACTTAAAAACGGACTTCATGCAGTGTCTGAAAAACCCGCGGGTGTTTATACAAAGCAGGTCCGTGAAATGAATGAGTTTGCCGCAAAGCAGGATAAAACATTTGCAATGATGTTCAATCAGAGAACCAATTGTGTATACAGAAAAATCAAGGAGATCGTTGACGGTAAGCAGTACGGAGATATCCGTCGCGTGAACTGGATTATTACCGACTGGTACCGCACACAGGCTTACTACAATTCAGGCGGATGGCGTGCTACCTGGGTTGGTGAAGGTGGCGGTGTTCTTCTTAATCAGTCACCGCATCAGCTTGATCTTTGGCAGTGGATATGCGGTATGCCGTCAAAAATACGTGCATTCTGTCACGAGGGCAAGTGGCATAATATCGAAGTTGAAGACGATGTTACAATTTATGCTGAGTATCCCAACGGTGCAACCGGTGTGTTTATTACTACAACAGGTGATTATCCGGGCTCAAACCGACTCGAAATTACTATGGATAAAGCAAAACTTGTTTGCGAAAACGGCAGAGATATCAAACTTTATGAACTTGAAGAGTCTCTTCCTGAAAATATCGAAAATTGCGAAAAAGGCTTCACCGATATTAACGTAAGTGAAATTGAAGTTGAAACAGACGGAATTAATGATCAGCATACGGGCGTACTTAACGCTTTTGCTGACCATATTCTCTTCGGTTCTCCGTTGATTGCAAACGGTGAAGAGGGCATCAGAGGTCTTATGATTTCCAATGCGGCACATTATTCGAGCTGGACCGGTGAAACGGTTGACCTTCCTATAGATGAAGATAAATTCTATGAGCTTCTTATGAAGAAGGTTGCTTCCTCAAAAGCAAAAGAAGATGTCATTTCAGTTGTTAATGAGGATATGAGCAGCACATATTGATTTTACAGGGGTTTGTTTATGAGAGTTTCAGTTGTTGGATGTGGCTGTGTTTCAAAAAGTCACCTTGAAGCGTTGAAGGAAATGGAGTCAATAACCATTTCATCGGTTGTTGATATAAAAAAAGACCGTGCAGATGCGGCTGCAGCCGAGTATAATTGCAAAGCATATTACGATTTCGAAACTATGCTTATTGAAGATAAACCGGACAGTGTGCATATCTGTACACCGCATTATCTTCATGTTCCCATGTCTGTCGCAGCACTTACCAAGGGTATACATGTTCTTTGTGAAAAACCGTGTGCTATTTCTGCTGAAGGTCTTTCACAGTTACGTCTTGCTCATCTTATGAGTGATGCAAATTTCGGCGTGTGTTTTCAGAACAGATACAATGAATCTTCGCTGATTATTAAAGAGCTGATAGAAACAGGAACATACGGGGCGATTATGTCCGCAAGAGCCTGTGTTCACTGGAAACGTGGTGAAGATTATTATAACGACGACTGGCACGGTACACTCGAAAAAGAGGGTGGCGGTATCGTTGTTAATCAGGCGATACATACACAGGATTTATTAAGATATCTCCTCGGCAAGAACGTAAAAGCGGTTACTGCTCATGTTTTTAATGACCATCTTAAGGGAATAATTGAAGTTGAAGATACCGTTAATGCTTTGTTTGAATATGATGACGGTGTTGTTTCCACCTATAATGCAACAACTGCTTTTTCTGCCAATCTGCCTGTCCTGATAGATATTGTCTGCGAAAAAGCAACTCTTCGTCTGGAAGGCGATAATGCATATGTTATTAAAGACGGAAATATTGAACAGCTTCATCTGGCTGACAATACCGGTTTTGTAGGCAAAAACTATTGGGGCAAGGGTCACAGCTCTCTGATTCGTGATTTCTATGATTGTATTATAAACGATCGCAGGTTCCCTATAGATGCCATCGAGGGCGGCAAAGCTGTTGATGAGTTTCTTGCTATTTTCAAGTCGTCAGAATCAGGCGAAAAAATTTATTTAAAAAAGGATTGATCATATGCAAATGACGATGAGATGGTTCGGTAAGCAGAAGGATACTGTTTCTCTTGAACAGATCCGTCAGGTGCCGGGCGTAGTCGGTGTTATTCCTGCTCTTCATGCTTTACCTGCAGGCGAAGCATGGCCTCTCGATATGATTATGGATATGAAAAATGAAATTGAGGCTGCAGGTCTTACAATGGAGTGCATTGAAAGCGTAAATGTTCACGAGGATATCAAACTCGGAGCACCTACAGCTGAAAAATATATTGAGAATTATAAAACGAGTATCAGAAATCTGGCAAAAGCAGGAGTTAAGGTAATCTGCTACAATTTTATGCCTGTTTTTGACTGGACAAGAACTGATCTTGCTATGGATATGGGTAACGGTGCTACCTGCCTTAGCTACAATGGTGTACAGGTTGAAGGTAAGAGCCCCGAAGATATGTTCAGAGAAATTGACGATAACTCCAACGGTTATGCGATGCCGGGTTGGGAGACTGAACGTATGGGTGAAATCAAGGAACTTTTTGAAAAATACAAGAATGTTACTGCAGAAGATATGTGGGCAAATCTTAAACATTTCCTTGAAGAAATTATCCCTGTCTGTGAGGAATGCGATGTCAGAATGGCTATTCATCCCGATGATCCGCCGTGGGACATTTTCGGTCTTCCGAGAATTATCAAGAATATCGAGGATATCAGAAAATTCCTTAAGCTTGTTGATTCTCCTTATAACGGTCTTACATTCTGCACAGGCTCACTTGGTGCAAGTGATAAAAACGATCTGCCGGCGATGATTCGCGAGGTTGGTGACAGAATCTACTTTGCTCATCTCAGAAACGTCAAGATCCGTGAAAGCTGGTTCAACGAGACTTCACACCTCTCTTCAGACGGATCACTTGATATGTATGAAATTGTCAAGGCTTTGCAGGACGCTGGTTTTGACGGATATATAAGACCTGACCACGGCAGAATGATCTGGGGCGAGGTTGCAAGACCCGGTTACGGACTTTATGACCGTGCACTCGGTGCAGCTTACCTCAACGGACTCTGGGAAGCTGTTGAAAAATCAAATAAAACGGAGGCATAATTATGACAGAGCATAAAAGTCTTAAAGATAAAGTAGCTGTTATCACAGGCGGTGGCGGTGTACTTTGCTCCGGTTTTGCAAAAACTCTTGCAAAGCAGGGTGTTAAGGTTGCTGTTCTTGATCTGAACGAAGCTGCGGCACAGGCTGTGGCAGATGAAATTGTTGCTGACGGTGGCACGGCAATTGCTGTCGGTTGCAATGTACTTGAACCGGAAAGCATGCAAAAAGCACGTGATACGGTTGCTGAAAAGCTTGGCACGTGCGATATTCTTCTTAACGGTGCAGGCGGCAACAATCCTAAGGGCACAACAACAAAAGAAACCCTTGAAAAGGTCGATCTTATTGAAAAAGATGAGAATGTGAAAACATTTTTTGATCTTGATCCTCAGGGTATCTCATTTGTATTCAATCTCAATTTCCTCGGTACACTTATTCCTACTCAGATTTTTGCACGTGATATGGCGATGAAAGATGATAGCTGTATAATTATGGTTACCTCAATGAATGCTTTCCGTCCGCTTACAAAAATTCCCGCATATTCTGCGGCAAAGGCTGCTGTGGCAAACTTTACACAGTTTATGGCTGTTCATTTTGCTGAAATGGGTATCCGTGTAAATGCGATTGCTCCGGGATTCTTTTCAACCCAGCAGAACAAAGCGCTTCTCTGGAATGATGACGGTACACCGACAGCAAGAACAGGTAAGATTCTTGCAGCTACTCCCATGGGTCGTTTTGGTGAGCCGGAAGAGCTTTCAGGTGCATTGTTATTCCTTTGTGACAAAGAATACTCTGGCTTTGTTACAGGCACTACGATTGCTGTTGACGGTGGATTCAACGCATATTCGGGCGTATAACTTCAAAAAACAACTGAATTGAGGTGAAGTTATGTCTGCTTTGGTCAGTGTTATTGTTCCGGTATATAATCTAGAGAACTATATCGGCAACTGTATTGAAAAACTGCTGTGCCAGACATATAAAAATATGGAAATCATCTGCGTTGATGACGGCAGCACTGATTCGTCAGCGGAAAAGATCAAGTCCTATGCAGAAAAGGATTCCAGGGTTTATTATGTCCGGCAGGAGAACGCAGGTGTATCATCCGCCCGTAATACCGGCATGAGGACAGCAAAGGGCGAGTATCTGATGTTTGTTGACGGTGATGATTATCTTCATTATCAGGCAATTGAAATTTTTGTGAATGCTATCGTAAAGAATGACGTTGATATGGTTTGTGCTCATCAGCAGTGTACAACTGTTCTTAGTGAACCGATGCAACCGATAACGGATTACAATGTTCACGAGGCAACGCACCGGGATTTGTTCAGACCTGTCAATAATAATGTTATCGGAAAATCATCCTGTGCAAAACTTATCAGAAGAGAAATTGCTTTAAAAGCTCAGTTCCCCAGGAATATTACAAACGGTGAAGATGCTAACTATGTTATTCATCTTCTGAGTGAAAATGTTTCTTTCAATGTGATTGATAAGGTGCTTTATTATTACTATACCAGAGAAAATTCCTGTGTTACCTCAAAATTCTCAAAATCGAAGTTTACCGTAACGTTGTCGTTTGATGATTTGTGTGAGCTCTTAAAAAACACTGACCACAGGTTTTTGAGGGGATACTGCCTTCAATATCTTTTTCAAACAATTTTTTACAACAGAACATTATCAATCGGTACGGATTCAGAGGAATATGTAATAAAAGAAAGCAAGCGTATAGGCAAAAAGTGGATTAAGGATTTTATTTCTTGTACTGATATTGATGTTAAAATCCGTTTATTGTTTACGGTTTTCTTTTATTCCCGTCAATTGTATGAGTTAGCACGAATGATTCAGGATCCGACAATGAAAGATTTTTATAAAAGCAGAAAGCAAGACAGAAAGGACTGATTATAATGGATCTGAAATTAAGACCGCAGAATGAATGCACATTTGATATGATCTCTCTCGGTGAAGTTATGCTTAGACTTGATCCGGGTGATTCAAGAATTAAAACCGCAAGAAATTTCCGCGTATGGGAAGGCGGCGGCGAATATAACGTTGCAAGAGGTCTGAGACGTTGTTTCGGACTCAGAACAGCGATTGTTACTGCACTTGCCGATAATGAAGTCGGCAGACTTGTTGAAGATTTTATGCTTCAGGGCGGTGTAGATGTTTCTCTCGTAAAATGGTCAAAGTATGACGGTATCGGCAGAACAGTAAGAAACGGTCTGAATTTTACTGAAAGAGGATACGGTATCAGAGGTGCTGTCGGTGTTTCAGACAGAGGTAATACGGCTGCATCACAGCTTAAAGCAGGTGACATTGACTGGGATTATATCTTCGGAACTCTCGGTGTTCGTTGGCTTCATACAGGCGGGATTTTTGCAGCACTTTCAGATACAACCGCTGAGGTTGTAATAGAGGCAGTCAAAGCAGCTAAAAAATACGGTACAATAGTTTCGTATGACCTTAACTACCGTCCTTCTTTGTGGAAGGATATCGGCGGTAAGGAAAAGGCGCAGCAGGTCAATAAGGAAATCGCAAAGTATATTGACGTTATGATCGGTAACGAAGAAGATTTTACTGCGTGTCTCGGACTTGAAGTTGAAGGTAATGATGAAAATCTCAAGGAGCTTAACCTTGACGGATATTTTAAAATGATTGAGAATGCTGTTGAAATATATCCGAATTTCAAGGTCATTGCAACAACGCTGCGTACGGTTAAAACAGCTACTGTGAACGATTGGAGTGCAATTTGCTGGGCAGACGGAAAAATAAACAAAGGTATGGACCTTCCCGGTCTTGAGATTTATGACCGTGTAGGTGGAGGAGACAGCTTTGCATCAGGACTTATTTACGGTCTTATGACAACAGGTGATGCTCAGACTGCAGTGAACTACGGTGTTGCACACGGTGCACTGGCTATGACTACTCCCGGTGACACATCTATGGCAAGCAAGTCGGAAGTTGAAAGAATTGTAAGCGGTGCAGGTGCACGAGTACAGAGATAAGGAGTCATTAAAATGGATAAAGAAAGAATTTTAACCAGAATTCAGGATTGCGGTATTGTTGCTGTTGTCCGTGCTGAGAGTACTGATAAAGCAGAAAGAATTGTTGATGCTTGTATGGAAGGCGGAGTTGCTGCAATTGAACTGACTTTTACGGTTCCTCATGCAGACAGAGTTATTGAGGATCTTTCAAAGAAATATGACGAGAATGATATTATCCTCGGAGCAGGTACAGTTATGGATGCAGCTACTGCACGTATTGCTATGCTCAGCGGTGCACAGTATATTGTAAGCCCTTATCTTGATCTTGAAACGCTTAAGATGTGTAACCGTTACCGTGTTGCAATGATGCCGGGCATTATGACTGTCCGCGAAGGCGTTATGGCTATGGAGCACGGTGCTGATATCCTTAAGGTTTTCCCGGGAGATCTTTTCGGACCAAAGATTATCAAAGATATCAGAGGACCCATTCCTTATGCTAAAATGATGCCTACCGGTGGTGTTGACGTCAATAATGTCGGCGAGTGGATTAAGGCCGGGGCAGTTGCCGTAGGTGCCGGCTCATCACTTACTGCAGGTGCCAACACAGGCGATTATAAGAAAATAACTGAGACTGCAAAACAGTTTGTAGAAAATATTAAAGCAGCCAGAGCTGAACTCAAATAATTACTATCCAGAGGTATTACTATGTTTGTTGACATAGCGAAAATTAAAATCAAAGCAGGCGACGGCGGAAACGGAGCTGTCGCTTTCCATCGTGAAAAATATATTGCTGCGGGCGGTCCCGACGGCGGTGACGGCGGCAGAGGCGGAAACATTGTTTTTAAAGTAAACGATAATCTTGCAACTCTTGCTGATTTCAGATACAAGAGGAAATATAAGGCACCTAACGGTGAACCGGGTCAGACAGGACGCAGAAATGGTCGCCGAGGAGAGGACCTTGTTATTGAAGTTCCCCGAGGTACAGTTATCCGTGAGGTTCAGAGTGGTAAGGTTATGGCGGATATGTCCGACGATGATGAGTTTATTGCTGCAAAGGGTGGTAAAGGCGGTTGGGGAAACTACCATTTTGCCACACCTACGCGTCAGACTCCCAGGTTTTCAAAACCGGGTATACCCGGTGAGGAATGGGAAGTCAGTCTTGAACTTAAACTCCTTGCTGATGTCGGCCTTTTAGGTTTTCCAAATGTTGGTAAATCAACATTTATTTCAGTTGTAAGTCAGGCTAAACCTATTATCGCTGACTATCATTTTACAACACTTACTCCTGTTCTCGGTGTTGTATCAATGGGTGAAGGCAATTCTTTTGTTATGGCTGATATTCCGGGACTTATCGAGGGCGCAAGCGACGGTGTAGGTCTCGGTCATGAGTTTCTGCGTCATGTTGAGCGTTGCCGTTTGCTTGTTCATATCGTTGATGCTGCAGGCAGCGAAGGCAGAGATCCAATTGATGATTTTAATACAATAAATGCTGAACTTGTAAAGTTTAATCCGGAGATGGCAGATTTACCGCAGATTGTTGTAGGTAACAAAATTGACCTTGCAACCGACGAACAACTGGAAAGACTTGAAAAGTATTTTACAGAAAACGGTTATCAGTATTTTGCAATGTGTGCCCCGATTGTCGAGGGAACACAGGAGATTATCAATGCTGTTGCTGCAAAACTTGCAGCACTTCCGCCCATCAAGAAGTTCGAAAAGGAAGAAATTCCTCCGGAGTTTTTTGAGAAGAATAATGACGGAAAGTTTACAATTACAGTTGAAGATGACGTTTATTCCGTTGAAGGCGAATGGCTACTTAAAATTCTGCAGAGAACCGATCTTGACGATTATGAGTCATTGCAGTATTTCCAGCGTGTTCTGCAGTCAAGCGGTATAATTGACGCTTTAGAAGAAAAAGGAATTCAGGAAGGCGACACAGTTGAAATCTATGACCTTGAGTTTGATTTTGTGCCGTAAACAGATATGGAAAGATTATTGAAAAATAAATCGGTAAAACCTAATGAATTAAGTCCGCTAACCTTGGCTTTTATCGGTGATACAGTTTTTGATCTCATTGTCAGAGAAGACCTGATTTGTGCGGCAAACAGACCTGCCAATGATTTGCATAACCTTGCTGTAAAAAAAGTCAAGGCTTCTGCTCAGTCTGAATTTGCAGGTAAGATTATGCCGCATTTGTCTGAAAACGAACTTGCGGTTTTCAAACGGGGAAGAAATGCAAAATCAGGACATTTACCCAAAAATGCATCTCAGAGTGACTATCATATGGCAACGGGATTTGAGGCTTTGATAGGTTATCTTTATCTCTCTGATGAAATTGAGAGGATACTTGAACTTTACAGAATAATTGCAGATTAACGGAGGCTTTACTTTGAAAAAAGGTGATAGTATTAAGTCTTTTTTAAAAAACTTTAATTTCAAGGATATGATAGTAGACAATGTCTACTATATTGCGGGGTGCTTGCTTTATGCACTCGGTGTAAATATTTTTGCAATTCCGAATAACATAGCACAAAGCGGAATCACCGGTCTGGCTATTATCATAAATTATCTTATACCGAAATTCCCGGTGGGTCTGACAGGACTTGTTCTTAATGTTCCGCTTATAGTTCTCGCGTGGATTTTTATTGGTAAGTCTTTTACTCTGAAAACATTGTGGACTACGGTCATTCTTTCGGTTTGTATTGACGGCGTTGCATCTGTTATGGATGCAGGAATAATCGGAGCGTATACGGGCGACAAACTTCTTGCTTCTCTTTTTTGCGGAGCAATGTGCGGTGCGGGAATAGCCTTGATAATAGTGCGCGGAGCAACTTCAGGCGGCACCGATGTGCTCGGAAGGTTGTTGAAGAAAATATGGCCACACATGACAATGGGTACAATGATTCTTATCTGTGATGCTGCAGTTGTTATTTCGGCTGCCGTAGTTTTCGGTAGCGTTGACAGTGCTATGTATGCTGCAATTCTGATTTTTGCAAGTTCTGAGGTTATGGATCATATACTTTACGGTACGGGCAGTGGTAAGATGCTGTATATATTTACCAAGAAAGGTGCAGAAGTTGCTGATATGATAACTAAAGAGTGTCGTAGAGGTGCAACTATCATTGAAGGAAAAGGCGGTTACACAGGTGATACAAATGAACTTGTAATCTGTGCTGCACGTAGCCACGAAATTCCGCGTATAAGAAAAAAGGTAAAAGAACTTGATCCCGAAACTTTTATAGTACTTTCAGAAGCAAACGAAATACTCGGTAAAGGTTTCAACCCTCCTGCTGCAGGAGATTGATAAACTTTATAATCTGAAATATTGGAGAGAAGTCAAGGCTTCTCTCTTTTTTTTGTTTTGAGTTTTTCAAGCGTTGCTTGAGCTTTGTTAAAAGAACGTTTTATTGTTTTTTATATTTTTATGCGTTATTATATAAACAGACCGGTCAACAAATCTAATCAGAGGTGATAATTAGAATGACTATTTATTTGAGTGAAAATATCAAAAGATTAAGACTTCAAAAAGAACTAACACAAGAAACACTTGCAGATTTTTTAGGTGTTACTTCTCAAAGCGTCAGTAATTGGGAGCGTGGAGAAAGTTACCCCGATATTACATTACTTCCTGAAATTGCAGGTTTCTTTAAAGTAAGTGTTGATGAGTTGCTTGGTGTTAACAGAGCTGAGGATGAAGCAGAAATCACCAAAGAACTTGAAGCTTATGATAATATACGAGATAAAGAATTAAAACTAGAAATAATAAACAGACTTAAAGAAAAGTTCCCTAATGATTTTCGTATTCTTTTGAGA
>JAZNCK010000048.1:0-10701 GCA_045587505.1 Acutalibacteraceae bacterium
AACATCGCTTACGACATCTTCACAGACTTTGAGAACCTCTTCCTGTGTAGAGAAAGCCATTTCAAAGTCAAGCTGATAGAATTCACCCGGTGAACGGTCAGCACGTGCATCTTCATCACGGAAACAGGGTGCAATCTGGAAGTAGCGGTCAAAGCCTGATACCATAAGAAGCTGCTTGAACTGCTGAGGAGCCTGCGGAAGAGCATAGAACTTGCCCGGATGCTTACGGCTCGGAACAAGGAAGTCTCTTGCGCCCTCGGGTGATGATGCTGTAAGAATGGGAGTCTGCATCTCGAGGAAGCCTTTTTCTTCCATAACCTTTCTCATATGACGGATAACGTTTGATCGAAGAACGATGTTCTTGTGAAGTGCAGGATTTCTCAGATCGAGGAATCTGTGCTTAAGTCGGATGTTCTCGTTAGTGTCGTTTGAGCCGATCTCGAAGGGAAGATCACGTGTACAAGTACCGAGCACCTTGAGAGTGTCAGCTACGAGTTCTACAAGGCCTGTGTCGATCTTGGGGTTAACTGTACTCTCGTCACGTTTTGTAACAGTACCTTTGACAGAAATAACGGTCTCCTTGCTGATTCCTTTAAGAAGAGTTTCATCGTGAACAACAACCTGTGTGATACCTGTGTAGTCACGAAGGTCAACGAAGAGAACGCCGCCGTGGTCACGGATAACGTCAACCCAGCCTGCAAGTTCGACAACTTCGCCGATATGCTTTTCTCTGATTTCGTTGCAAAGATGAGTTCTATACATATTATCTACCTCCTGATAGTTTTTTGAAAATAAAATAAAAAGCCCCGAGAATTATAAAAATAATTCTCGGGACGAGTATACATAACAATAACCCGCGGTGCCACCCGTGTTGATACTAAACATTAAAGTATCCGCTCTTTAATATTGAAATGTGATTCTGACGAAGTGTTGCCGTGCTTACTACTCATCTTAAGTACGCTTTCAGCCAATGACGCACTCTCTCTTTCAGACTTTCCGTTTAAGTCGGGTCTTCGCAGGTTAAAATAAATTTCACCTTTTAACACAATTATTATAGCAAAATAATTTTAATTGTCAATAAAATTTTAATATTTCATATAAAAAGTATATGGCTTTTTTGGTGAATTATTCAAAATTTTATTAAAACCACGGGTGTTGAGTTTGGGTATATATAAAAATCGTATCGTTAATTATAAAAGACTTGCAAAGAAATCGATAATACTTGCAAACAAATTCTCAAAGAATTCAATAATCATTTCAAAGAATGACTTTTCTTCCTCTTCAATGACTACTTCACCTTTGGGGCAAATCATTACATAATTGTAATTTCCTAAACGCTCACCGTCTTTTAAATACTTAAGATCTGAGCCGTCAATATTTTCACTTACAAGAATGTCAATCTTATCGCTCATATCGTACAAATATACATTCGTGCTATATGTACCGCAATCGTAGCCACTTGCGATAATAGTCATATCTGACAAAGATGAAGCGCTGACATGTTCCTCGTTCATCGGCCAACCGATGTCATAAATACCGTAACTTATACATTCATCTTCATACCACGCTGAAGTATATGTAACCTTACCTGCAATAGCAGTAACCTCACCGCCTCCGAATACCCCATAAGCAGTAACAGCACCATTGATTACATAGTCAACATCGCCTGCCGTAAGATCCCCTGTTTCAACGTAGCACTTGCTTGTTTTATCAACCTTAAGGTTATTGCTGCGGATACCTACGTGCTCAATGACACTTGAGTAGTTGCTTGTAACACTTCCGGCACAGACCTTCAGATCTGCTCCGTTTTCAACGTACACGGTATCAACTGAAATCTGTTCGACATCAGTATCAATACCCGATGCATTTTCTGTACCGTCGCCGGCATAAATTTCAACCTTACATCCGTCAAAGGTGAGGAGTCTGTCATACTTTATCGCAGTACTGTCTATACAGTCGGGCGTATAAAGCTTCAATGAACCGTTACCGCAAATCGTAAGACTGTCATTTGCACGGAGTGCACAAACTGTATCTGCCATCTTTCCTGACTCAGTTTTGAAATTTCTGAGGTCGATTACATTGTTTCCTACAAGCTCAATGCGGTCGCAGGTGCCGCTGATATAGATACCATCCATACTTCTTGTCGCACGAGGAGCGCCTGCAGTAATTTTTGCATTTGTAAGTGTAAGAGTATCAAGATTGTTACTGTATTTAACCGAGCCACCGTCACTAAGGACATCATCACAGTTGTCCTTTGTAATCTGAATGCCGTTTACATACACACTGTAAGTATCAGACATACTGCTGGCAAATGCGGTTACAGGTATAACGGCAATCATCAGCACCGCCATAATCAATGATAATAACTTTTTGATTTTCATAAAAACTACCTCCGTTTATTTGTTGAATACTAAACACAGTGTGTACAGTTTTTGCAGAAATTTCAATTACACGCTCTGTTATATCTAATATAGCACAACCCTTCGGGTTTTGCAATACTCTGCTGATCTGTCCGGAATATTGAGTAAAAGTTCGTTAAAGGTTTTCAACGAAAACATTTATTCTTCCAAAACAAATATTTCAATCAGCTTTTGTACATTATAAACCCAATTGGATTTAATGTCAATACATCCAAAAGGATTTGTTTTAAAATAAAATCAAATATCATAGAGGATTGATTGTTTTGTTTTATTATCAAAGGCTTAAAGACCTGCGTGAAGATAAAGACTTGACACAGTCAGATATCGCAAAGCTACTGATGACTACCCAGCAACAATATGGGAGATACGAAAACGGGTTAAGAGAGATTCCCGTACATCACCTTGTCACACTGTGCAAATTTTATAATGTTTCCGCTGATTATATTTTAGGAATTACAAATGAATACCGTACATTGAAATGAATCTGTTTACGAATATACAGGTTCATTTTTATTTTAAAATCCGATTAAACTTAAAAGTACAATTGATTTTGTATACAGAATGGTATAATATTATAAAAGAATCAACAATAAAGGATACGGATATGAAAAAGATACTTTTAATCCTTACGGGCGGTACAATATGCTCAGCGGTAAATGAAGACGGTAAACGTGAAATTGATACCGAAAACGCGAAATATAAAATTGTTTCTAATTTCAAGAAAAGCAACTCCCCTTTTAAAAATGTGGAATTTGAGACAAAAATGCCCATTGATACACTCAGTGAAAATATGACGATTGATAAGTGGAACATTTTACTTGATGAGTTAAGAAATACAAAAAGTGATGACTACAGTGGTATCATCATCCTGCACGGAACAGATACTCTCGCTTATACAGCTTGTCTTTTGTCACTTGTAATGAGTGAAAAAGGCTTGCCCGTCTGCCTTGTTTCAAGCCACTCCCCCATTGACTCAGTTGGAACTAACGCCAATATCAATTTCAGGACTGCAGTTGAGCTTATTATGAACGGTATCAGACCTAATGTTTATGTTGTGTATCAGAATTCGGATAATAACATCTATGTTCATTCCGGTGAACATCTGTTACAGTGTGCAAATTACAGTAACGATTTTTATAGCAGAGACGCTATGGTTGTTGAGTCCATAGAAAATGCAGAGCTTGAGGGCAAAGAGTTTCAACACAGCAACGGTCTTTTAAGTAAAATTGACAAACTGACTTCGGGTGTTCTGTATATCAATCCCGTAGTAGGTATGAATTATGACTGCTATAACCTTGACGGGGTATCAGCTGTGGTGCATACGACTTACCATTCAGAAACTGTGTGTGTTGATGGCGGCAAGAATTCGTTCGCACAATTTGCCGAAAGATGCAAAAAAGAAGGTGTAAGCCTTATACTTACACCTTGTGATGAAAAATCGTATTCTTATGTATCAACAGCTAAAGCTCTAAAACACAGTGTTATTCCCGTCAGTGGTCTGACGAACGAAATGGCTTATGTCAAAACTGTTATCGGATGCTCGTTGGGGCTTAAGGGTAAAGATCTCGCAGAATATATGAAAAACTAAAAATGCTTGTTTATAAAATCAATAAGTCCGTGCCAGTCGTCACGGGCAAAATAGTGTTTGCCGTGGCGGAAGTATAATCCTATACTTCCGTCATTTAACATTTTACCGCAATTCAGGAAGTCATCCTCTTCGTAAACAAAGCCTTTTTTACCGTAAAGCTCATACACCTCAGATGCCGCGGCACAGCAAAGAAACTGTGCTTCAGGACAAGCCCATCTGTCCAACTCTGCTGATGCGATATGCACGGGTCTCGGAGCGATAAGTGAGTGCATAAAATGTTGTTCAAACTCTGTTTCGTTATCCTTTCCGACATAGTTTTTGTAATTATCACAGAACCAGTATTCAAACTTATCAACAATATTTTCAATAATTTCCGCACCTGCTTGTTTACCACGGTTAAGGGAATCTCCGCTGCAGCCTGCACAGTTAGAATGAACGCAAGCAAAGCGTTCATCGGAAATACCCGTAAGGAGTGCCGTCTTTCCGAGCCTTGAATGTCCGCAGACGGTTACGCAATCAAGATCAACCTCTTCACGTGTTTCAAGGAAATCCATAACTCGCATAGCTGCCCAGGCCCACATTGCGATTTTTCCCGGTGAATAAAGTGAGCGTTCTTTGTTTTTATAAATCACACCCGCAAGACCGTTTGTAAAATCGTTATCGTCACTTGTTACATCCTTATAGCAGAAAGACGCGATTGCAAAGCCGTTGTCGATGATTTCTTCTGTCGGGATGTATTTATCCGGCACATCGGGACGGAAATTGATGCAGACAAAGGTTTTATTCTTTTTGCCATTATTGGGATAAACATAGGTAATCGGAAAAGAGAAATCTTCACCGTTAATTCTTGATATGATTTCAAGGTCTATCCTTATTGACTTACCTGCACAGAACCTGTCATCGTTATCACTGATTACCTTGAAAGATATACTTTCGGGCTTTTCGGGAATATATCCGTACTCGCATTTGTACATCATTTCTCTGACAAGAGGTCTGATTTTCTCCCACTCTTCAACAGTTGTCGCTCTTTTACCCGTTATTTCGAGTGGCGACGGTACTTTTAAAGCTTTAATGCGTTCTTTGATTGTCATACTAAACACCCCTTATTTTTCAGAAGAAAGTTTAAATACATCTCCTGATTTACCTATTACTATAATGTGGTCATCAGCTTTGAATATATAATCGGGCCCCGGCATCGTGTTGAGTGTATTACCTTGCTTAACTGCTATAATATTGACCTTATAATGCTGACGGACACCCAGGTTTGAAATCGTTTTGCCCGTCCAGACATTCGGTGCGGGAATTTCATAAATTGCATACTCAGGAGTAAGCTTGATAAAGTCAAATATATTACTCGAATTGTATCTTACGGCGAGTTTTTCTGCAATTTCACGTTCCGGATAAACTACCTCGTCAGCACCGATTTTCTTTAACAAATCTGCCTGAATGTCACGCTTGGCGGTGGAAACAATCAGTTTTGCACCGTGAGTTTTGAGTAAAGACGTAACAACAAGAGAAGACTGAAAGTCTGAATCAATCGTGACAAAGCAGATATCAAAACTATCAACACCGAGAGCCATAATAACATTTTCGTTTGTGCAGTCGCCGATGTTTGCGTCGCCGTGCACAGGAGAAAGACTTTCGATAACCTCAGGGTCTTTATCAATTACCATAACCTCATTACCCAGGTCAATCATCGTTGTGGCAAGATGTCTTCCGAGTCTGCCCATACCGATTACAAGAATTGATTTCATATTAACATCATCCTATCATAATTTTACCCACAGGGCGTTTTAGTATTGCGGTTGTGTCACGCTTTGAAAGCATCATAATAAAAGTCAATGCTCCGAGTCTGCCTGCATACATAAGCACGATAATAATAAGCTTTGATGCAAAAGAGAGCGTTGCTGTAAGATTCATCGAAAGTCCTACTGTTGCAACAGCGGAGATTACCTCAAACAGCACCTCCTTCATCTGCACGGGTTCTGCAAAGCTGATTACCATTGAACAGACAAAAATCATTGAAAAATAAATAAATGCAATCGCACTTGCACGGCGCACCATTTTTTCTTCAATACGCTTTTTGAATATTGTAACATTGTTATCCTCCTGCAGATAAGCAAGAGTTGAAATAAGAATAACGGCAACGGTTGTTGTTTTAACACCACCTGCTGTTGAACCCGGACTGCCACCGATAAACATAAGAACCATTGTAAGAATACTGCCGGGTTCTGACAGAGTGGACATATCAATGCCCGAAAAACCCGCAGTACGCGGTGTTACCGACTGAAAAAAGGCATTAACAGCTTTATCAAAAAATCCCATACCTTCAAACGCATCATCATATTCAAAAACAAAGAACATAACTGCCGAAACAACGGTGATTACAGCCGTTGCCGTAAGGACAAGTTTAGTATGCATCTGATATTTTTTAAACTTCGCTTTACAGACAAAAATGTCATTCCACACAAAGAAGCCTATGCCACCAGTTAAAATAAGCATTGAAAGGGTAAGCATTACAACAACGTCACCATTGAACAGTATCATTGATGAACCGGGTTCAAGCTGTCCCATAAGATCAAAACCTGCATTACAGAAAGCAGAAATCGAATGAAAAACAGAAAAGTATATTCCCTGTAAAAAACCGAATTTCGGAACAAACCTTGTTGCAAGGAGCAAGGCACCCAGCGTTTCAAAAACAGCTGTACCACCGATTATACGTTGCACAAGTTCACCAATACCTGAAAGTGAGATTGAACCCGCCGATTCCATAATCAGCATACGGTTCTGCAAACCGATTTTATGACGCATAAACAGCGTTGCCATTGTAATAACGGTCATAAATCCGATGCCTCCCAGCTGAATCATACAAAGTATGACAAGCTGACCGAAAAGTGTCCAATGAGTAAAAGTATCAAACGGCACAAGTCCCGTCACGCAAGTGGCACTGGTAGCGGTAAAAAGTGCATCAATGTATGAAGTTGTCTGCCCTTCTTTTGTTGCAAACGGAAGCATCAGAAGAATTGACCCGATAAAAATTACGACAAAGAAGCCAATCGCAATAAGTCGGGTACGAGAAAGTTTTTTGCATATTTTTTGGAGCATTGTATCCCCTGCTTAAATGTATTTGTACTATTATAACATATAAAACTGATAAATCAACAAAAAGGAGCGGTCACCCGCTCCTTTAATACGTTACCAAAGCTGACAGTCAAACTATCTTTCCTCTCGGAAATATGACAGGCCGAGACTCTGCGGAGGCTGGTGCTCTCTCTTTTTGCGGACACTTGTAACGATAAGAACAACTATTGTTACAAGATACGGAAGCATTTTGAATATTTCCTGTGAGCTTCTGCTGAGGTCGGGAATGTAGAGATATACAATATAAAGACCGCCGAAAAGGATTGAACCGAGGATACTTGTGTGCGGTCTCCAGAGTGCGAAGATGACAAGTGCGATCGCGAGCCATCCGCGGTCACCGAAGCCGTTATTTGTCCAAGCTCCACCAACATAGTCCATTACAAAGTAAAGACCGCCGAGACCTGCTATTACACCGCCAACACAGGTTGCAATATATTTATTTGCAGTAACGTTGATACCTGCAGCATCAGCAGTTGCAGGGTTTTCACCAACAGCACGAAGATTCATACCTCTTCGGGTCTTGGTAAGAAAAACAGATGCAAGAATTGCAATGATAATTGAAAGATAAGCAAGAAAACCAAATGAAAGGAAGGTTTCACCGAACAAGCCAAGATCTTTTGCAAACGGAAGAATCTGCTTGTATGCTTTACCTGTTTCAATAAGTGAGATTGTGCCACCCTCGCCAAGAATTGATGAAAGTGAGCCGCCGAAGAAGTTACCCATACCGACACCAAAAGTCGTAAGTGCAAGACCGGTAACATTCTGGTTTGCCTTGAGCGTAACTGTTAATACACAATAAATAAGTGACATAATAGCTGAGCCGAGAATTGATGAAAGAAGCGGTATAAGTATGAGCAGTACGGGATTGAGTTCGGCCCCCGAAAACTCATAAAGATAACCACCGATAATTCCCGATATTCCGCCGATATACATAATGCCAGGTATACCCAGGTTGAGGTTACCAGATTTTTCGGTAATAATTTCGCCTGTTGAACCGTAAAGGAGTGGGATGCCCTGAATGATTGCCTGTTTTAAGAAAAGTGCAATTGTAGTAATCATTTTTTACCCTCCTTTTTGCCAACACGGAAAGTCACTTTGTAGTTAATGAAAAACTCGCTGCCGATAATAAAGAAAAGGATAATACCTGTCATAATCTCTGCAACACTCTGATTAAGACGGAGTATTGTTGCAATCTCGCCTGCACCTCTTTCAAGGAAAGTGATGAGGAACGAAACGCCAGCCATTATAAACGGATTGAACTTAGCAAGCCACGAAACCATAATAGCTGTAAATCCCTGGCCGCCTACGGTTTCTGCCGTAATTGTGTGGTGAGTACCCGAAACAAGTAAGAAGCCTGTTATACCGCAGACCGCACCTGATACAAGAACTGTACGAACAATAACTTTCTTAACATTGATACCGATGTAACGTGCAGTGTTTTCACTTTCACCGACAACAGAAATCTCATAACCGTGCTTACTGTATTTGAGGTAGACATACATAATCACCATAATTGCCGTAACAATAAGGATATTCAGAAGATACTTCTGATCTAAAACAGCAGGAAGCCATCCGCTTTCAGATGAAGGATTGATTGTTCCTACCGTATTTGAGCCCTTCGGATTTTCCCAAAAGGTAATACAGAAAAGAACAAGCTGGGTTGCAACATAGTTCATCATAAGAGTGAACAGTGACTCGTTGGTGTTGAACTTTGCTTTAAAAATCGCAGGAACAACTGCCCAGATCATACCTGAAACAATACTTACCGCAATCATCAGAAGAATAAGCGGAATCTGAGGTATCCTGTCACCTAAATAAATCATACAAGCTGCAGTTGAAAGTGCTCCTACAAGAGCCTGTCCTTCTGCACCTAGATTCCAGAATTTCATCTTGAATGCCGGTGTTACCGCGAGAGAAATACACAAGAGAATTGCCGTATTTTGAAGAAGGTTCCATATCTTACGTTCTGTGCCGAAATTCCCCTCAATCATCGTTTTAAAAACATCAAGAGGATTATAATCAGAGACAAGAACTATAAGACCCGCGCATACAACAAGTGCAAAGGCAATTGCACCGATACGGATTAAAAGTGATTTCCACCATACGGGGACGTCACGCTTACTGATACGAATAAGCGGATCTTTACGCTTTTTAACATTATTCATCAGCGTTGCCTCCCTTTGTTTTAACCATCATAAGTCCGATTTCTTCCTTAGTGGCTGTGCGTGCGTCAACTATACCGTTAACCCTACCCCCACCGATAACCATAATTCTGTCGCAAAGATCTATAAGTACATCAAGGTCCTCACCGACAAAAACTACAGCTACACCTTTTTCTTTCTGCTGATTGAGAAGATTATAAATAAGATAAGAGGAATTGATATCAAGGCCTCTTACGGGATATGCCGCCATAAGAACTGTCGGTGATGCAGCAATCTCACGTCCTACAAGAACTTTCTGAACATTACCGCCTGAAAGACGGCGAACAGGCGTTGAGGCTGACGGAGTTACGACCTCAAGGTCCTTGATAATCTTTTCTGCAAGGGTTTTCGGCTCTTTCTTCTGCAAGAAAACCGACTTGCCTTTCTTATAGCTGCGAAGCATCATATTGTCAACAATATCCATATTTCCGACAAGACCCATACCGAGTCTGTCCTCGGGAACAAATGAAAGACGAATGCCGAGTTCACGGATCTGAACAGGTGTTTTGTCACGAAGATTATCCTCTTTACCCGTCTGGGCGTTATGATAGATAATAGAACCACTGTCAAGCTTCTGCAATCCTGCGATTGCTTCAAGAAGTTCACGTTGACCGCTGCCTGAAATACCTGCAATACCGAGAATTTCACCCGAGCGCACCGTAAACGAAACGTCATTGAGGAGTTTTATACCCTCACGGTTTGTACAGTTAATGTTCTTGACAACAAGTCTGTCTTCCGGATTTTTCGGCTCTGAACGGTCGATATCAAGGCTTATCTTCTTACCGACCATCATTTCCGTAAGAATTGACTCATCTGCATCAGCTGTATTTATCGTACCGACATACTCACCTTTACGAAGAACAGAAACCCTGTCCGAAATTGACATAACTTCATGGAGTTTATGAGTAATAATAACAACAGCTTTACCGTCTTCACGCATCTTGCGCAAGATAGCGAAAAGACGCTGTGTTTCCTGCGGAGTAAGAACTGCAGTAGGTTCATCGAGGATAAGAATATCTGCACCTCTGTAAAGCACTTTTACAATCTCAACAGTCTGCTTTTCAGAAACAGACATTTCGTATATCTTCTTTTTAAGATCAATATTGAATCCGTATTTCTTATTGATTTTCTCAATTTCTGCAGAAATACGCTTCAAATCAAATTTCTTGCCGTCGTTGATTCCCAGGGCAATATTCTCAGCTGCAGTAAACAAATCAACAAGTGTAAAATGCTGATGAATCATACCGATTGTAAGTGCGAAGGCAGCGTTCGGTGATTGTATACTTACTTCCTTGCCTTTAACAAAAATCTGGCCGCTGTCCGGATAATAAATACCCGAAATCATATTCAT
>JAZNCK010000049.1:0-5033 GCA_045587505.1 Acutalibacteraceae bacterium
TTAGCTTTAATCGTGAGGTTTTCAACAATTGAGTCGGCAAGCATACAATCTTCTGCAGTAAAATCTTTTGAATATGATATAATCGTCAGACTTTTAATTTTTGTTTCCGCAAAAACAAATCCTTCAATCACTTCTATACCGTGTGGCAAATTGATATTTTCAAGTGAAAAACAACCGCCAAAAGCACTGTGACCTATATATTCCAAATTTTTGGGCATAATAATTTCCGTGAGATTTTCGCAGTACATAAAAGCTGCTATTGCGATGTATGTAACCGAATCAGGAAGATGTACCGTTTCAATATTTGCAGAATCAGGGTTGCTGTATTCTGTATCGGTATCGTAATTTTCGTAGGCTGTTGTCGGGCAGAATGAAAAATCGCCGATTTCTGTAACTGCAGTACCGTCAATCGTTCCCGGAACAGTTACTTCCTTTTCATTGCCCATATATTTTCTGATGACAATTTCACCTGACTTTGTGTAACCGTAAATAAAATCACCGTAAACATAGTCTTTTTTAGTGTCGATTTTTTCTTCTTCCTCTTCATAGTCTTCTTCCGCTGCAAAGGCTATTGAAGAAAAGAGGTCTTCAAGGCCAAGCTCTGCCATTGGTATACCGCTGAACAGCAGAACGATTGCGAGCAGTATTGCAGATAGTTTTTTCAAAAGTTTCATATATAAATCCTCCCTTTGTTCGGATTGTGTGTAGGGATGGGCCTCCCGGACCATCCGTGGATGTCTATGTATATCGGACGGTCGAGGACGCCCGTCCCTACTTGATTTAATTGCATTGGGCTGTTATTAACACCTCATCCACCGCAAGCGGTCCCCCTTCCCCTCAAGGGGAAGGCTGTAAAGATCCCGCTAATTATGGCTTCCCCTTACAGGGGCGCCTTGTTCTATTGCGATAGCTACTCCTTAAACACCGTGAACGAGCAGGATGTGGCTTCATATTTTACGGTGACGATGACCTTTTTCTCGAACAGGGTTGAAATATCTGTAATCTCAACCGTGTAATCATCTGCCGTCAGTTCTTTTTCGCTCTCGTCACTGTATACTGCATAAACCTTCATTCGGCTCAGGTCGATGTTGTTGAGGTCTTTCGCTTTAAATTCGTAGTCCGGCGGGAATGTCGCATAGACAGATGACAGCAACGGGGTTTCCTTCGTGTTGAGGATTCTTACTTTAAAGCTGTTTTCAAAATCCTTATAGGTAACAGTTACGGTTTCATAGCCTGCCGTTTTGCCGAAATCCGATGGAGCTTTGATCTGATATTTGTTTTTATCAAGTTCGGTTTCACTTTCATCGTCATAAGCCAGGAAAACTCTAATTCCGTCCGGATCAAAGGCTTCTCCGACGTTGTATTCCTTTTTGAAATCTCCATTGAATTTCAGGGTGATCCCCTGCTCAGCTTTAATCGGAAGTGTGGTTTCTGCCTGAGTTGGTTCTTCTGTAGTTGATTCCACCGTCGTGCTCTCAATGGTCACGGGAGGAACAGTTGTTGTGGTTTGCGTCGTCAACTCCGCGGGTTCTTCGTTTTGCTTAAAGATTTTAACTATTTTTTCAGAAACTTCTTCTATAATGTTATAATCTGTCGCACTTGCGATAATTCCGTTCGCTGTAACGAGCATAAGTGCCGCGGCGATAACTGCCGCAAATACTTTTGAAAAGCGTACCGTTCTGATACCGAGCTTTGCCATAAAATCTTTTCGTGAAATCACGGGAATAACAGCATCAATAAAACCGTTTCGGATTGAGTTTATTGCATCTGCACATTCGTCAATAAAATCAAAATCTGCATCTTCTTTTTCGAGCTCTTCATCAATTAGCGCGTTAAGGTAATTGCAAAGGATTTCGTTTAAATTCTGACTGAAGTCAGGGTGAAGAAGAATATCTTTGTTAACGGTTACGGTCATAACGGTCAGCCTCCTTTCTCAAAGTCTACATTGTTGACTGCTTGGGTTATTTTTGTTTTCAGCCTGACGAGCCTCATTGAGACGGCAGGCCGTGAAATATCAAGAATGGTTGCGATTTCATCAACCCGGGTATTTTTTATGTATCGCAGATTGTAGAGCAATTTTTCATCATCGTTGAGCGTATCTATCAGCTTCTCGGCAAGTGCATCGTAGTCGATATTTTCGATCGCTTCGGGAAAGACCTCTTCGTTCGTTGTGGCTTCGGTCGCTTTTTCAAGAGGGACGAGCCGTTTAGTTTCTTTTGCAATCTGTTCCTGTCTGCGTCTGACGAAATTTTCTGCCGTTCTGTAAAGGAACGCTCTCGGATTTTCGATTTCCTCACCCTTATTCATCTTCGTGCTTAGGACGAGAAAAGCCTCCTGCACGCAATCGTCTGCCGATTCGCGCTCACCTGAAAGACGGGCAAGGCAGAAATTAAACAGCTTCAGCCGATAGTCATCATATAGTTGCTGCAGCAAAGCAGTCGTCTGTTTTTTCGCTGACAATTGCACCGCCTCCTTTCAGGTTAATTTTTGCTCTCATTATGTAGTCCGACAAAATGCAAAATGTAACGGAAAATTTTAATATTTTTTAATTTCATTATACTATTTTTCAGTTAAAAGTAAATGTTCAGGGAAAAACTAAAGAAAAAGCCGACAAAAAAATCCCGCGGTCGCCCGCAGGATTTTCTTTTGGAATAGATTTTATTTATCGACGGTTATACAAAAACTATGCAAACAATTCTGTTAACCATTTAAAAATTATTGCCAAAAAATCCGGCATTATGTTCAAGATGCTAACCAACACATTTGTCTCTTCTTTGGGAAATTCTTGAACTTCGGATTCTGATATTTCCTCTTTCTCCACAATTGACTCATCATCTTCAATTGTGATTTCAGGAGATTGGTCAATCAGATTTGAATAAGAAATATATGATGCTGTTTCAACAAGCGTTTCTGTCGGCATCGTCTGATCAATATCCGACAGCATCGTGCCTGCCTGATTGATAATGTCAACATCAAGCTGATCTATAACCCCGTCGTGGTTACAGTCCGCTGCGGCCCATACCGCCTCGCCCACATCTTCCTTTGTAAGCATTCCGTTTGCAAGACAATCTACAATAATCGCATCCTGTCCGTCATACCACGAGTCGCCGTTTGTATCGCCGTAGATAACAACCTCAAACTCTTCCTGAGTACCGTCACCGTAGGTCAATGTTATAACTGAGCCTGTGCCGAGGGTTGAGCTTTTGTCTGAAGAAACGCTTACACTTTCGTCCATATTAAAGCTTGAAGAAGCATATTCGAGCGTGGAGCCTGCCTCAAAGCCTGAAATCATACCGTGAGTTGCCTGCAATTCAGATAAAACAGAAGGAATAACTTTTTCTTCTTTCATACTGCAGGTAGTGCATACTCTCATTTCAAGTCCGTCAGACCAACCCGTCGGATAGATAAGATATTCCCAATCCGTCCAGGTATGCTGATTTGCAGATTTTATAATTTTCTCTTCATAATAATCGCATCTGTTGCAGGTTGTGACCCTGAGACCGTCCTCTTTACAAGTTGCACTCTTGACGATTTCCTTATGCAAGCTATGCCCGAGAGCCGCGGGAGTATACTTGATATAACTGTCACCGCATACAGAACATCTGTAGTGGCTTTTGCCTGAGCTTGTGCAGGTTGCCGGCTCAGAAGTTATGTGAACATATTTGTGGTCGATAAGCGGAAGCTCTTCAGTATATGTGTCACCGCAAACGCAGGTATATGTTTTAACACCCTTGGTTACACATGTCGCCGCAGTTGTTACTTCAAAAGCGTAGGAATGAATGTGCAAGCTGATATCGTGGTGATCTTCAAGCATAACAAAACCGTTGTTTTCGTTTGCACCGTCAACCATAAACGATCTTTGCTCATTGCCGATCTCCTTTGCAAACGATTCTGATTTTAGCACTTCTTCCCTTTCTGAATAAACGCCCTCGGGCGGAAGATAATATGCCGCTTGATCGGCACAGAAAGCAATCTCCCACTGAGTTGTTTCAAAATCACCTGATCCGCTTATCAGAAGACCTTTTTCTCTGTTGTAATAAACATTATGACAACGCCAGACACATCCGTCGAATTTGCCGAAAAGTGCACCGATATATTCTCCGTTTGCTGTAACATCACCCGCAGAGTATGAGTGGTAAAGATTTGGGTAATTGGCGCGTTGTATATAATCAATATAATAGTCACGCTCGTTGAACAGATAAACCAAATCGTTATCAACCGCCCATGTCGGCGGATAAACCGCATATTCGTAACCGTCACCGACATAAATATCTCTGTATGCTTCGATGCGAGACTGCAACATACCGAGTTCTCTGGCTTCTGATTCAATGTTATCACCCGGAGTGTAGAAAGAGCCTGCAAATCCACCGACATAGTCGTTACCGCTGACAGAGCCTGTGTGATAGCAGAATTTCATTTCGTAGCCATCAAGCTCAATTGCACCTGCAATACCGCCAACGTAATCACCCGTAGATTCAACCGAACCGACGTTTGTACAGCCGTCTATACCTGTAACATCTGTGCCGATTGTTGATGTTATACCGCCAACATAGCTACCGTCTGAAATTACCTTGCCGTTATTGATACAATCAACAAACCGTCCGGTTTCATTCTGCAAACCGACGATACCGCCACAATAATCCGAACCGATAACAGTTCCGTTGTTTTTGCAGGATTGGAAATAAGAACAAGTATTTGCTTTACCGACGATACCGCCTGTGTTTGCTGCACGGTTAATGATTATTCCGTCAAAGGTAATGTTTGAAAAAAACGAATTTTCAGCTACACCGCAAAGCGCACCGACATTTTCCACAGGTGTTTCACGCAGGTCAAAAAGTGAATTGCTGATTTTAATGTTCATAAATTTAGCGGATGAAGCCTCACTGAATAAGCCTTGTGACGTCATATAAAGTCCGCTGATTGAATAACCGTTACTTATTAGCTCACCCTTGAAAACCAATGCAGATTCACATAGTATAAGATCGCTTTCTTCCGTAATTTCTTCACCGTTATAAAGAGGCGTGTTGTTTTCG
>JAZNCK010000050.1:0-25476 GCA_045587505.1 Acutalibacteraceae bacterium
AACCTTCTTTTTCCTCATCCGCAATCAGGTAAGCACGAAGCTTCTTCCATGTGAACATATAAACACCCATGGATGCCTTGTTGCTGCGGGGATTCTTCGGTTTTTCTTCAAATTCGGAGATAGAGCCGTCCTCGTTTACGAGCATAAGACCGAAACGCGAAGCCTCCTCCCATGGCACTTCAAGCATAGCGATTGTACAGTCAGCATTCTTTTCCTTATGGAAAGCGAGCATCTTTGAGTAATCCATCTTGTAGATATGGTCGCCGGAAAGAATAAGAACATAATCAGGATCATATCTGTCAATGAAATTGATATTCTGATAAATTGCGTTTGCAGTACCCTTGTACCACTCCGTGCCCTGAATCTGCTGATAGGGGGAAAGGATATGCACACCGCCGTCGGCTCTGTCAAGATCCCATGCCTGACCGTTGCCGATGTAATCGTTAAGTTCAAGCGGCTGATACTGTGTCAGCACACCGACTGTGTAAATGCCTGAATTTACACAGTTAGAAAGCGGGAAATCAATAATTCTGTACTTTCCGCCGTAGGGTACGGCAGGTTTGGCAATGTTCTTTGTCAGGATTCCGAGTCTGCTGCCCTGACCGCCTGCAAGGTGCATTGCAATACATTCGTGTTTGCGTGACATTATGCTGCCTCCTTTTTATTTCGTCGCATTTTTTGCGGCATTTTCTTTCTTTTTTCTTGGGGTTGGTGCTTTGAGATATATTACACTCAGACCCGGAAGGTCGAGTGAAATGCTGTTGTCAAGGCCGTGCATAGGAACTTTTTTACTCTTTACACTGCCTGTTGTGCCCATTCCTTTACCGCCGAATTCTTCACAGTCGGTATTGAGAAGGACCTTGTACGTACCTGAATTAGGCACACCGATACAATAATTCTCACGGTTGACGGGAGTAAAGTTGCACACTGCAATAACTTCTTTGCCGTCCTTGTCAATTCTACGGAATGCGATAACTGAGTTGTCAACGTCATCTGCACTTATCCAATTAAATCCTGTCCAGTCGTAGTCCACCTGCCAGAGTGCCGGTGTTGCTTTATAAAGCTCGTTTATCGTCTTCACAAAAAACTGCAGTTTGCGGTGAGCATCGTAATCAAGCAAGAGCCAATCGAGACCCTGCTTGTAATTCCACTCGATAAACTGGCCGAATTCCTGACCCATAAACATCAGCTTTTTGCCCGGATGTGCCATCATATATCCGAGGAACGAACGCACTCCTGCAAACTTTTCCTCATACTCTCCCGGCATCTTGTTGATAAGCGAACACTTACCGTGAACAACCTCGTCGTGCGAAATAGGAAGAACAAAATTCTCCGAAAAAGCGTAGAAGAAAGAGAACGTCAGATTGTTGTGGTTGAACTTACGATGAATGCCCGGAAGCGAGAAATACCTCAGGCAATCGTTCATCCAACCCATATTCCACTTGAAGTTGAAACCGAGTCCACCGTCACAGGCGGGCTTTGAAACCATGGGCCACGCCGTACTTTCCTCTGCAATCATCAGCGTATCACCGTATTCACGGAAAATTGCCGTGTTGAGATTCTGTAAAAATTCGATTGCTTCAAGATTTTCGTTTCCGCCGTTTTTATTCGGTCTCCACTGACCGTCTTCACGGCAATAGTCAAGATAGAGCATTGATGCTACCGCATCAACACGCAGACCGTCAATATGATACTTGTCAAGCCAGAAAAGCGCGCTTGAAGTAAGGAAACTTCTGACCTCGTTTTTACCGTAATCAAAAACTCTTGTACCCCACTGCTTGTGCTCTCCCTTAAGCATATCTTCATACTCATAAAGGGGTTGTCCGTCAAATTCGTAAAGACCGTGTGCATCCTTCGGAAAATGGGCAGGCACCCAATCAAGGATAACTCCTATCCCCGCCTCGTGACACTTGTCAACAAAGTACATAAAGTCTTTCGGTTCGCCGTAACGTGATGTCGGAGCAAAATAACCTGTAACCTGATATCCCCAGGAACCGTCGAACGGATGCTCACTCAGTGGCAGAAGTTCGATATGAGTATATCCCATATCCTTCACATATTTTGTCAATTCATCGGCAAGTTGACGGTAGGAATAAAAAATTTCTTCCCCGTGAACTTTCCATGAACCCGCGTGAACTTCATAAATATTCATCGGATTATCGTAGGCAGGATTCTGCTTACGGTTTTTAAGCCATTTGGCATCCTTCCACTCGTAACCCTCGATGTCGTAAAACTTAGAAGCTGTATCAGGACGTGTCTCCGTATGGAAAGCGTACGGGTCAGCTTTGAGAATACGTCTGCCGACTGCTGTTGTGATGCAGAATTTGTAGGCGTCAAACTGCTTTATATTATCAATAAAGCACTCCCACGTTGAACCGTCATCAAGGCGGTACATATAATTCGCATCATTGTTCCACCCGTTGAAATCGCCAACTACACTCACAGCCACGGCGTGCGGTGCCCAGACACGGAAAACAACATTGTTTCCGTCTGCACGGTGAGCACCGAAAAACTCATAGGCTTTGGCGTTGTTGCCCTGATGAAACAGATACACGGGAACATCGTTAGGGTTGAAATCCTTTTTCTGATTTTCCCTGTTCATTTTCATTCGCCTCCTTTAAAATAGAAACACCTATCCACTTATACACTTATTATTTTACCAAACCGTCAAACAAAATTCAAGTTATTTTGACTATAATATTCAAATGATATGTAGAAAATTCTCGACCATTTTGTGTATTTTGTTACAAAAAAAGAGCCTCCCGACAGATATATCCATCCGTCGGGAGGTGAAATATTCAGTTAAAAATCAGAACAATCCCTTAATTGCCTGCGGAAGAAGAACTGCAACGTAGCTGTAAAGCATTCCGATGATTTCTGTCATGATGTTTGAAATATAAGCACCGATATTGGAAACGTTGTCTGTCGGAAGATCTGTAGGCTCTGTTTCAACCTTCTGTGAAAGGTCCTTCTTGATTGCGTACTGGTCGATAAGAGAGATTTCCTGTGTCTCATCATCAACAAGGTATGACTTGATGATAACCTTATCACCGTCAACAACAGTTGTCATAAAGCAACCGCCCATATCTCTTGTTGAAAGATTGAATGCACAAGCCTCACCGATAGGATCGATAGCATCCTCATTGATACCGTATCTCTTTGTGCCTGCTGTTGAGGGAAGAATATGAACAGTACCGTCGGGATTGTTTGCAAAAGTAATTTCCTCACCCTTGTAGTTTTCTGTTACATAAGTTACGTTTTCAACAACTGCGTCGCCCTTAACGGGAACTGAACGGTAGTAAACGTGGTCATGACCTGCATATACAAGGTCGATATCAAGCTCATCAAAGAGATCAATAAGAACATTACGCATAATGATTGTATCAGGCTTGTTGATGTTCTTGCCCTGTGAGTACAAAGCTCTGTGCATAACAACAAATTTCCAGTCTGCATCAGAAGCTGTCATATCGTTAACAAGCCAGTTTCTCTGTGACTGTGACATCGGATACATATCATTTGTATTAAGCACTGCAAAGTGAGCATTACCGTAATCGTATGAATAATAAACACCGTTTACCCAGTTAACGTTTGACTCTGTGTTCGGGTTTGAAAGGTTAAACATTGAGTTGAAAACGTTGATATTGAGCTTGTTTGTGATGTTACCGTCGTGGTTACCTGCTGCAGGAGCAAGTGTTGTTACCATATTGTTAACTGCAAAGTTCTTGAAGTACCAATCCCACTCGTCGTTTGTGCAGTCGTTTACAAAGTCACCGAGGTTAACCGTAAACTCTGATCCGGGAAGAGTTGCCATAGCACCCTTGATTGTGTTTGCAGCCTGTGCAAAGTTTTCGTCACTGCTTGCCTGAACGTCAGCGATTGTGATGAAAGAGAACTCATCGTCACCGTCATCTGTTCTGAATGTACCTGCTTCGCTCCAGAGATCCTCTGACTTGTCGCCTACACGGTATGTATACTCTGTTCCGGGTGCAAGATCGGAAACAGTTACCTTATGGCAATACTGGTCACGGTGCTGATAGATATCCTCTGAAGAATATGTGGCTGCACCTGCGAAAGATCCGTTAAAGTCTGCTGACTTGATGATCTGAACATCAGCATCTGAATACTCCATTGTGTACCAGCAGAAACCTCTTGATGTCTGAGAATCACCGTTGAAAGTACAGCTTACTCTCTTAACTGCATCTGTTGATTCTGCAGAAGTTGCCATAATTGAACCGCCGAAAACAACAGCTACACAGAGCAACACTGCAAGAATTCTTTTAGAAATCTTTTTCATTAAAATAACCTCCTGAAAAATATTTAGCAAATATATTATACACCGTTTGTCAATACACAAATCGGTGCAAAAACCTTTTTTCTGTTTGTGCAAAATTACTCTATCCTGAACTTGCGATACATTACATTTTTTCTGTAATGCGTATATGTAAGGTATACAAACTCTCCGTCAGTCACCGCTGCGGGATAAGAAAATTCTGCATCCTTATCCTCATCACGCTCGACATCCACAGGCGGGAGGAAGGTCTTTGCATTATCCTCGGTCACAGCGTAGGAAATGATATTTCTGTCGCCCCAGCCGGCCTCGCTTATGGGGTTGTGGAACACAACGACTTTGCCGTCGGGAAGTTTTACACAGTCAATGCCGCTGTTATTGTTCGGCATATCTGTCTTTTCGGCAGGTGTCCAGTGAATCAGGTCTTCGCTCTCACTCTTCAACACATAACCCTCGGTTGATCGCAGGAGTGCATAAACCTTTCCGTCAGCTTCCCAGAGTGTCGGCTGAATGATACCCTTGCCCTTTGCGTGACGGTGGTCAAAGAAAATCTTCTCACTCTTCTGCCACGTTTTGCAATTATCGTCAGAAAAATCAACAAACGCATCCCAATGACGGGCATTTTCAACGGATGCAGGAGCAACCGTTCTGCCGTCAGAAAGAGTTATCGCCTTATTCTTAACAGGACCGCGTCCGCCCGATCGGTCACCTTTTACAAGAGGAACTGCTTCGGACCACGTTTTTCCGCCGTCGGTCGATGTGCGTACAAAGGTACGCCAGATCGGTATTCTTTTTCCTGCTTTAAAGAACAGATAAATAACACCATCTTTTTCATAAAGAACAGGGTTCCAGCACGGAACATCCTTTGTAAAAGACATCTGCACGGGGTCTGACCACTTGCCGTTTTCATTCACGCAAAGATAAATGCGTACATCGTCATCGCCCTCTTTTGTTCCTGCAAAAAAAGAGCATAACACCTTGTCACCAACCTTAAGAACCGTGGTTGCGTGACACTGGTCGAAGAATTTACCCTCTTCAAAAATCAATCCGTTTTCAATCTCAACAAGTTTCATAATATCATCTCTTCAAAAGCACTTCTGCTTCATATTTTTCAATTTCTTCAAACCACTTTTCGCCTACGGGAACACCGCAACGTTCGCAGTATTCGTTCCATACATCGGCAAACGGATAAGTCTTATACTCTTCCTGCAAAGCAAGAAGCTTTGTTGTGTTTGCACTGTCCTGCAAAGCCTTAAGCTCAGCGTGAGGAGTAAGAAGTGCATTCAGCATAGCCTTCTGCACATTACGAAGACCGATTACCCAGGCTGCAACACGGTTGATTGAAGCATCGAAATAATCTGTTGCAATAAACACACGGTCAAGTGCATCGTTTGCAACGATTTCCTTTGCGATTTCCTTTGTCTCGTCATCAAAGATAACAACGTGGTCACTGTCCCAACGCACACCGCGTGTTACGTGGAGAGCAATCTTCTCGTTAAAGAGAAGAAGAGAGGAAATCTTATCCGAAACAACCTCTGTCGGGTGGTAGTGGCCGTTATCCATAAGAGGTGTGATGCCCTTATAGTTTACATAAGAAAGGCTGAATTCTGCAGAACCGACAGTGTAGCTTTCAAGACCGATGCCGAACACCTTTGACTCAAGAGTTATGTAAACCTTTGACTTGTCATACGGCATGCTGAGGATTTCGTCAAGACTCTTCTTGAATCTTGCACGGGGTGCAAGACGGTCGGCAGGAATATCCTTGTAACCGTCAGGAATCCAGATATTCATAACGCAAGGCACACCTGTTTCATTTGCAAAATACTCTGCGATTTTAAGACAAGCCTTGCCATGATTCACCCAGAAAGTACGGACTTCTTCGTCCGGAGAGGAAAGTGTAAGATTATCCTTAACCATCGGGTGTGAGAAATATGTGGGGTTAAAGTCAATACCCATTCCTCTTGCCTTTGCATACTCAACCCACTTTGCAAAATGCTTGGGTTCAAGTGCATCTCTGTCAGCAAATTCACCGTTTTCAAAGATCGCATAAGACGCGTGAAGATTAAGCTTCTTTTTGCCGGGGATGAGTGAGCAAGCCTTATCAATATCTGCCATAAGCTCATCGGGAGTTGTAGCCTTGCCGGGATAATTGCCTGTTGTCTGGATACCGCCGGAGAGTGCTTCCTTTGAGTCAAATCCAACAACATCGTCACCCTGCCAGCAGTGCATGGATATGGGTAACTCCATAAGTTTTTCAATCGCTTTATCGGTGTCAATACCGATTTTTGCGTATAAATCTTTTGCATATTCGTAACGAGTCATAATAAAACCTCCATTCTTCTGAATTTTAACACAGTTAAGAGAAAAAAACAACCACAGATTATCTTGATAATGTCCGATTTTTGGTCTAAAATGTGTGTATAACTATATATGAGGTGACTTTATGGGTAAAATTATTGCCGTCGGCGGCGGACGCTATGAAGACGGAGAAATCAAAAATATACTTGAATACATAGCATCGTGTGCAAATAAGGAAAATCCCGCAGTGCTTTTTCTTCCCACAGCAGGATTTGATGACATTGAGGGCGACGAGCATATCCGTGATATCTTCCTCGGTTGCGGTTGCAGCTTTGATTACCTGTTCTTAACGGATAAATCTCTCACAAAGGATGACATCCGCAGTAAAATTCTTTCTGCAGACGTTATCTACGTCGGAGGCGGTAACGTTGAATTTATGATGAACACCTGGAACGAAACAGGTGCTTCCGACTGTCTGCACGAGGCTTACGAAAAAGGAATCGTAATGTCCGGTTACAGTGCAGGTGCCGTCTGCTGGTTTAATGAGGGGTATGACGATTGCGGACCTGACAGGAGCTTCATATTCTGCGACTGCCTCGGGATTCTGCCTTACAGTGCGTGTCCGCACTTCGAGGGTAACGGCTGGTACAACTTCAAGGATGAAATCAAATCCCGTCCGATCTCAGGCATAGGAATTGAAAACGGAGCAGCACTTATTTATGACAACGGAACCTTCAGCACAATGCACGGCAACGACGTCGGATATGTGTGGCTTTTTGACAAAGATAAAAATTATGAGGGTGTAACACTCTGATTTCAATTGACTTAATTTGCAGTTTGTGATAAAATATCTGCACAATTTATGAATATTTCAGGAGGTATTCACTATGAAAAAGATTCTCGCAGTTCTTCTTGCGATCGTAATGATGCTTACTTTTGCATCCGTTGCACTCGCATCAGGTAACAGCAAAAACGGCGCTCTTCAGTTCGGTGAAGACGGCAAGTTCGAGCTTATGATCGTTGCCGATCCTCAGGACGGCTTCCCCATTGAAGACGACTTCAAAAACGCTTTCAATCAGGCTCTTGATAAGGCTCAGCCCGACCTCGTAATCTTCCTTGGCGACATCGTTATGTCAGCTGAGACAGACGAAGAATACTGGGCAGGTTATGCTGACCTTCTCAATCCCCTCGTTGACAGAGACATCCCCTTCACACTCGTTTTCGGTAACCACGATGACCAGGACGCACACAAGGGTTCAACAAAGGACGAGAAGCTCGCAAAGTATATGTCATTCGACAACTGCCTTGCTTACGATGCAGACCCTGCACTCCACGGTTCAGGTACACACAACCTTGAGATCCTTTCATCAGACGGCACAAAGACAGCTTACAACCTCTGGATGATGGACAGCGGTGACTACATTGAAGGCGGTTATGACTGCGTTCGTGCTGACCAGCTCAAGTGGTATACAGAAACAAGTAAGGCACTTGAAGCTGCAAACGGCGGCAAGGTTCCTTCACTTATGTTCCAGCACATCGTTCCTGCAGAGGTTGCAAAGGAAGTAATGTTCACAGTTAAGGGTGACCTCGGCGCTCTCGGCTCAACAAACTTCTCAGACGGTACAGCTGCTACATATCTTCCCAACATATGGGGCTTCGAAGAAGGCTGGATGTTTGAGCAGGCTTGTCCTTCACCTGACTGCGAAGGCCAGTGGGATGCTATCACAGAGCGTGGCGACGTTCAGGCTGTTTTCTTCGGTCATGACCACGTAAACACATACGTTGCAAACATCAACGGTATCGATGCTGTTAACGTTCCCGGCTCAACATACAACTCATACTACGATATGCTCGCTCAGGGCTTTATGGTAATTACACTTGACGAGAAGGACCTTTCAACATACGAGAGAACAATGCTCTACACATCAGATCTCGCTCTTGAGGAAGGCTCAAAGCTTCCCGAAGGCAATCACAATAAGGCTTACTATCAGTTCGCAAACATCTTCAGACCGGTTATGAACTTCATCGTTAAGGCTATGAGAGTAATTCTCTTCCCGTTCTTCTTCTGGGCTGCATAAGTTAAAAACATCAATCGCACAGGGAAATCCCCTGTGCGATTTTTTGTTGATTTAATCCCGTCCCGATTATCTTCGTAGGAACAAGTGTCACTCCCTATAGGGTAATTTTTAATTGTGTGCGTAAAACAAAAACTGCGCCAAAAAATACCGGCACAGTTTTAAAAAATTATTGCATTCCAATAACATACTGAAGTGCTTCTTTGAAACCTTCGATTAAAGCCTCAGGCTGCAACTCCGGATCTGTGAATAAATCGTTAAAAAATCGTGTAAGAAGTTCCGGTTCAACAACAATTTCATGGAGACCGGCAATAAGTGTAGCTATAGCAGAAAAAGGAATCCAAGTCGCAAAAATGCCCGCCACAGGTAAAGCTGCCATAATTATTGCAAGAGTTTCCACCATTCTCATCACCTCCTTATCCTTCATAGACCAATTATACTACCCTCCCCCGAAAAATCAAGGCTTTTTTATAACGGGACAGAAAACCCGTCTCTGTGCGGTTTTTGTTTTCAGGAAACTAACAACTCACCCTGACAAATTAAGTTTTTACAGTTTACAAAAAATATAATAAGTGTTAGTATGATACCAAATAAAAGGATGATGTTTATGAAAAAAACAATCAATTCAATGCTTGCAGTTGTTTTCACACTTTTCTTTATCGTCTCTTTTTCCTCCTGCTCAGACAATCCTGACATCCCGAGCGTATGGAAAAACGCAATTTATCTTGAGGATACTGAACTCGGAGAGGGGGCAAAAACGATTAAGATTGAAGTTAAGGCTGAAGACCGTTCGGTCACTTTGACAATACATACAGACACTTACGATATACTTGAAGCTCTGAAAGAAAACAATCTTATCGAAGGAAAGTACAGAGACTCCAGATTTGTTGCAACAAGCATAAACGGTATCAGTGCCGACATTGAAACAGATAAAAGCTATTGGGCACTATGGGTCAACGGCAACGACTTCTTCCCCGGGGTCGGAGCTCCCATCACTGACGGTGGATATTATCTGCTTGTTTATACAAAATAACTAAAACCTTATAAATTGCAAAAAAACTCTTGCTTTTTATATTATAGTATGTTATTATGTGCGAAAGTTAATAAAAAATTAACGATAGAGGCGCAGCGTATTATCAGTAGCAACTGTTATTCAAGGCCGTGGCAAGGCTTACGGCAGTTGTGAAAGGAATCGTTGCCGAAGGCAGCCGAGGCCTAAGGCTGTGCTGGTAGTCGGGAATAACATCTCGCCTATTGTCGCTTATGCGGAGAGCTATCTTATATTTTTTCACGGCTGTATTGCCGGGATAAATGCAGGTAGTCGATGCAAATCGGCTATTTTTTATTGCTTATCACGGGGCATCGCCCTATTCAGAAGGAGTTTTTAAAATGACAGAAAACAGCGTTTTCAGAGGTGCGGCTACCGCCCTTATCACACCACTTAATGCAGAAGGTATCGATTACGAAAATTTCGGTAAACTCATCGATTGGCAGATCGACGAGGGCATCGACGCTCTTGTTATCTGCGGTACAACAGGTGAAGGTTCTACCCTTACTGACGAGGAGCACAGAGATGCTCTTGAGTTCGCTTACAAGCGTGCAGCAGGCAAGGTGCCGATGATCGCAGGTACAGGTTCTAACGATACAGCTTACGCTATTGACCTTACAAAATTTGCTTGCGAAATCGGTTACGAGGGTATGCTCCTTGTTACACCGTACTATAACAAGGCTACACAGAACGGTCTTATCAAAACTTTCACAGCTATCGCTGACGAAAGCACAAAGCCCTGCCTTCTTTACAACGTCCCGTCAAGAACAGGCTGCAACATCGAACCTGCAACTTACGGTGTTCTTGCTGACCATCCGATGATCACAGGTATCAAGGAGGCAAGCGGCAATATCTCAAAGATTGTTGAAACAATGGCAATCGTCGGTGACAGACTCGACCTTTATTCAGGTAACGACGACCAGATCATTCCCCTTCTTTCACTCGGCGGTTCAGGCGTTATCTCCGTTCTTTCAAACGTACTTCCGAAGGAAACATCACAGATGTGCCACAAGTTCTTTGAGGGCAAGACTCAGGAAGCTCTCAAGATGCAGCTTGATTATCTTCCCCTTATCAATGCACTCTTCTGCGAAGTTAACCCGATCCCCGTTAAGGCTGCTATGGCTGCTATGGGATTCGGCGAGGACTATCTCCGTCTTCCCCTTACTCCGATGGAAGATGCTCACAAAGAGAATATGCTCGCACTTATGCGTCAGCAGGGGTTGAACGTATGATAAAGGTACTTATTAACGGTGCCTGCGGCAGAATGGGTAAGGAAGTCGAAAAGCTTGTTGAGGCTTCCGAAACAATGACTGTCGCGGCAAAGGTTGACAAAATGGCTGCCGAAAGCGGATGTTATACGGACATCAACGACTTTAACGGTACAGCAGATGTCATCATCGATTTTTCAAACCATCTCGGTACAAAAGATCTTCTTGACTATGCCGTTAAAAACAACATCCCTACGGTTGTTGCCACAACGGGACACACAGAAGAGGAGCTTGCACTCATCAAGGAAGCAGGAAACAAAATTCCCGTTTTCCACTCTGCAAATATGTCACTCGGTGTTGCTCTGCTTTGTGAACTTGCAGTCAAGACTGCGGCAACAATGCCCGATGCAGACATTGAGATTGTTGAAACACACCACAACCGTAAACTTGATGCTCCCAGCGGAACGGCACTTATGATTGCAAACTCAATCAAAGCTGTACGTGAAAAGGCTCAGTTTGTTTTCGGCAGAGAGGGCAACGCAAAACGCGAAAAGAACGAAATCGGAGTCCACGCTGTAAGGCGCGGTAACATCGTCGGCATTCACGAGGTGCTCGTTTCCACCGACAGTCAGACGATCACTCTCAAGCACGAAGCCCATTCAAGAGCATTGTTTGCTGAGGGTGCAGTTTCTGCAGCTGAGTTCATTCTCAGCAAAGGTGCAGGACTTTACAATATGAACAGTATTGTTGAATGAGAGGTCACTCTATGATAAGAATTGGTATATTAGGCTACGGCAACCTCGGCAAGGGGGTTGAAGCTGCCGTTAAGAATAATCCCGATATGGAGCTTGTGGCTGTTTTCTCACGCAGAGACCCCGACTCCGTTAAAATCAGAACTGAGGGTGTCAAGGTATATCCTTACGACAAAATCACAGACTATAAAGATGACATTGATGTTATAATCAACTGTGGCGGAAGTGCAAAAGACCTTCCCGAATCAACACCTGCAATCGCAGAAAACTTCAATGTTATCGACAGCTTTGACACTCACGCAAAAATTCCCGAGCATTTTGCAAACGTTGACGCAAAAGCTAAAAACGGCAATAAAATTGCTGTTATCTCCGTCGGCTGGGACCCGGGTATGTTCTCACTCAACCGACTTTATATGAATGCGATTCTCCCCAACGGCAACGATTATACTTTCTGGGGCAAGGGCGTAAGCCAGGGCCATTCCGATGCAATCCGTCGCATTGACGGTGTTATTGATGCACGTCAGTATACCGTTCCGGTTGAAAGTGCTGTTGAAAGTGTACGTAACGGAGAAAACCCGACACTTACCACAAGACAGAAGCACACAAGAGAATGCTATGTTGTTGTGGAAGACGGTGCAGACAAGAAAAGAATCGAAAATGAAATCAAAACTATGCCCAACTACTTTGCTGACTACGACACAACCGTGAACTTCATTTCACTCGAAGAGTTGCAGCGTGACCACATGGGTATCCCCCACGGCGGAAGCGTTATCCGTAGCGGCTTCACGGGATTCGGTCTTGAGACAAAGCACACTATTGAGTACAGCCTCAAACTTGAATCAAACCCGGAATTTACAGGCAGTGTGCTTACCGCTTATGCCCGTGCAGCATACAGATTGAGTCAGTCCGGTGAATGCGGTTGCAAGACTGTTTTCGATATCGCTCCTGCTCAGCTCATTGCTCAGTCAGGCGAAGAAATCCGGGCACATATGCTGTAATCCGGCTATTCCCTCCCGAAAGGATGTTTTAAAAATGATCTGTAACAATCTCGGTATCAACGAGAAAGGTCATCTTACCTTTGCAGGCCACGATACTGTTGAACTCGCAGACAAATATCAGACCCCTGCGTATATAATGGACGAAAATAAAATAAGAGAAAAATGTCGTATTTATAAATCTGCTATGAGCGAATTCTTCGGCGGAGAATCTATGCCGCTTTTCGCAAGCAAATCGCTTTGCTTCAAACGCATTTATGAAATTATGCGTGAGGAAGAAATGGGAATCGACGTTGTTTCTCCCGGTGAACTTTACACCGCTGTCAAGGCAGGTTTCCCGATGGAAAGAGCATATTTCCACGGCAACAACAAGACCGATTTTGATATTGCCTTCGCTATTGAAAACGGTATCGGATATTTTGTTTGTGACAATATTGAAGAGCTCAACGCAATCAACCGTGAGGCAGGAAGCAAGGGTATAAAGCAGAAAATCCTTCTTCGTCTTACTCCGGGCATTGATCCTCATACACACGCTAAAATCAGCACGGGTAACGTTGACTCAAAGTTCGGCGCCGCAATCGAAACAGGTCAGGCAAAGGAGCTTGTCGGTTTGGCTCTTTCGAAAGAAAACATTGCACTTATGGGTTATCACTGTCACATCGGTTCACAGATTTTCGAATACGATCCGTTCTGCGATGCCGCTGTTATTATGATAAAGTTCCTTGCAGATATGAAAGCTGATTTCGGATTTGAAGCAAGTGTTCTCAACCTCGGCGGAGGTATGGGCGTAAAATATGTTGAATCAGATCCCGAAATTGACTATGCAAAAAATATCGAAGGCATAGCAAACCTTGTCAAGGCAGAGTGTGAAAAACTCAATGTTACAATGCCGACAATCCTTATGGAGCCCGGCAGAAGTATCGTTGCAGATGCAGGTCTTACACTCTACACAGCAGGCACACGCAAGGAAATCAAGGGTTTCAAAAACTATGTTTCAATTGATGGCGGCATGCCTGACAATCCGAGATACGCTCTTTACCAGTCAGCCTATACGGTTATGGTTGCCAACAAGGCAAATTACGACGCAGATTATGAATGCACAATTGCAGGCAGATGTTGCGAAAGCGGAGACCTTATTCAGGAAGGTGTTAAAATTCCGAAGCCTGAACGCGGAGATACAATCGCAGTGCTTACAACCGGTGCATATAACTTTGCGATGAGCTCAAATTACAACGCAATCTGCAAGCCCCCTGTAATTATGCTCGACGGTGAAAACGATTACGTTGCCGTTAAACGAGAGAGCTTTGACGATTTAATCACAAGACAGGTGTAGCGCTTCAACGGAACCGTTATTTTGAAACGGTTCCGTTTTATATTGCCTTATTGTTTAGATTGTGATAAAATCAATACGAAAGCAAAGGAGTTGTTTCTATGAAAAACAGTATCGCAATCCATATCAGGAATCTTACAATTTATCTGTTAATAATTATTTTTGCTACTGTTGGTGCGGAAGCTGTTCTTACACCGAAAAGCGACAGTAACGATTCCTCTTTAACTCACAAAAACAAAACCCTGCTTTTGCAGATGGAAAGTTCACCTCTTGATCACATACTAATGTCATCTACAAACGTAACTAATGTTAACTCTATGCTTGCAGATACCTCTACCTCCCCCCGAAAATTGACATCCTCAGGTTATCCGTTGCTTAAAAATCTTACATCATCCAAACTTGATAATGCATTTAACATCGTAGTAATCGGCGACTCTTTTGTATGGGGTGCATACAGTCTTAACCGCAACGAACTTTTCTGGAGAGTTCTTGAAAACAACCTTCGTGACAATGGCATAAACGCAAATGTTTACGGTGTCGGTGCCACCGGTGCCAACGCATATGAAGAGCTTTCCTGGCTTTGCAACTCCACATTAGTTGAAGATCTTGACCCCGATCTTGTTATTTTCGGGTATGTTTATAATGACGCGGAATACGCAGACGATATCCCTTCTGCTAAACTGGACAATAACGAAATTCTGTCGTTTTTCCCGGATTCTTTGGTTGAAAGGTTTCCTAATCTTTCATCCTTACTTGTTTCTAAAATCGTTGCCGAAACCATATACAGTGATAAATACTCAGATGCCGAATACTTGCCTGTTGACGGATCCCCACCTATACTTAAAGGTAGATTTTACGAAAAGTATAAAAACGATTTCTGCAAAAAACTTGATAGCTTTGCAGAAAACGCAGACTTCCCCATCTGCGTTATGACTCTCCCCCCTACTCCCAACAACAAAACTACGGAAGAACTTTTCAAGCCTCTCAGGAAATTATATGCTTCCTGCAAAAACATAAATTATTACAATAGTGTTAATGAATTTAATCGCTTCGCTTCAAAAAAGCATAAAGAGAATTATAGTGTAAATCCTGATGATTTTCATCCCGGCAGTTCAACACACCGATTCTATGCAGATTATATAATGGATTTTATCCAAAAAGACTTCCCTCACCTTCTCACGCAAAACAAAGGATATGAAAATGAACATGAAATAAACATCAACGAATGGTTGCCTTACGATATTTCTTTTCAAAAAAAATCAGACAAAGTTTATATGTTCACCTATCCCGTTGAAAACGATGAACACACTATTCACGGAGTAAAGTATACTGACGGATACTATCTCACCTATCCTCTCGGTGAAAAGCATATTCGATTCAACTTTGCCGAACCGATACGAATAAGCGGAATCACTATAGAGGGTGATTGCAAAAACATGAAACTTTACTACACTTGTGTAAACGATAAGTTAGGATATGATGACAACAGTGTTTATGAATTCACCGAAGAAAAGAACAAGTTTACAGTTTCATCCGATGTCAGAATAACATCTGTCCTTTTCAGCGCTCAATTCGACGAGCAATCTGACCGCAATATCACAATGATTCTTAATGATTATTGAGGTGAAAACTATTGGAAAGCATTTATATTCTCGGCATTTCAGCCTTTTACCATAATTCTGCAGCTGCTCTTGTAAAAAACGGCGTAGTTATCTGTGCTTGCGAAGAAGAACGCTTCACGCGCAAGAAGGGAGATTCTGCTTTCCCTATAAACGCAATAATGTACTGTCTTGAGCAAGAAAACCTTACCTTTGAGGATATCCGGCGAGTTGTTTATTACGAAGACCCTGCCGAAAAATTCGGCAGAATTCTTATAAACTCTCTTGTTTCCGCCCCCGGAGGAATCAGACAATTTCTTAACAGTATACCTTTGTGGATAGAAGACAAACTTTGGGTTCAAAAAACTATTATAAATGAACTTGGTATAAAAAACGAAAAATTAGTATGCCTTAATCATCATTTGAGTCATGCTGCGGCTGCGTTCTATCCTTCCCCGTTTTCTTCCGCCGCTGTACTTACAATTGACGGTGTAGGCGAATGGACAACGACGGCATGGGGAACGTGTCAAGGTTCTGACATTGAGCTTCGCGAAGAATTGCGATTCCCTAATTCGTTAGGTTTGTTATATTCCGCTTTTACATTCTACACCGGTTTTAAAATCAATGACGGCGAATACAAAATGATGGGACTTGCTCCCTACGGTAAACCGATTTACGCCGATCTTATAAAAAAGCACCTTATTAAAATCGGTGATGACGGCAGTTTTGTACTTAACCTTAAATATTTCAGCTACACAAAAACAATGCGCACAATAAACGCTAAGTTTGAAAAGCTGTTCGGCAGACCTGCACGCAAGCCCGAAAGTGAAATTGAGCCTTTTTACGCAGACATTGCAGCAAGTATACAAGAAGTAACTAATGAAATTATACTTAAACTTGCAAAAAACATCAAAGAAAAAACAGGTGAGGAAAATCTTGTTCTTGCCGGTGGTGTGGCTTTAAACATCACCGCTATGGGTAAATTGCGTAACAACGGTATTTTTGAGAACGTCTGGATACAACCGGCTGCGGGCGATTCAGGCTCTGCTCTCGGTGCTGCTCTATATACTTATTACAGGGAAACTAACGATACCCGTATTCCGGTTCAGAAATTCACCCCTTTTCTCGGCTATGAAATTAAAAACAACGATGAAAAAGACAACGAACTTCTCCGTAATCTCGGAGGTGTGTGGACAACGCACTCAGATGATGAGCTAGCAAAAAAGATAGCCGATTTGATCTCCAAAGGCAACACTGTTGCTGTTGCACGCGGCAAGGCGGAATTCGGTCCGCGCGCTTTAGGAAATCGAAGCGTGCTTGCCGATGCCCGTGACCCGGATATGCTGTCACGACTTAATCTTAAAATCAAATTCAGAGAAGGCTTCAGACCTTTTGCTCCCATTGTTCTTAAAGAAGATGCCGCAAACTATTTTGAAATTAAAAATTCTTCACCTTATATGCTGTTTTCTTTCCCCGTAAAGAAAGAACGACGCAAAGATTTTGCTTTCGGCAACAGCTTGATTGAAACAGCTTCAGCTATCCGTTCGGACATACCTGCGGTAACTCACGTAGATTATTCTGCACGTGCTCAGACTGTAGACAAAGACGATTCCTTGTTTCTTCGTAAAGTTTTACGTGAATACAAAAAAAACACTAAATGCAGTGTCCTTGTGAACACTTCTTTCAATGTCCGTGGCGAACCCATCGTCAACAATGCAGTAGATGCTTACAAATGTTTTATGAAATCAGGACTTGATTTTGCTGTTATCGGAAACCGTCTTTTCAGCAAACAACAACAGGAAAGGAGCTGTAAAGATGCAGGAAAATAAAACGACACTTACTTTCCGTGAACAATATACATACAAGCAGGAAATAAAAGCCGCTAACGAAAACAGTTGGTTCTGCATAATCATCGGAACAATACTTTTTCTTCTGTGTGGCTACAGATATCTTTGTACTACGGGAATACTGCAGATACTGAGCTCCATCCTTGCAATTCTCGGAATTATCCTGGCTTTTGTCGTCGGATTTTTTCCTAAAATTACATCCAAACCGGTTGCTCTTATCAAAAAGATTCTCGGCTATATCGGTGGTATAATAACAAAGCTCCTTCTTATTCCTGTCTTTCTTATAATGACTGTTCTGAATCTTTTTATAAGAAAAAAATACGAAAACACATATATGTATAGTTCTTGGGATAACTGTGACAACATTATTCCTGAGTTCAAAACGATCACGTCCGTTGACCGAAAAAAGAAAAAGTATGTCTTTTTTCAAATCATCAGCGATATTTTCACTTCTCTTTCACAAAGAAAAATGTATGTTCTTTTTCCTGTCGCAATCATCTTGCTTATCATTGGTATAATTCTTTTCTTTGCATCATCAAATGCTGTTTTTTCTTTTGTCTACACGCTGTTCTAATTTGCGCACGATCACAAAAACAACAGCCTCCCGTCATTATGCTTGACGGTGAAAACGATTACGTTGCAGTTAAAAGAGAAAGCTTTGACGACCTTATCGCAAGGCAGGTATAAACAATCAACGCGGTGCTTGTCAGCATCGCGTTTTTTCTGTAAAAGCCCATATTTTTCAACGGTTTTGGGGCGTTTTGAGGCATCAGAAAAAATACTTTTAAAATACCTTAAAAATCTTCCGAAAATCGCTTGACTTTACCACACTAATGTGGTAACATACCGTCATATTGTTTTAGGGTGGCGATAATATGAACTTACGCAACGAAAATATCGACAGAGTATTCGAGGCTATCCTCTCGCTTGAAAATCTTGATGAGTGCTACCGTTTTTTTGAAGACATCTGTACAATCAAAGAAATCCAGGATATCGCACAGCGCTATGAGGTTGCAAGACTCCTGACAGATAAAAAGAATTATAACGAAATAACCAAAGCTACCGGTGCATCAAGCACCACAATCACCCGTGTCAACAAGTGTCTTATGTACGGCAACGAGGGATATCAGATGGTTATGGCAAGAACTAAAAAGGATTGAGGTGGCACAATGTTCAGCACAAACTTACTTAAAAACGAAGAAAAGGCTGTCTTTGCCCTTCGTTCTATTTATCAGAAATACGGTTACACTCCGTTTAAGATGAGCAAATTTGAAGAGTATGACCTTTACGTTCGTAACAAGGATTTCCTTATCTCGGACAGCGTCATAACTTTCACGGGTATGAACGGCAAGCTCCTTGCCCTCAAGCCTGACGTCACGCTCTCTATCGTCAAGAACACAAAGGACATTCCCGACACGGTGCAGAAGGTATATTATAATGAAAATGTTTACCGTGTTTCTAAGAATACACACGAATTCAAAGAGATTATGCAAACGGGTCTTGAGTGCATAGGCAATATCGATGACTACAACATATTTGAAGTCATTATGCTTGCTGCAAAGAGCCTTGAGGCTATCAGTGACAGCTTTGTCCTTGATCTTTCTCACATCGGAATTGTTTCCGCTATGATTGATTCAATCGGTTGTGACCGTGAGACAAGTAAAGCTCTCCTTAACTGCATCAGCGAAAAAAATCAAAGCGGTATTGAAAAAATCTGTGCCGAGAAAAACCTTTCTGCAGATGCTTGCAACAAATTTGTTGCCCTCGTAGGCACTTACGGTAAAATTGAAAAAGTTTTGTCCGACCTCGAAGTGATCTGCGATACGGACGAGCTCAAAAATGCCCTCGCACAATTCAGAAACATCTGCAATCTGCTTATTGCAAGCGGACTCTCAAACAAAATCAACATTGATTTTTCAATCGCAACAGATATGCGTTACTATAACGGTGTGGTCTTCCAGGGCTTTGTTGAAAACGTGCCTACAGGCGTTCTCTCGGGAGGTCAGTATGATAACCTTATGAAGAAAATGGGCAGAAAATCAGGTGCAATCGGCTTTGCCGTTTACCTCGACACGCTCGAAAGACTTAACCTTACACAGAAAAAATATGACGTTGACACAGTACTTCTCTATGATTCGGACTGTTTGTCGGAAGACATCGCAAAAGCCGTCAAGGACATTGCGTCTGACGGAAAGAGTGTTATGGCTCAGCGTAACATTCCCGAAAGCATACGGTACCGTCAGCTTTTAAAACTCAGCAGCAAAGGGGTGGAGATTCTTGAAAACAATGATTAACGTTGCCTTGCCCAAGGGCAGACTCGGTGAAAAAGTTTACGCAATGTTTGAAAAAGCAGGCTATGAATGTCCATCCATTAAAGAAGTAAACCGTAAACTCATCTTTGAAAACGAAGAAGCAGGTGTCCGTTATTTCTGGGTAAAGCCGTCTGACGTTGCAATTTATGTTGAAAGAGGTGCGGCAGACATCGGCGTTGCAGGTAAAGATATTCTGCTTGAGTATACACCTGATGTTTATGAGCTGCTTGACCTCAACCTCGGCAAATGCAGAATGGCGGTTGCCGCAAAAAAAGACTTCCGTGACAATACGGAAAACACCCTTCGTGTAGCCACAAAATTTACAAATATTGCAAAGGATTACTACAGTAAAAAAGGCAGGGATATAGACATAATCAAGCTCAACGGCTCGATTGAAATTGCCCCTATACTCGGTCTCTCCGACGTTATTGTAGATATCGTGGAAACAGGTAAAACACTTCTCGAAAATGACCTTGAGCCGAAAGAAACAATTGTTCCCATCAGCGCAAGGCTTATTGCCAACAAGGCAAGTTTCAAATTCAAAATGGAACAGATAGAAAATATCAAAAACGGTCTGAAAGCTCAGGTGAAAACAGATGATTAAAATTATGAAATACGGCGAAGTCGACAACAAAGACATCTTTGCACGCGGTACTGCGGCAACAAGCGTTGAAGACATCGTTACAGGCATTATAGAAAACGTAAAGGCAAACGGCGACAAGGCACTTTACGAATACTGCGAAAAGTTCGACAAAGCGAAGCTTTCCACTCTTGAGGTTTCTGCAGAGGAAATCGAAGAAGCATTCAATGCCGTTGAGCCTAAGTTTGTAGAAATTATACGTGCTGCTGCTCAGAATGTACGTGAATTTCACTCCCGTCAGGTAAGAAACAGTTTCATCCTTAACGAAAATGACGGAATCGTTATCGGGCAGAAGGTTATCCCGATTGAAAAAGTAGGTCTTTATGTTCCCGGCGGTACGGCAGCTTATCCGTCAACAGTGCTTATGGACAGCATTCCCGCAAAGATTGCAGGTTGTAAAGAAATCGTTATGGTAACTCCTCCGAATGCTGAGGGTAAGGTCAATCCCGTTATCCTTGCAGCTGCAAAAATTGCAGGTGTTGACCGTATCTTTAAAATCGGCGGTGCTCAGGCTGTTGCAGCACTTGCTTACGGTACAGAAAGTGTTCCGAAGGTCGACAAAATCGTCGGGCCCGGCAACGCATTTGTTGCCGAGGCAAAGAAGCAGGTTTTCGGAATGGTTTCAATCGATATGATTGCAGGCCCCAGCGAAATTCTTGTTGTAGCTGACAAGACCTGCAACCCGAAGTTTGTTGCCGCTGACCTCCTTTCCCAGGCAGAACACGACAAGATGGCGAGTGCTGTTCTTGTATGCGATGATATGGACTTTGCAAACGCTGTCAGCGATGAACTCGAAAGACAGATTCCTCTTCTTCCCCGTGAAGAAATCGCAAGAACTTCTATCGACAATAACGGCAAAATCATTGTTGCCGATAACCTTCTGAAGGCTATTGACATAGCAAACGAGATTGCACCTGAACACCTTGAACTGTGTATGGACAACCCGTTTGACTACCTTGACAAAATCAAACATGCAGGTTCAATTTTTATGGGCAAGTACTGTCCCGAAGCTCTCGGCGACTATTTTGCAGGTCCGAATCATACTCTACCGACAAGCGGAACGGCAAGATTCTCCAGTCCCCTTTCCGTTGACGACTTTGTCAAGAAAACACAGTACACCTACTATACGAGAGACGCACTTTCAGCCGTTGCTGATGACATAGCTTTCTTTGCCGAAAAAGAAGGACTTTCAGCGCACGCAAGAAGTGCAACTATCAGATTTGAGGAAGACTAATGAGCAGATTTTTCAGTTCAAAATATTCATCACTTGAGGCTTACACCCCCGGTGAGCAGCCCAAGGATATGAAATACATAAAACTTAACACAAACGAGTCACCTTTCCCCCCGTCTGCTAAAGTTATAGAATATGCAAAGCAGGAAAGTGAACGACTCAACCTTTATTCCGATCCCGAAAGCCGTGTGCTTACACAGAAGGCAGCTGACCTTTTTGGTGTGAAATATGAAAATGTGCTGATGACAAACGGTTCGGATGAAATTCTCAATTTTGCATTTATGGCATTCTGTGACGAGAAAAAAGGAATCGCCTTCCCGTCAATCAGCTACGGCTTTTACCCTGTTTTCGCTGAACTTAACCACATCCCGTACAGGGAAATCCCACTTGCGGATGATTTCAGCATCAACGTTGAGGACTACTGCAACATCGGTATGAACATCGTTATCGCAAACCCCAACGCTCCGACAGGACTTGCCCTGACTGCGGAAGAAATTGAAAAAATCGTCACAACAAATAAAGACAGCGTCGTTATCATTGACGAAGCTTACGTTGATTTCGGTGCTCAGAGCGTTGTTGATCTGACCAAAAAATACGACAATCTTCTGGTAACACAGACATTCTCGAAGTCGCGCTCACTTGCAGGTGCAAGACTCGGTTTCGGTATCGGTAATGAGGCGCTGATCGCAGACCTGAATACGATCAAATATTCAACAAACCCCTATAACGTAAACCGTATGACCTCTGCTGCAGGTATCGCAGCGATTGAGGACAACGATTACTATATGGCAAACTGCAGAACAATTGCAGAAAACAGAGAGTATACAAAAATCGAACTCGCAAAGCTCGGTTTTGAAACTCTCGACTCAAAGTCAAACTTCATCTTCACACGCTGTGACAAAATCGGCGGAGAAGAACTGTACCTCACATTGAAGAAAATGGGCATACTTGTCCGCCACTTCACAAAACCGATTATCAGCGACTATGTCAGAATAACAATCGGCACGAAGGAGCAGATGGATGCACTTCTGACAGCAACAAAAGAAATATTGGGAGTGAACTAAATGAGAACAAGTGAAATTAAAAGAGATACAGCTGAAACAAAAATTGCTCTCACCCTCGACCTTGACGGCACAGGCAAAAGCGACATTGCAACAGGTTGCGGTTTTCTTGGCCATATGCTTACACTCTTCGCAAAGCACGGCAGATTCGATCTGACGGTTGACTGCGATGGTGACATTGATGTTGACGACCACCACACTGTTGAAGACATCGGCATCTGTCTGGGTAAGGCTTTCAGCGAGGCTCTCGGCGACAAAAAAGGTATCATCCGTTACGGAAACTTTACTCTCCCGATGGACGAGGCGCTTATTATGTGTGCCGTTGACATTTCAGGCAGAGATTATCTTGCTTACCGTCTTGAAATCCCGACAGAAAAAGTCGGCACATTCGACACGGAGCTTGTTGAAGAGTTTATGCTCGCTTTCACCCGCAATGCAGGACTTAATCTGCACATCATTCAGTTAAGCGGTACAAACTCTCACCACATTATTGAAGGTACATTCAAGTGTCTTGCAAGAACACTGCGACAGGCAGTTAATATTGATGAAAAATTCAAGGACGAAATTCCGTCCACAAAAGGTGTTTTATAATGATAGCAATAATCGACTACGGCGTTGGCAACCTTTTTTCCCTGAAAAGCTCATTCGGCGCAATTGGTGCAGACGTAATTGTCACTGACAGTGAAGAAAAAATCCGATCTGCAGATAAAATAATTCTGCCCGGTGTCGGTGCTTTTTCTGATGCAATAGCAAAGCTACGTGCAACAGGACTCGACAAGGTTCTTATCGACGAGGCAAAAAACGGCAAGCCTGTTATGGGTATCTGCCTGGGTATGCAGATGCTTTTTGAAAAAAGTTTTGAATACGGAGAGTATGACGGCCTCGGCCTTCTGAAAGGCAGAGTTGTAGGAATGCAGGGCGTAATCCCCGAAGAATTGAAAATTCCGCACATCGGCTGGAATGCACTCCACTTTGCTCAGAAAGACTGCCCCCTCTTCAAATACATCAAAGAGGATGACTGCGTTTATTTTGTTCATTCTTTCTTTGCTGAGAACTGTAACGAAAGCGTTGCCGCAACAACGGAATACGGAGCAGAACTGACTGCAGCCGTAGCATACAAGAATATTTTCGGTTGCCAGTTCCATCCTGAAAAAAGCGGTGAAGTCGGACTGAATATATTAAAAGCATTTTGTGAAACGGAGGCTCTCTGATGAATATTTTTCCTGCAATTGACCTTTACGAGGGTGCCGCCGTGCGTCTTTTTAAAGGCGACTACGACCAGATGACTGTTTACGACAAAAACCCGCTTAACATAGCAAAAAAGTTTGAGTCTTGCGGAGCAAAGTTCCTGCACATGGTTGACCTTGAAGGAGCTAAAACAGGACTGACCCCCAACCTCGAAACCATTAAAAATATTGTTGAAAACACATCGCTTTTCGTTGAACTCGGCGGTGGCATCCGTTCAATGGAAACGATCGACAAATATCTTTCAATCGGTGTCAGCCGTGTCATTCTCGGCACAGCTGCCATTACAGACGAGGCACTGCTTGACGATGCTATCGCAAAGCACGGCGAAAAAATCGCTGTCGGCGTAGATATCAAAGACGGATTTGTTGCAATCAAGGGCTGGACTGAAAAATCAGCATTTGCTTTTGAGGATTTTTGCAAAAAGATGCAGGATAAGGGTGTTAAAACTCTCATCTGCACAGACATTTCCAAAGACGGTGCAATGAAAGGTACAAACCGTGAGCTCTACAAAAGTTTGAGCGCGCAGCTTGACCTTGATATTATCGCTTCGGGCGGTGTTTCAAGCATTGATGACGTTAAAGCCTTGCGTGAAATGAACCTTTACGGAGCAATTATCGGAAAAGCATACTATACAAACGCAATTGATCTCAAAGAAGCAATCGAGGTGGCAGAATGATTACAAAAAGAATTATCCCCTGCCTCGACGTTAAAGACGGCAGAGTTGTTAAAGGAGTCAACTTCCTCGGACTTGCTGACGTTTCTTCACCGATCAAACTCGCAGAGTTTTACTCGAACTGCGGTGCAGACGAGCTTGTTTTCTACGACATTACGGCATCTGCCGAGGGCAGAAAACTTTTTACAGACATTCTGACAGAAGTTGCAAGCAAGATTTTTATTCCTCTTACCGTCGGTGGCGGAATCAACACAGTTGATGACTTTGACCGTGTACTCAAATGCGGTGCGGACAAAGTAAGTGTCAATTCAGGTGCAATCCGTAACCCCGACCTCGTGCGTGAGGCTGCACTGCGTTACGGTGACCAGTGCGTTGTGCTTTCCGCTGACATCAAACGCGTTGACGGCGAATTCCGCGTTTTTGCCAAGGGCGGCAGAGAGGACACGGGAATGGAAGCTATCTCGTGGATCAAAAAATGTGTCGGCATGGGTGCCGGTGAAATCGTTGTAAACAGCATCGACACTGACGGTGTAAAACAGGGCTTTGACCTTGAGATGCTTGAAGCTGTTTGCGATGCAGTCAACGTTCCTGTTATCGCATCGGGAGGTGCAGGCGGAATAGATGACTTTACAAAACTTTTCAAAGCACTTCCGAAGGTCGACGCAGGTCTTGCCGCTTCAATTTTCCACTTCGGTGAAGTGCAGATTAAAGACTTGAAACAAAACTTACGTAACAACGGAATAGTAGTGAGGTTATAAAAAATGAATCTTGATGAATTGAAATTTGACGAAAAAGGACTTATTCCTGCCGTTGTCGTTGACGCGAAGAGCAAGAAAGTTCTTACCGTTGCATATATGAACAGAGAAAGCCTT
>JAZNCK010000051.1:0-8360 GCA_045587505.1 Acutalibacteraceae bacterium
AACATTTGAGAAGCCACTATTTGCCTGGTTAGCTTTGAAATATGCATAGCTTGTATTTGTAGATGCGAAATAGAGAGTATCCTGAGTTGCAAGACTGCTCTTTTCACTGATCTTGCTGTCACCAAGGTTCCAAGCTTGCACTGAGCCTACTGCACCTGCAGTATTATCATTGATAGCTTCAGCGCCGGCTCTCGTCTGGAAGGGCATAAAACCGAAGCTGCCCAAGGCAGTCGTTGTATAACGGCCGTAGTATGTTCCGCCGTTACCTGTTGCCGAAGATTTAATGCTATGGAAGCCTGTAAGCCATGAAAGCGATGAATGGTATGAGTTGCCGCCTTCAGCTTCTTTTGTATAAGCGGCACCGCCGAGAGGTATAACATTCGGCTTATATACATAAGTATACGCAGTTACACTCTTATCGAGATTGTCTGCATTGTCGTGGAACTTTGCAGTCCATTCAATGTAACAGCCTGTTTCGCCTGCTGCAAGATGCGGGCTCTTTGAGTTTGCCGCTGCAATTGTCGTCTTGTAGTAATTTGTACCTGAAGCCTTGCTGAGAACAAGGTTCTGGTTAACTCCGACATCGGATGAGCCGAGACGGATTCCATTACCGCTCAGGGCAGAGCTCAGGTCAGAGCTCAACCAACGGTAGGAAAGCTGAACAGAACCGTCCTTCGCATCAGCATACTGAAAATAAACATTACCCGTAGTCGGGGTAGCTGTGTTCGGAGACGGAGACGTAACAAGGTTAGCTCCGTTCGTAACATTATTTTCAATAAAGAAATGGAAGGTCGATGTCGTGCCCGCTGTCCACGAGTCCGAGTGCGGACGCAGATAGACTGCTTCGGGAACATAGAAGAGGACATCGTTCATATCCGTGTTCTCCGTCGTCACCGCCGCCTGCGTCTTAGGGATACCGATCTCGAAGAAGATCACTGTCGTCAAGACCATAGCAAGGCAAAGGATCAAGCTCAAAGATCTCTTTGCAAAGCGTTTGATAGACTTCATTTTTATCACCTCATATATATTTTTGTATATTTTGTATAGAAAATGGTACAAAGACACCTATACTTATACTTGTACTAAGTTTAACATATATATATATAATTTTCAAGTGTTTCTTATTGATTTGGGTTTTCTCACAATTTTAAAACATATTGTTTGTGATTTTTGTACGGTTTTTTCAGGCTTATTTTTTACAATGTCTATATGTAGTATCTGACGTGTTTTTAATCACAATTCTATTATAAAAAAACAATAACAAGTCACCATTCTGCCGACACAGATTAAATTCTTTTTGCTCAAAATGATCTTTTGGCAGGTTCCTGATTTGTCTATGTACTTTCGCTCAGAAATGTGTTATTATCTGAAAAGTAATTCCGTGAGGTGGTTTATGGATAAGAATAAAAAAGATAAAATTCTGAATATAATCAAAATCTCTGTAGCAGCGGCAATTTTTCTGGTGGCGACACTCAACTACAAGACTCTGTCTGAAATCGATATCCGTTTGCTTGTGGCCTCCGCGTCAAGCTTCGCTGTTGCAATACTGCTGATTTTTGGCGTGTACGTCGTCAAGGCGATCCTGCTCGTGCTGCCTGCATCGGTGATTTACATTTCCGTCGGCGTAGCACTTGACACAAAAACTGCCGTGCTTGTGAACATCATAGGCATCGCCATTGAAGTTGTCATCACGTACTTTCTGGGCAAATTCCTCGGTAAGGATACCGTTGAGAAAAAGCTCCGGGGTACAAAGGGCGGTGACAAGCTGCTGTCAATGAAGGATAAAAACAAAAATCTCGCAACATTCATCATACGGTTTGTTCCCGCGTTCCCGATTGACTTCTCGTCCCTTTTTATGGGTGCATTCGATTTTAAATTCCTGCCTTACTTCCTTTGTTCCGTAGCAGGACTTGCACCGAGAGTTATTGCTTTTACAATTCTCGGTGACAAAATCTACGACCTGATTCCTATGAAATACATCGTGCTTATCGCAATCTGTGCCATTCCTGTTGCAGGTGTTGCGATTGGTGTAAAAAAACTTCTTGCAAAGAAAAAGGGACAGTAACTTTTTTGAACGATTGCGTATATTGTCTTGAAATTTTACACTTATACGTATATAATATTATGGTAATTTTGAGAAAAGGAAGAAAAATATGAAACTTGGTATCGTAGGTCTGCCGAATGTCGGCAAAAGCACACTCTTTAATGCTATCACAAACGCAGGTGCACAGTCTGCCAACTATCCTTTCTGCACAATTGAGCCGAATGTCGGTGTTGTTGCTGTGCCGGACAGCAGAATCGATGCACTTTCCGAAATGTATAATCCTGCAAAAATCACTCCCGCGGTGATTGAGTTTGTTGATATCGCAGGTCTTGTCCGCGGTGCTTCAAAGGGCGAGGGCCTCGGCAATAAGTTCCTCTCTCACATCCGTGAGGTTGATGCAGTTATTCACGTTGTAAGATGCTTTGAAAACGACGATATCATCCACGTTGACGGCAGTGTCGACCCTGCAAGGGATATCGAAACAATCAACCTTGAGCTTATTTTCTCAGATATCGAGATGGTTGAACGCCGTATCGACAGAACATCAAAGGCAATGAAGGGCGACAAGAGTCTTGCAAAGGAATACGAATTCCTCAAGGCACTCAAGGCTCACCTTGAAGATGGCAAGTCTGCAAGAAGCATTGAATGTGACGACGAAGAAAGAGCAATTATCGGCGACATCGCACTTCTGACCTCAAAGCCCGTTATCTACGCTTGTAATATGAGCGAAGATGACTTCGCAAACAGCATCCAGACCAACGAAAGATTCAACGCTGTATGCAAGATTGCGGCAGAAGACGGTTCACAGGTGCTCCCCATCTGTGCTGAAATGGAAGCGGAAATCGCAAGTCTTGACAAGGAAGAAAAGGAAATGTTCCTCGCAGATCTCGGCATTGAGCAAGGCGGTCTTGATCTTCTTATCCAGAGAAGCTATGACCTTCTCGGCCTTATCTCCTACCTTACAGCCGGTACTCCCGAAGTAAGAGCGTGGACAATCAAAAAAGGTACAAAAGCTCCTCAGGCAGCCGGTAAAATCCATTCTGACTTTGAAAAAGGATTCATCCGTGCAGAGGTTATCAGCTTTGAAAACCTTATGGAATGCGGTTCCCTTGCAGCAGCAAGAGAAAAGGGTCTTATCCGTTCTGAAGGTAAGGAATACGTGATGAAAGACGGCGACGTTGTTCACTTCCTCTTCAACGTGTAATTCACGTATCATACCGAAAGCATAAAAATAAAGGAAACACCGTTTTTTGGTGTTTCCTTTTTGTTTTACCTATAAGGTTAATAGCCTAATTTTTCCAGAATATCAGGGTCGCAGGTATCGGCAAGTGAACCTATTTCTGCCCACTTACTGTCTGCCTTCTCTTTCCACTCAGCAAAACCGTGCGGTGTGTCGGGATACTTGTCATAAATCGTGGCAATCTCAAGAGCCTGCCTGAGTCCTTTTATAACATTACCGACCGCAGACGAACGAATTTTTTTCTGTGCGACTGCAGCTGTGATTCCTGCAAGCCACTTTGCAACCTCGGCAGGTTTCAGGTTAAGGTCATCCCCGTCCATTCCGCTGAAAAGTGCGTCACTGAAAACGATTTCTTTTTCAAACATATACTCTGCCTCATCATAGTTGAGCGTGACTATACCCATAAGAAGCGGACGCATAAAGTCAAAATCCTTGCCCTGCGCAACCATATATTTCTTATTGATACTCCACATATTTTCCTTTGATAAGGGGAGATTTTCCTTGAGGAGAGTTGAAATCACGTCTGCGGCAATCTCTGCCTGCACCAATGATGACGTGCAACCCTCTCCGCAGGTCGGTTTTGTAAGACAGGCGGCATCACCCATCGCAATAAATCCGTCGTCAACAAAAGAATAAACCGAACGGTGATACGGTGTCATACCCTTCTCAACTTTTTTAACTTTGTATTCGGGATAGCTGACATTCTTTAAATAATGCGTGTTGAAAACTTCTTCTGAATAATCGTAAGAATAACTGCCTCCTATACCGAGAATTGCATCATAACCCTCGCCTGCAGGTGCGGACCACGCCTTATACTGCATAAAGAATCCGTCAAGAGAACGCGGATCTATGCTCTTGTCGAGATATTCAATATAATAAAGCACAACATAAAAAATATCTCGCGGTGTAAGTTGGAAATTACATACAGCAGACGTGTCGGGAAGTTTTGTTCTTGCGACAGACGGTATTCCCGAGCAATCGGCAACAAGTTTTGCATAAGCAATCTGTTCACCGTCAGCCGTATTGTATTTTGCACCGACAATTTTTCCGTTTTCATATACAAAATCGGTGAACTCTGCACCGTAAACAAACTCTGCGCCACGTTTTTTTGCCTTTTCTGCCATAAGCATTATGTAATCATGCTTATGCAGACCGATAACGGGAGAGTAAGCTCCTTTTTTTCTGAATGTACCGTAAGGTGAAATCATATCTGAGTTTTCAAAACGGAATTCACGTACAGGATTTCCCTCTTCGGGAATATCGAGGTCAAAGCGGATCATATCAGCCTCGCCCATGTGGAAAATATCGTACTCGCGCGAAACGTCATCGGGCAACTGCTTCTCGATTACAAGCACCTTTGCACCGTTCTGAGCCATTTTGTCGGCAAACCAACATCCCGTGGTTGAACCGCCGACGATTAAGATGTCATACCTCTCCATAAAATCCCTCTCTTTCTTTTATATCAGAATTATAACTCATTTGATTTGCCGTTGCAAGTATAGTATAATAAATTTATCTTGAAAAAGGATTGGTGTTATGGATAAGAAGTTTTTTGATTACATCATTCACGGTGGAGATTATAACCCTGACCAATGGATAAATACACCCGAAATATGGGACGAGGATATGCGTCTTATGAACCTTGCGAACGTCAACAGTGCGACCATCGGTATTTTTGCGTGGTCGATGCTTGAACCCGAAGAGGGCGTGTATAATTTCGAATGGCTCGACAGTATTCTCGATAAGCTCCACGCAAACGGCAAGGATGTCATTCTTGCGACTCCGTCAGGGGCAAGACCTGCGTGGATGGCACAGAAATATCCCGAAGTTCTGCGGGTAAATGAAAACGGTATCCGCAACGAATACGGCGTAAGACACAACCACTGTCTGACCTCACCCATCTATCGGGAAAAAGTGCGTAAGATCAACACTCTGCTCGCTGAAAGATACAAAAGCCATCCTGCAGTCAGAATGTGGCACATCTCCAACGAATACAGCGGTGAATGCCACTGCGAACTCTGCCAGGAGGCTTTCCGTGATTGGTTGAAAGCTCACTATAAAAGCCTTGATGACCTCAACGAAAAATGGTGGAACGGTTTCTGGAGTCACCAGATGACAGATTGGTCACAGATAAACTCTCCGAAGGACAGAGGAGAAAACCACGTTGTTGCGATGAAACTCGCGTGGAAACGCTTTGTTTCGGATTCGCACATTTCTTTCTACGAAAACGAGATTGCCCCCTTGCGTGAAATCACTCCCGATATACCGATTACCACAAACTTTATGCGGATGTATGACGGCATCGATTACCAGGATTTCGCAAAACACCTTGACCTTATTTCGTGGGACAATTACCCTGCATGGGACAAAGGTGAAACAGAAAACGAAGCTGTCGAAACTGCTTTTGTTCACGACACCTTCCGTTCTATGCGTGACGGTCAGCCTTTCTTTATGATGGAAAGCACGCCGTCAATCGTCAACTGGCACGATGTAAACAAAATTCCTAAGCCTTACCGTCAGGCACAGTCGGCAATCCAGTCCGTCGCACACGGTGCAGACAGTGTTCAGTATTTTCAATGGAGAAAGAGCCGTGGAGGTCACGAGAAATTCCACGGTGCTGTGGTTGACCACTGCGGACACGAAAACACTCGCGTTTTCCGTGAAGTTTCAAAGCTCGGCGCAGACCTTCAGAAGCTCGGTGACGTGGTCGGCAAGGCTTACAACGGCAAGGTCGCACTTGTTTACGACTGGGAAAACAAGTGGGCAACCGAAGTTTTCTGCGGTTATAATAACAACAAACGTGATTACTTTGACGAATGTGTCAAATGGTACAAGCCGTTTTATAAACGAGGAATTGCAGTTGACGTCATCCCGATGGACGGCGACTTTTCAAAGTATGACATTGTGATTGCACCTTTTCTTTATATGCTCAAGGACGGAACAATCGACAGAATAGAAAGCTACGTAAACGCCGGTGGCAAGTTTATTGCAACATATCTCACAGGTATTGTCGACAAAGATGACTTATGCTATCTCGGTGGTTTCCCTGCAGATAAGCTCAAGGATGTTTTTGGCGTTGTCTGTGAAGAAACAGACTCACTGCCCGACGGAATGACCAACACTGTTTCGTATAACGGCAAAAAGTATACCGCCATAAACATCTGCGATATCCTGCACGAAAACGGTGCGGAAATTCTCGGCAGATACGAAAATGACTTCTATAAAAACACCCCTGCGGTAACAAAAAACCATTACGGCAAGGGTACGGCATATTATGCGGCATTCGCATTTGACGGAGATTTTGCCGAAGATTTTATAGAAAACATCACGGCAGATCTCGATCTCGGTGCACCTGTATTCAATATCCCCGACGGAATCAGCGTCAGAAAAAGAGGCGATTGCACATTTATTCTCAACTTTGCAGACGGCGAAAAAACCATAACTCTTGATAAGGAATATACCAACCTCCTCACAGATGAAAAGGTAAAAGAAATTACTCTCGGTGAATGCGGCTACGCTGTACTGAAATAACAATCAATCCGAACGCTTTATTAAAAAGTGTTCGGATTTGTTTTTGCTAAAACGTTCTTTTTCGGCAGAACCGGATTTTTTTCAACCGTCGCGGTGATAACTAACGAGGTGTCGAAGGTGAGAGCTATTCAAAGCACCAAAAGAATAGTAACCCCCCGCTTTTTTATGTAAATTCTGAAAGTTGCGCACTGCACGGACTTTCAAACCGTCCACCTCAGCGGACGAACAAAACTTAGGGAAACAGCATAAATCCGAACTCACCCAAAAGCGACAAGTTTCTGTCCCTGTGTGAGAACCTCCTATAACCTGTGTCTTCAGTTATAATATGTCAGATGAAAATATTTTAAATAAAAATAAAAATCTCCGACATAAGGTTTAATGTCAGAGATTTCTAAAATTATACGGTTTATATTCTGCATTTCACAATCGCTTCAGTAACATTTGTCAGGACAAGCTCGTCGTTCTGATTGTATGCTTTGATTGAGATTTCAACAATTCCGTTTTTGTTGTTTCGCTTTGTGAGGTCAGTAATCACCGCTTTTGCGGCAAGAATGTCATTCGGATAGACAGGCCTTACCCATTCGATTTTTGTAGACTTGCCTGCAAGAAGCTCCTCGCCGATCAAATCGACTTCAAGATACTTTGCCCAGACTGACATAAATGACATTACCCCTGGTGCAATCAACCCTCCGAAAGGTGTGCTTTTTGCGTATTCCTCGTCGGTGTGAAGAGGAATATTATCATAATCACGGGCAAAAGAAAGCATCTTTTCTTTTTCGATAACGGCAGACGGTATATTCACCGTCATTCCGATTTTGATATCATCAAAATACATTTTTCATCACCTGAAATTATTATACCTTAATTTCGTGAATCCATCCTTCGGGCGCATCAATTCTGCCCATCTGAATGCCCGTAAGAGTATCATACAGCTTCTTTGTAATCGGGCCGAATTCGTCCATACCGCTCGGGAGACAAATTTCATTACCGTGGTCAACGATCTTGCCTACAGGAGAAATAACCGCAGCTGTACCGCAGAGTCCGCACTCGGCAAAATCCTTTAACTCTTCTAAGAACACTTCTCTCTCTTCAACCTCCATACCGAGGTATTCTTTGGCGACATAGCAAAGAGAGCGTCTGGTGACGGACGGAAGGATAGTATTTGATTTGGGTGTTACAAGCTTGCCGTCCTTTGTGATAAAGATAAAATTAGCACCGCCCGTTTCTTCAACCTTTGTTCTTGTCGCAGAATCGAGATACATATTCTCGTCATAGCCTTGATTGTGAGCATCAACAATCGCATACATACTCATCGCATAGTTAAGACCTGCCTTGATATGGCCGGTTCCGTGCGGAGCGGCACGGTCAAAATCACATACACGAAGTGTAATCGGCTTTGCACCACCCTTGAAATAAGGGCCGACAGGTGTAGCAAAGACGCGGAACTGATATTCGTCCGCAGGCTTGACACCGATAACGGGATTTGTTCCGAACAGATAGGGACGAAGATACATCGTTGCACCCGAGCCGTACGGCGGTACAAAA